>JBAYAI010000031.1:0-14563 GCA_041669865.1 Bacilli bacterium | reverse complement strand
TTGCTGCTCCAAGCGCGATAGATACATCTCATCATTCGAGATAATTCGCACATAGTTAGTCTCTAAGCGCTCTTTGAGATATTCGATTCTCCCAAGAACATCTTCTAAATTTGGCAGTGCTTTGTCAGCTGCAGCTGTTGGAGTTATAGCGTAAACATCAGCTACTAGGTCACAAAGAGAAGTATCTATCTCATGGCCGATGCCCGAAATAACCGGAATCGGTGATTCCGATAACTTTCTCACTACTCTTTCGTCGTTGAAACAATCTAAGTCTGTCTTAGATCCTCCACCTCTTCCAAATATAATTATATCGGCATCGGAGTGATAAGCCAAATCTAACGCTCTAATCAAACTCTTGGGAGCGTTGCTTCCTTGAACGACAGCGTCGAATAAAACTGTCGAAACTGGAAACTTTTTTTCCAAACTTTGCATGATGTCGTGATATGCCGCTCCAGAAGCAGAAGTGATAATGGCAATCTTAGATATGTGTTCGGGTAGCTTTTTCTTTCGCTCCGGAGCAAATAGTCCTTCTCTTTCGAGTTTATCGCGCAGTTCCTTCAGTTTAAGCAACTCTTGCCCTTCGCCATCTAGCGCAAGATATCGCGCATTTAGCGACAGTTTTCCAAAGGGAGCGTAGTATGACATGTCTCCGGTTAAAATAACCTTATCTCCCTCTTTATATTCAATTCCTATTTGCGCGTCATACCACGAAAAAATTATCACGCTCAGCGTGGCTTTTTTCGAAGCTGACGAATTTGATGAGTCGACGAGGGTTAAGTAAACATTTCCCTTTTTTACGGACTTCGATACAATTTCCCCTCTCACCTTGATATTTCTAAAAATGTCACCTTTAAAAACTTCCGAAATGATATTTGAAAGTTGGGAAACAGAAAAAATATTATTTTTGAGCAGAGGTGAGTTCATAATTTAAAGTACCTTATCTAAAACAGCGTTAATATATTTGTAATCCTTGGAATCCAAGTATTCTTTCGCATAGTTGACAGCGCAGTTGATGACGACCGCTTTGTCGGTTAACTGGCAGTATTTTACTTCCGCTACAGCCTCGTAAAAAATTGCCTGAGCAATAGCGTTCAAACGATCGAATCTCCACTTTTTTAAAAACTGTTGGACATCGTTTGATATTTCTTCCTGATGTTGTAAAGCAGATACGAAAACCTCCCTTGAGAATAAATCAATTTCCGAAGTGTCTTCGCATTCAAATTCCCCCAGGAGAATTTGTGTTGGATCATAGTCGATTCCAGCCTTTTGTTGAATGAGTGCAGCGTATATTGAATTTAATGCTTTTTTTCTCAAATCGGTTCTCGTCATAAATATTTTCCTCTACTTTCCAAAGAACATAATAGTAAACAACTTATTAAGTCTATAATATAATTTTAAATAATTCCATCAATTTTCACTTGAACGTTAAATTTTTTCAATTCGAGCATTGATTGAATTTGTTCAGATATTTCTCTTTGAATATCATTGCTTAGTTTCGATGCGTTTTCGTTGCTCCTGATGTGCACGTGGATGTATAAAACCGATCCTTGATCGGTCGTGCGACACAAGAGAGGTTTGATAACGCAAACTTTGCATTTTTTCTTTTCACTTTCAGTCGGGTGTTCACAAAGGCAAACTTCAGGTAAGTCATCCAGCACACCGTAGGCAATATCGCAAATTACCTTGGAAGAAATTGCCGAAGTTCCAAATTGAGTATTAGTTTTAATCTCTACATATCTAGCCATATTTTTACTCCTTTACCTGTTTCATCGAGAGGGAAATTCTCTTTCGTTCGATATCAACTTTAATTACCTTTACTTTTACTATATCACCGATTTTGACAACATCAGAAACATTTCTTACAAAGGTATTCGATAGCTCGGAAATGTGAACAAGACCATCATCGTGAAGACCGATGTCGACGAAACAACCAAAATCCATGATATTTCTAACGGTTCCTTCGAGAATCATGCCAACTTTGAGCTGTGTGATATCCGTTATCGATGAGTCGAGCTTAGCGACGACCAATTCTTCCCTTGGGTCGCGGTTAGGCTTGATCAGTTCTTGAATTATATCTTGAAGTGTCAATTCTCCGCACCCGAGCGATGAAGCGTAGCTCGCTATTTGCTTTTCATCTATTTTAGCACAAATTTCCGGCGCTAGTTTAACATCTTTGATTCCAAGCATATCGAGTAAGCGATAAGTCAAATCGTACGACTCTGGGTGTACTCCAGTATTATCGAGTGGCTCTTTTCCATCTTTAACCCGCAGGAAACCAGCTGAGTTAAGAAATGCTTTAGCTCCGAATTTTGGTACATTCAAAAATTCCTTCCTCGCAGTAAATTTGCCGTTTTTTGTGCGGTAGTCAACGATGTTTTTTGCGAGAGTTTTGTTGATACCGGACACGTAGGAAAGAAGCGATGGTGATGCGATATTAATGTCGACACCAACCGCATTGACGCAATCCTCAACCACTCCTTTCAGTGCATTCTTTAATTTTGTTTGATTCATATCGTGCTGATACTGACCGACGCCGATTGCTTCAGGATCAATCTTAACTAGTTCCGAAAGAGGATCTAATAGACGCCTGGCGATGCTGACAGCAGAGCGCAAGGCCACGTCAAAATTTGGAAATTCCTCTATTGCTAATTTCGAAGCGGAATAAACACTTGCACCCGCTTCAGAAACGATAACCAGTTTAGTTTCCGGGAAATTCTTCAAGATCTCTTTTAGAAATAGTTCCGATTCGCGACTGGCTGTGCCATTCCCCAAAGCGATGTAGCTGACTTTGTATTTTGATATGAGATCGGAGACCACCTTAGCATCTTCCTTAAGTCTTTCACCTTTGTGAATAGCGTTGAATACTTTGCTTGTGGTAAGAACGTCACCCTTTGAGTCAATGATGGCAATCTTGCATCCGTTGCGATATCCAGGATCAAATCCAAGTACTGTGCAATACTTTAGAGGTGCTTGCATCAACAACTGCTTTAAATTTAACTTGAAAGTTTCGATTGAAGAATCTTCCGCCTTTGCAAAAAGGTCGTTGAGAATATCGTTTTCAACGCTGGATTTAATCAATCGGGTAAAGCTGTCCTGAATGATGTTTTCAAAGATAGCTCTATAGGGGGTCTTCCGCGGAATTTCAAACGTGGAAATGTGAGATAACACGCTGTCGACATCGTAGATGATTTCGCGGGTTAAGCACTTTTCTTTCGTTCCGCGATTTATAGCGAGAACGCGGTGCGGTTTTGCCTTTGCCACCGGTTCTTTAAATTTGTCGTAGTTGTCATATGTGTGTGCAGGCGGATTCTTTACGAGACTCGCTGAAAGATAACCTCTCGTATTTACTGAATTTTTTATAAACGTTCGATAGTTAGGATTGTCAGCAATCTCTTCCGCAATAATATCGCACGCCCCTTTGATAGCGGATGCTGCATCGTTGACGCCTTTCTCTTTAGAGATGTATTTCTGAGCTTCTATTTCGAGATTTCCGCTCCTGTCGTTGTGAAGGTAATCGGCCAGCGGTTTAAGCCCACGTTTGAGAGCCATCGACCCGCGAGTCTTTCGCTTTGGTTTATACGGGCGATAAATATCTTCCAACTGCGCTAAATTTAGACACTCGTTGATGCTCTTTTCTAACTCGGGAGTTAGTTTTTCCTGTTCGTTGATCGATTTGAGAACTGTTTTCTTTCGCTCATCCAACTTTCGAAGGTAGGTCACTCTCTCATCCAAAAGGCGAATAACTTTATCCTCCATATTTCCAGTTACCTCTTTGCGGTAGCGGGCGATAAAAGGAATGGTTGAACCGGAGTCAAGCAACTCTAAAGTCGCTTTGACTTGAGATTCGTTGATGTTCAACTCTAGCGCAACTTGCTCGGTAATATTCATATGTTTCCTTCTTTCAACTTCGACATCTCTTCCTTATAGAATCGATTGCTCAATTACTTTACTAAGATATTGAGAATCTTATTTTTGACAAATATAACTTTAAATATTTCTTTTCCTTCAGTATACCGCGAAATAGATTCAACTTCCTGGGCCTTCTTTACAAGTTCATCCTTGTTGTCAAAATCCCGTTTGATTTTCAAATTTCCGCGATGCTTTCCATTGACGGAAACAGGAAGTGTGATCTCATCTAAGACGCACTTACTCTCATCGTACTCAGGCCACTTTGCAAATTCTATACAGTCGGTTTTTCCGATCAATTCATATATTTCACTTGCGATGTGTGGAACGATAGGATTCAAAAGCTGAGCGAGAACAACCAGGTGATGCTTACACAGCGATTTCGCCTGATAAAGAGCGTTGACAAATATCATGATCTGAGCAATTGCTGTGTTAAAGTGAAGGGCTTCGTAATCTTCAGTAACCTTTTTTATGGTGAAATTAAATTCAAAATCGAGCGAACCATCATCCTTATCGGTCCACTTTGAGACAAATCTCTCATCAGTGTAAAGTCGATATACGCGATTGAGGAATCTATTAGCGCCGCTCAGGCCAGTTTCAGACCAAGGTAAAGATTGGTCGATTGGACCTTTAAAAAGTTCGTAAAGACGAAGTGAATCGGCACCAAACTCTTTGATGCAATCGTTGGGATTAACAACATTTCCAAGCGATTTCGACATCTTCACTCCATTTGACCCTAAAACCATCCCTTGATGATAGAGTTTCTTAAATGGTTCCTTGCATTTAACGATTCCTTGATCGTAGAGAAATTTGTGCCAGAATCTTGCATAAAGCAAGTGAAGAACAGCGTGTTCAGCACCGCCGATATACAAGTCGACAGGCAACCAGTGGCTGATAAGCTTAGGATCTGCGATTTCGCGGTCGTTGTGCGGATCGAGATATCGGATGTAGTACCAAGATGATCCCGCCCACTGTGGCATGATGTTTGTTTCGCGTTTTCCGTGTTTGCCATCAATCTGGACATTAACCCAATCAGTCGCCTTCTCCAGCGGAGGTTTGCCATCGCCGGTTGGCGCATAATTATCCAACTCAGGAAGAGTCACTGGCAATTCATCATAGTTGACAGGAACAATTTCTCCATCGTCAAGATGGACGACAGGAATAGGTTCCCCCCAGTAGCGTTGGCGTGAGAAGAGCCAGTCGCGCAATTTATAATTAACTTTTTCTTTTCCTTTTTTCATCGCCACTAAGTGCTCGGTTATAACTTTCGCTGCTTCCTTGTTGTTCAATCCGTTAGCATAGTCCGAGTTTATGTGTTTTCCATCGCCAATCATCGCAGCATTGGAAACATCTCCCTCGATAACTTGAATGAATTCAATCGAATGTTTTTTAGCGAACTCATAGTCGCGTTCATCGTGGCATGGTACGGCCATTACCGCACCTGACCCATATGTCGCTAAGACATAGTCTCCAATATATATTGGAACTTTTTTTCCATTGATAGGATTTATGGCATAAGCGCCAATAAATACGCCCGTTTTTTCTTTTGATAACGCCGTTCTTTCAAGATCGGACTTCGACTTGATGGAATCGAGATAAGCATCTACCGCCGCTTGGCATTCTGGCGCAGTGATCTTCTTTACAAGTTTATGTTCCGGAGCAAGGACGACATAGGTGCAACCAAAAAGCGTATCAACACGAGTCGTGAAAACCTGGAAACTCTCGGTGGAATCGACTACGTCAAATTCAATTTCAACACCTTTCGACTTGCCTATCCAGTTGCGCTGCATCGCAATTGTCGATTCGGGCCAGTCGAGCAAAGGAAGATCATCCAACAGCTTTTGGGCATAGGCCGTAATTTTGAGAACCCACTGATTTAAAGCCAATTTAATGACTGGGAAGTTTCCCCTTTCCGATCGACCGTTGACAACTTCTTCGTTTGCTAAAACCGTCCCTAATTCCGGGCAGTAATTAACAGGGCGATTATCCATGTAGGCTAATCCATTTTCAAATAACTTTATAAATATCCACTGCGTCCACTTGTAATAAGATGGGTCGGAAGTTTGAATTTGTTTCGACCAATCGTAAGACAAGCCGCAGGATTTCAACTGCGAGACGAAGTTCGCAATGTTTTTATCGGTGAACGGTCCAGGGTGCTTGTTGTTTTTTATCGCATACTGTTCAGCCGGAAGACCGAAGGAATCAAAACCGATGGGATGCAAAACGTTGAATCCCTGAGCACGCTTGAATCTCGCTTCAGCATCAGTGGCGGAATAGCCTTCGATGTGGCCGACGTGCAACCCCTGAGCCGAAGGATAGGGAAACATATCCATTATGTAATACTTGGGCTTGTCGAAATCGTAGACGTCACATTTGAATGTCTCGTTCTCCTCCCAATATTTTTGCCATTTCTTTTCGATAGAACTAAAATCATAACCCATAAAAATACCTCTCAAACTATCTATGTAATTTATCCTATATATAATATCATATCAACCGCTGATAATTAATAGTTTGTATATTATTAATCCTTGTATTTTCGCGTTTTATTATATAAACTGAATTAAATTAATAAAGGAGATCATCTATGAGCACAACTCTTTATGATGTAAGTTCACTTTTACCGTCGTCAACGCAGACAATATTTTTTGATTGGATTTCCATAGTTTATATCGTCATCTTAGTTCTCGGATTAATCATCGGGGCTAAGAAGGGATTTTTCCAGATGATGCTATCACTATTAGGAGTGATTTTTTGCTTCGTAGCCGCATACTTTTTAGCGGCACCAGTCGCTTCGTGGGCGAAGAGCACCTTTGAGTGGGATGATACACTGATCAACTCCATTTACGATTGGTTTTTATCAAAATCAAGTGCTGCTTCTCAAGTTTTGAATCGATCCGATGCAGAATTAGCGATGCCAACGCTCGTCGGCGCCCTCGGCGTTCCGGGTGTCTTCCAAAGTTATGTTTCCTCATTTGCTCTTTCAAGTATTCCGGAAGCGGGTGCTACCCTTCCAGTAGGTATCTACATTGCTGAAGGTCTTTCTAATATTGCATTTACCGTCGCTTCCTTCCTCGCTGTTTTCATTGCAGCAGCAATTGTTCTCGCGATTCTCAAGCACTTTGCTAAAGAATTGACCAAGCACAACTTAATCGGTTCGCTCGACAAATTTGTCGGAGCGGCCATCGGTTTAGTTATCGCCGCGAGTGTTGTTGTTCTAGTATCCTACGGTTTGACTTTCCTCTCAGTTATCGGCAGTGCCAGCACTTATATTACGAATACCCTTCGACTCGAAGATGATTCTTACTGGTCGTTTGCCAAGGTAATTTACGAAAATAACTTCTTCACCTTATTGACTGAGCAAATCAGTTCTCTCGCCAATTCTTTTGCTGTCATTTAACGATTTTAGCCCCGTATTATAAAAAGGATTACACAGCGGTTGATTATCGATGTTTTTCCTTGACAAAAAGGACTAATAATACTATATTTAAAAGGCATGTGTAGCATGTGAATATTTGTTTGTCCGATGAATGGTTGTTAAGTAGCCCAGCTATTAATGGTGAAGCCACTCATCCGAAATAAAAGGATTCACACCATCTGCAAAAAGAAAGGAGAAGAAACATGTCAAGATATACTGGTTCAGTTTGGAAGAAATCCCGTAGATTAGGTTACTCCATCTTGGGAAATGGCAGAGAACTCGCAAAGCGTCCTTATGCCCCAGGCCAACATGGAAACGACAGAAGAAGAAAACAGTCTGACTACGGTAAACAACTTACCGAAAAACAAAAACTCCGTGAAACTTACGGCGTTTCTGAAAGACAGTTCAAACGTTTATTCTTATTAGCTCGTTCCGACAAGAACACCGTTACCGGTTTAGCCTTCATGAGAATTCTCGAATCCAGATTGGATAACATTGTTTATCGCTTAGGATTTGCTAGAACGAGAAGAGGTGCTAGACAATTGGTCAACCACGGTCACGTCTTAGTCAACGGCAAGAAAGTCGACATACCTTCCTATTTAGTCAAGGTTAACGATGTCGTTTCATTAACTGAAAAAGCTAAGAAGTTTGCATTGGTTGAAGATGCTCTAAAGGCTCAAGTATCTACCGTTCCTTACGTCAATGTTGATGTAGAAAAGAAATCTGGTAAACTTACTAGACTTCCTGAACGTTCAGAACTTACTTCTGAGATTCAAGAAGCTCAAATCGTTGAATACTACAACCGTAAGCTGTAATATTCTACGGAAAAATTCAGAAAATATGGTGCTGCGATTTATTCGCAGCACTTTTTTTAACCATATATATGATTACAGTTTTTCCAATACTGTAGTTTTAAAACTAAAGCATAATTGGTCGTCATATAATATTATTCATATAAAAAACTACTGGGTAGCACCAAGTTAATAACTATGTATTTGCCATTGAGTCATTTATTTATTTTTTTTATGAAAAATCGTACTTCTCTTTTTTATACTTGTATCGAAAAATTTAGCGTCTTGAATTTCTTTTTGGGAGAATGAAGTTGTATATTCGATATTTTGGTTTTCCCAAATTTTTTCGGCTTCCTCGTGTAGGTGGCGCTTTGTATATGCATCTTTAGCGAGCAAAGCGTTGTAAGGAATGATTTGATAATAAATCAAAACGCGCGCATCAGACTCGTATTCCGGCGAGAGTTTTTTCTTCTTTATAGACAGTTTAAGCAGCCACTTATCTGCTCTAATAGACATATAAATGTGAATGATCAAAAAGAGAAAAATACCTAGATAGTTATTGAAAGAATTCCAGTCTTGTTTAAAAAACAGCATAATTCCTTCTAAGTTATAGATAACTTGCTGATCAACTCCAATTGAAAGCATCCATTGAAAAAAGGCAGGAATACCTGGAATTGGAAGCAAAAAATAATAGAGAAGGATCATCAATAATCCTTGCCATTTAAGTCTAATCAACAAGTATATCGGGCCGAGGAAAAAATAAGCGTATGAAAAGCCCACTCTTTTTTGCACTTTATTTGATGCCAGATCTATCAGGTTAACTTTCATTTATAAAAACTTTCTATCTAGTGTGACTGTAATAATTATATCATATGTATAATTAGTAAAACAAAATTTGTCTCACTATTGAACGCGATTTAACGATTGATATATAATAGATAAAATTAGAAGGGATTAGATTAATTTATGTTACATTTAGAAAAATTTGACAAAGTTGACGCCAGCAAATCTTACGCATTTTTACAAGAATTGCCATCTGAGGCGGGATTTGTCAACAAATATATAGGAATGTCTAAAAAAGAATTTGAACAAAATGCTCTAAAAGAAAGAACAGAATCAGAAAGAGGTATAAACTTAAAAGAAGGTTATGTTCCAGATACTTATTACTTCTTAGTAGATGGGCAAGAAATCGTCGGTCTATTCAAATTGAGACATTATCTCAACGATTTTTTAAGAGAGGGACCGGGGCACATAGGTTATGCCATACATCCAAACTATCGCCGGAGAGGCTATGCGAGCAAGGGGCTGAGCATGGCGGTAATAGAACTGAAAAAAATTATGGATCCAAATGAAAGTGAAATTTATCTATCCTGCAATTTAAGTAATACAGGGTCACTTAAAGTACAGCTGAACAACGGTGCATACATACATCACAAAGACGATAGTCATTACTACACTCGCATTAGAGTTAGATAATATAAAAGAAACAGGCAAATTTCCCTGCTTCTTTTTTTATTTGCTAGAGCAACGATTATTTGTAATTATTTGTGTTTAAATTTTTGGCGAGCATTTCTTTTTCAAATTTAGCTTGCTTGTCACGGTGAATAATCGCGAGCTTGTTCTTTTCATCTGCCCACGCTTTTCCGTGGAGAGGATAGAAGCACATTGCGACTAAACTGAGGATGACAAATAGCGCGGCAAACGCCACCCAAGCTACGATTATACCGTACTTAGCAGTGCTCGTTTGCAGGGCCGCTTTGATGTCGAAATCGTAGGAGAACCAACCGAGAACTCCGAGGAAAATTGAATTAGCGATAGATATCGCTGGTTTTGTAACGAGCGAATTGACTCCCGCGTACATTCCTTCTCTTCTCAATCCGGTTTTTGATTCATCGTAATCAATGACATCCCCGTTGAGCAAGGGAATCAAATACATTCCACCTGAGAAGCCGGCTCCAATAAGTAAGAAAGCAACAGCGACTCCAATTTCCTTAGTTCCAAAAGGCAACATGATAATCAAGCCGGTAGAGAATGCGGCACACATAATAATCATGAGAACTTTTAAACCGAGTTTTTCATATGACATAACCCAAAATAGCAATCCACCAGCCGCTCCGATAACGAGAGGAATATATATAAATAGCGAGTTGATTGCGGAGTAGGCATCCTTGTAGTATGTGAGTCCAGTCATCAGGATTGTTTGGGCAAAAATAACTGTCCATGAAATAACTTCAAATAGGAGAAACGCTTTGTTTTTAAAGCAGTATGCGATGGATTTTATAATTCCCATTTGCTTTTCTTCTTGAATATATCCATTCTCTTTGTAGAAGTATGTCGACAACCAAATGATTAAACCAGCAACGATGGCAATTCCCACCATAATCAGCTGGAAGACAGTATCGTCTGCACCTATTTCAGGTCTAATAATTGGGAAGAGAACGAGTGGTACCCCCATCGATATGATAGAGAACAGCATCTTCCAAATAATGATGCCAGATCTTGCTTTATTCGTAACTGCCATTTCAAAGGGCATGACGTATAAGGCTGAAGCAATGGCGGTGTAGAGAGTATCAAACAGGAATAGACAAATGAGCATTTGTGCCATAAGCCACCCCTGCGAAGCAGCATCCCACGGGAACCAGGTTAAAATAAAGGCTGCGGCAATTAATGGTGCTCCATAGCGGATAAAAGGTATTCTTCTTCCGAGTTTTGAATGCGTGTGGTCTGTAATAAATCCGAAAATTGGATCGTTGATCGCGTTCCAAATGCCGAATAATATCCAAGCAAATGAAGCCCAAGATGAGGATAATCCTAGATAAGTCACATAGTAATAAGTTAAACCTGAAGCGGTTATTAACCCATTTAAAGTTGCGGTCATGCCGTCAGCAAAGCTGACTGTGAATTTCGACATGAAAGGAACTTTTTCTTCGACAACGCTACCTTTTACAATAGTCTTTGTCTCAATCTTTTCTCTTTTCATCAATAATTTTTCTCCTTTTTGATATCTTTTAGAAAATCTTTGACTACTTTATAATAATGCTCAGGATAATCTTCAAAGGATTGAGCATGTTTAGAATCCTTGAAGATTTGTATTTGCTTTTCCCCCTGGTAAGCATCATACATTAGTTTAGATTGGCGCGGACTTACACAAGTATCTCCACCTCCGTGAATAAATAGAATCGGAACGCTCAAGCGACCTTCACGAAGAGAATCAATCGGACGCACCTTGCAAAAGTTATACCCATAGAGCCATTTAGAAAAGACTCCGCTGAGTTCTACTAACCACTTAGGAAAGTGCGCAATCTGTTTACTTTGCTCTTGGATAACATCTTTGAAGATACCGTATCCGCAGTCATTGATGACAAAGTCGACTTTCGGAAGGTATCGCAAAGCGTAAATTTGAGTTCCCGCACCCATTGATTCACCGTGAAGTCCAAGATAAATATCGTTTCCAAATTTTCGTCGCACGTGCTTGATTATCTCAATTAAATCGCGGGATTCTAACTTTCCCATCGTGCACTTATATGGCCGATTTTCTCCGTGTCCTCTCTGGTCGAACAAGATGCAGGAATATCCGAGTTTTGCAAACATGGTAGCATACTTAACTCCGCCGTATCTCGTGTAAGTATATCCGTGAGAAATAATGACAAATTTCTTTAGATCATTTTTCAATAAGGTTCCCTTAATTTCATATCCATCGAAAGAAATCGTATTGAAATCTTCACGTTCGTAACTGTCGTAATTGAAATACAGATTCTTCTTCTTTTCAATTTGAATCGTTTCTTCTGTGGTAAAGTGCTTGGGCCAAGCTAATCTTCTCGCTAGATAAATCGCTGCGAAAACAGTACTAACCAAAAGAAGTAGGACAATGATACAGACGATGATAACTGCGATACGTTCAAAGTATTGCATGTCTCTTCCCCCATTGAATCAGTTCAATTTGTTCCATTCAACCGTTCCTTCCCTTTACCAACTATAAGTATTTTTTGATCATTTCTTCGGTGAATCCACGGCTGTCAATCAGCTCTGTGTACATCTTTCCCGATTTCCGAATAGTCCTTTCCTGGGTCTTATAATCGAGTGACACTAAGCCGAATTTTGCTGTTTGTCCTTCTGCCCATTCCCAGTTGTCAATGAAAGTCCAGTGGCAGTATGCCTTGACGTAAGGGAGGTCGGAAATAGCTTTGACATGGGTGTAGATATACTTTGGTCTAATTTCATCTTTGCTGTCGCAAGTACCATTTTCCGTTACGTATATATCTCCGCCGAAAATTTCATGTTCGCGCTTGCAGATAGCTCGAAGCCCTTCCGGATATATTTCCCATCCCAATTCGTTTTTTGGAGCGTTGGGATTGGCCTCAGCTTTAAGATGGTGTACCTCGTTTCTCAAATAGTAATTAATTCCGATAAAGTCGTAGTACTTTCCCTTTTTCTGTTTGATATTACCAATAAAGCTGGTGCGCTTGCCAAAAGCCATAGCCTTCATGATGGAATCTTGAAATACGCGCTGAAGATAATTAGCTTGGAAACGGTCGAGGAGGTTTTTCTTTGATTTAGGCGCAAAATACACCATGTGATTAGCAAAACCGACTCGGCATTCCGGTATCTCTCCATGCAGGATACGATAGGCTTCAATGTGGCATATCGCTAAGTTTTTTAATACTTTTTTAGCCAGCTTCATCGACTTTTGCGCCGGTGGCCACACTCCCTTATAATAGCTGGTTAAGGCGTATATATTCGGTTCGTTTATCGTGCAAAATTCATCCGCCACTCCGCGTATATTTCTAGCAAAGTACTGAACAAAATCTAAGAAATATCTATTGTTTTCACTCTTAGTAAAAGCTCCCTTATGCTCAAACCATATTGGATTGGAAAAGTGGTGAAGCGTGACGAGAACCTTGATTCCTTTTTCTTTGAGCAAGCTAATCTCATCGATATAGTGATCCATGGCTTCCCGATCAAACTTTCCTTCTTCCGGTTCAATTCTCGCCCATTCAACCGACATGCGATAGATCTGAATGTGCATGTCGGCCATAAGTTTGATATCTTCTTTGTAAAGCTTGTAATGCTGGTTGGCAACAAATGGAGTAGTGTCATCCTTAATTCTTCCTTTGATCAAAGAAAATTCGTAAAATGAATTATTTCTATTGTCACCTTCAATTTGAGTCGAAGCTGTTGCAACGCCCAATTTAAGCTGATCATGCAATTTGAATGGTTCCATGTTTTCTCCTTTTATCCAATTATTACTGTTGCGCATTAAAGCGTTTCAATAAATTTTTTAAACGACTCTAATCCATCTTTCGTGAGTTTGAAAACACCACAATCGGTGAGAACTTGCTCAAAGACAAATCCGACTTCTTCGCGAAGCACTTTCTCGACATTCTTACTGTTTATTTCCCGCTTTGATTTTATCTGCTCAAGCCAAGGTAAGTGCTTCTCAATGGAAGGATATATTTCGCCTGTTCTTCCGAGAAGATATTCGCCGCAAAGACTCAATTCACGTTTGAGCCTCCCGGGCAACACCGCTAGTCCCATGACTTCGATAAGTCCGATATTTTCTCTCTTGATGTGGTGAAGTTCCTTGTGCGGGTGGAAAATTCCATCGGGATACTCCTCACTTGTCAAGTTGTTTCTCAGGACTAAGTCTATCTCGTATAAACCTTCTTTTCGACGTGAAATAGGGGTTATTGTGTTGTGTTTATTTCCCTCAGCATCCACGGCGACTATTCCGCTGGATGAATCGGAATAAGACCGCCACTTTCTAAGGATTCGGTCGGAAAGTTCAACGAGAGCATCTCTGTCTGTCGTCTGTAATCGGATGACGGAAAGCGGCCAATTTAGGATGGAGCATTTCACATCAGGAAAGTCAGCAACTTTAAACGTGTAGATATCCTCCGCGCGATTGAGAGGAAATTCGTAATTTCCCCCTTGAAAGTGCTCGTGTGATAATATGGACCCGCCCACGATGGGCAAATCGGCATTTGATCCAATCATGTAGTGCGGGAAAAGATCGAGGAAATCGACGAATCTTTTAAATGTATCTTTTGTGATTGACATGGGTGAATGCTCACTCTTAAAAACGATGCAGTGTTCGTTAAAATATCCGTAAGGAGAGTACTGCAAGAAAAAATCTTCCCCGTTGAGTTTGATAGGAATTATGCGGTGATTTGATCTTCCAGGGTGGGAATATGTTCCGTAGTATCCTTCGTTTTCCTTGCATAGAAGGCACTTAGGATAAGATGAGGATTTAATCGTGCGCAAGCGGGCGATTTCCTTCGGATCCTTTTCAGGTTTTGATAAGTTGATGGTTATATCTAAGTCGACTTTTTTTCCTTTGGTGGAATACACGATGTTCTTTGCTAGACGATCTTTGCGGATATATCGCGATTTTATCGAAAAATCGTAGTACCAATCCGTCGCGTCTTGCGGGGAAACCTTGTGGTACAAT
>JBAYAI010000030.1:0-14682 GCA_041669865.1 Bacilli bacterium | reverse complement strand
TATATGGGCCATATCAACCATAAGATAAGCTCCAACCTCGTCTGCAATGTCGCGGAATTTTGCGAAATCAATTTCACGAGGGTAGGCAGAAGCACCGGCAATTATCAGATTGGGTTTTACGATTAAAGCTATTTTGCGAACTTCATCATAGTCAATAAATCCTGTTTTCTCATCCACGCCATAGGTGAAAGACTGGTAATCTTTTCCAGAGAATGATAATGGGTATCCGTGAGTTAAATGTCCACCGCTATCGAGCGACATTCCAAGAATTTTATCTTTTGGTTTAATTAAAGCACGAATAGCAGCCATGTTGGCCTGAGAACCAGAATGTGGCTGAACATTTGCATATTTGGCATGGAAAAGTTTCTTTAACCTTTCAATTGCTAAGTTTTCAGTTACATCGACAAAAGTACAACCGCCATAATATCTCTTTCCGGGATATCCTTCAGCGTATTTATTTGTCATGATAGAACCTTGAGCTTCGCGAACAGCTTCCGAGACAAAATTCTCTGAAGCGATCAATTCTACATTGTCCTGTTGTCGCTTAGTTTCATTCATAATTGCTTCGTAAACTTCAATATCACTATTCTTTAAACCTTTATTATCAATCATATATATATCCTCGCTTAAATAAAGTATAGCATTAAAAATTCTATGAAAGTGAAGTTAAAAGCACTTTTAGATTTCACTTTGATAAAAAAAGGTATGACTTAGGTATATGAGGGAAAGGAAAAATGATAATTTATACATAAAATAGGTTTAAGCGATAGCATTCAAAAAAATATTTGATATAATCAAGAGAGGAGAGCTAAGAAATGATTAAAGTTTTTAATAATGATTGCGTTGCTGATTACATAACATCAAATATCTATGTTCTCGGTAAAAAAGGCTATCCTTGTGTCGTATTCGATATGGGAAGAGCTACCGATGAAATAATAGATTATATAAAAAGTCATCATGACAAAGTAGAGGCACTTATCTTGACGCACGGACACTTTGACCACATAAGAGGAGTTAACGATTTTTTAAAGAAATTTCCAAATACTCCCGTATACATTCCGAGTGAAGATGAAAAGTGCCTGAGAGATCCTCGCTACAATGGAACGATTAATAACGGAGAAAAAGTCTCAATAGATGTAAAGCCCATCCTGGTAAATGAAGGGGATGAATTAAAGTTCAAGAGTGCCAAAGTCGAAGTAATTCAAACTCCTTTTCACACTGCTGGGAGCACTTGTTACTATGTTGAAGAGGACAATGCTTTGTTCACAGGGGACACGCTTTTTAAAGGAAGCATCGGAAGAACCGATTTTATAAATTCGCAGCCAGAAAAGATCAACGATTCTTTGAAAAAGTTAATGTCCTTGAGCGATTTAACAGTTTGCTATCCTGGGCATGGTCCGATAACAAAATTGAAAGACGAGAAAAGGGACAATCCCTTTCTTCGCGGAATTGGAAAATAATGTATGGAAAACAAAAAGAACAATGTAAACAACCAACCCCACAATTGGAAGAGTAAATTTATTGATTTTTTAAAAGGTGGAGCTATAGGAGCCGCTTGTTTGATACCAGGAGTATCGGGTGGAACAATTGCGGTTCTATTCAAGATATATCAAAAGATCATTTTTGCTGTAAATGATCTATTCAAACATTTTTGGAAATCAGTTTCAGTCTTGTTACCTATTGTTCTGGGAATACTTGTTGCTATCATTGCTCTGACAAATCCAATAAAGAGCGCTTTTGAAAGTATACCATTTCCTTTGATATGTTTATTTACAGGTTTAATAATTGGCGGAATGCCTGAGTTGTTTCCTTTTATTAAGAAAAAGATTACTCTTTCCGGTGGGATGGCTTTTGCTTTATCCTGTCTTTTAATAATTGGATTGTGCTTTGTCCCAAATATGTCTAATGTCGATGTGAGTTCCATTACTGTCTCATCATTTATTTTTATTTTTGCTATGGGGATTCTCGCCGCTAGTGCTTTAGTCGTACCCGGAATATCAGGATCGATGATGATGCTGGTATTTGGTTTTTATTATCCATTGCTGATGGTTGTCAGCGACTTGATGAAATTTGGAACTAATTTCAATCTAGATCTGATAATTTTACTAATTTTTCTCTTAGGTGTCATTGTTGGTTTTTTCTTAATTTCAAAGCTGATGGGTTACTTATTGAAGAAGTATGAATATCAAACATACATGGGAATCGTCGGATTTATTGTCGGTTCAATCTTTGCTTTGTTCTATCAGTTTTCGCCAAACGCTATTTTATCTCTACCTTTATTTACATCAGCTATGCCTAAGTGGGGACACATTACTTTAGCGGTAATTTTATTCTTACTAGGTTTGTTTGGCTCCTTAGCAGTAATTTATTATTCAAGGAAGAAACTGAAAGAAAGCGAAAAGAAGGCTAAAAAGGAAAATGAGATTAGATAAGTTTTTAGCAAATTCAAACTTGGGGACTCGGAATCACGTCAAGACTTTGATTCGGGGAAATCATGTAAAAGTTGATGGTAATATCGTTAAATTATCTGATTACAATCTCAAGCCAGAAAAAGAAGTTGTTACCGTTGATGACAAAATCATCGAATATCATAAGGAAATTTTTATTCTTTTAAATAAACCGGAAGGATACATTTGCTCAACGATAGATGAATTATATCCGAGTGTTTTACACTTGATTGACAATCAGTATGCAAAAAGGGTAAAGATGGTCGGAAGACTGGATGTAGATACCACTGGAGTTCTGCTGTTAACAGACCAGGGAAAAATAAATAACAGTTTAATTCATCCTCGTCTCAAGGTGGAAAAAGAGTACGAAGTAGTTTTAAATCACGATGTACCAAAGGAAATACTTCCTCTTTTGGCCGAAGAAATCGACATAGGAAAAGGCGAAAAAGTAAAGCCAAAGAAGGTGGATTTAATTAATCCAAATACTTGTCGTATAATAATAACAGAAGGAAAATATCACGAAGTAAAAAGAATCTTTAAACACTTTGATTTAGAAGTAATTAAGTTAACAAGAACACGACTGGCCTTTCTAACGATAGGACAGTTAAAAAAAGGTGAGTCGCGCTTGCTGAATTCGGAAGAAATAGAAAGAATCAAAACTATTACCAAGGTTCGCTGAATTGATATATTTATTCCTGTAAGGAGATCTTTATGTATTACGAAAAAGACAACTGTCTGGTTAGCGTTTCTAATTCAATCCTCCAACATTTTGGATGCGAAACCTTTCATTCAACTCAACCTGAATTAGATTCAATTCTCGAAAGAAACAAGGGAAAGAAAATATGTATTTGTCTATTTGACGGTATGGGAAAATACATTCAGGAATTGCACTCGAAATACGCTAAAGAGATATTGAAAAAAAAGAGAATAACCATTACTAGTGTCTTTCCTCCAACAACCGTGGCGGCGACCTCTGCTTTGATGAGTGCTAAATTTCCATGTGAAACCGGTTGGATCGGATGGACTCAAAAAATTGACTCATGCAGCCATCCAGTAAAAATGTTTGAATCTAAAGATGATATCACACAGGAAGATGTGATTCCTCACACTTATGAAACATATAAATATAAAAGCATCATTGAAAGAATAAATGAATCAGGGAAGAGAGCGGAAAATGTGCTGTCTTTTGAATTGAAAGAAACTTCGCTTAATAGTTTTTTTAATGTTGTCGAAGGAAAATTACAAAGGAACGATTTTTTATATGCTTACAACACAGAACCTGATGCCAGTTTGCATGAAGGAGGAACCAAGTCGAAGAAAGTTTCCAAACTAATCGAAAAGATTGATAGAGGAATGGTGAAGATTGCTAAGGATAATCCCGATACACTTTTTGTTGTACTGGCTGATCACGGTCACATAGATACTAAGTACAACTTGATAGATGAGCACGATGACTTATACGATTGCCTAAAAGAGAAATACAATTATTTAGAACCGAGATCCGCGGTTTTCTTTGTTAAGAAAAATAAAAAAGCGGAATTCGAAAAACTGTTTAGACGTTATTATGGGAATCATTTTAAATTATATTCCCGGAAAGAAGTCCAAGATTTAAAAATTTTTGGAATTGGTGAACCTCATCGCGACTTTGAGAAATTCTTGGGTGATTATTTAGCTGTCTCCGAATCGGAATATGCAATAGCGAATTCTCCCGATAAAATGAAGATGGTATCTCATCACGCTGGTGGAACAGATAAAGAAAGATACATTAATATATCGATTTTTAATGATAGTTAATTATGCGATTGTATTATATAATTTAAATATAAAGGAAAATAAACACATGAAATTAGGAGTCGAGATAGCTAGGCTTAGGGTGAAAAATAAACTCAGCCAAAAACAACTTGCCGCCAAACTGCATACGAGTGTAGTGAGTGTTTCGAGTTGGGAAAAAGGAATAACATATCCCGATATCCAAATGACAAAACGCATCGCTAATGTTTTTAACATTTCTGCTTGTGAATTGGTTAATACTGTCGATATTGAAAGTGAGACTGCTAGTGAGGAACGCGATGAAAAGCACTATAAGAAATTTGTCTATGCGAATTTTCTCTCGCTAGCATTTATATCCGTGGCTTTGCTCTTTGTTATTCTTTTGTCTGATTTAAGACCGAGTTCTGCTGACAATTTAACGTCGTATTTTGTCATGCACACTTTGATAATTATCGTTTCGAGTTTGTTGTTGGTTGCTAGCATTGGACTCTTTTTATACAATACACTAGATTTTCACAATTATTTAAAAGATGGTTTCCACACAAAAACTTATAATAGAAGCTATATTATTTGGATATGCATATACGTGTTTGTGTTTATCTTAGATATCGTCGGAGCATCGCTATTTATTAATCTGCTTTAGTGATGTTGTTTTTTATAGATTTCAAACTATCGTGTTTTTCTTCAACTATGTAAGTTGGTCTTGCTTGCGTATTTTTTTGAATGTCTCTTAGATATAAACTTGGAATCAAAATGATAAAGCAAAGAAGAGAAACTCCGAGAAAGATTGCAGATATTATCAACCACAGTTCGACTGTATGTAGATTTCTCCGCAGGAAAGTATACTTGTTAAATATACCTATCAAGTACATAATTAAGCAGGCTATAAAACCTGATCCGGATAACGTTCCTAGAACGGCTCCAATGTTAAAAGGCCAAATTAGTGGGGCGGTTGTCGAAGTTGTGATAGTAGCAAGGGCTAAGCTCCACATTTTGCGAAAATTGTATTTCGTTTTTCCCGCTTGTCTTTTCTTTCTTTCAAATGGAATGATGCAGGTTTTGAATCCAATAAAGGGAACCTGGGAACGCAAGAGGCGAATTTTTTCAGGCATTGCGTTTATGGTATCGACGACCTTTCGAGTCATCAATTTAAATTGAGAGACATTGGGTGGCATGATTTCTCTATCCGTTATGTTATTTGCAAATCTATAAAAACTGTTGGAAAAGAATTTTTTTAAGAAACTATCCCCTTTTCGACTGATTCTTTGCGGGTGTACGATTTGGTATCCTTCCTCGTATTTTTTCAGCATTTGAGGAATTAATTCCGGTGGATCTTGAAGATCGCAATCCATAGTTATCACTATGTCTCCGGTGGCGTTCTTGAGTCCTGCTTCCAAAGCGGGGTCTTGACCGAAGTTGCGCGAGAAAGATATATAGGATAAGTTATCTCTCAATTGTGCTTCTTCTTTTAAGATTTGTAGAGTTTTATCTCGAGAACCATCGTTGACAAAAAGCAGGTCGAAGACATACTTGTCGCTATCGATAAAATACTTATCCACCTCTTTTAAGAATATTCTTATCATCTCTTCTTCGTTGAAAACCGGAATAACAATTGTGACTTTTTTCATATGTACCTCTTCTTAACTATAATATTATAATCGATTTGTAAAAATATACGAATTTTTTCTCTAATTACTGCTTTGAGAAGTATTTAGAACTCTTATATATTTGTTGAATATCAGTTAACAATTTCAAATTTTTAAAATCCTTTCGATAAATTAGGTTGATTTCTCTAACCATGGACATTTTTTCAATTGGTATCAATACCAGTTTTCCTTTGTTGGCTTCATCAACGCAAGAGGAATTTGCAATAACGGTGGCTCCGTAGTCGTTTGATACCAATTCCTTTATCGTATTAATGTTATCGATTTCCATCGTCACCTTATAGTTGTCAATGGTTTCGTTGTTTGCCAACAGGCTTGATTCAAACAATTGTCTAGTCCCGGAGTGTGGAAGACGCAAAATCAAATTTTGTTGTTTTAGTTCGGAGAGAGTTACTGAAGATTTCTTTGCTAACTTATTTTTTGGTGAAACCGCCAGGACCAAAAAATCTGTATCTAAAAGTAGAGATTCTAGTTTTGAATTGCTTATTTGACCTTCAATTAATCCAAGGTCTATAGAAAAGTTCTTTATATATGTATAAATATGTCTTATATTGTGAGACACAATTTTAATGTGCACGTCTGGATTTAGTTGAGCGTATTTTGCAAAGATATGTGGAACCATTGTTTCCTCAGCAGTTGGGGTGATTCCAACAACAATGGAAGATCTTCCAATTTTTGAGTTTTCGACAGATAGTCTAGCTTGGCGATCTTGTTCAACTAATCTCTCGGCGTATTTAGCCAGGATTTCTCCCTGTTTAGTTATAGTTATTGCTCTTCTATTGGTTATGTATATTTTGATATTGTACTCTTTTTCAAGAGCTTTTATTTGATATGTTACATTTGGTTGAGACATGTGTAGCTCTTTTGCAGTTGCAGAAAAATTTTTCGTGCGGGCAAATGAGAGCAGGGTATAAGTTTTAGAATCAATCATAATTCTCTCCTTATTATAAATTTAATTTATTATATTATAAATAAAATTAATTTTCAATATGCTAAAATTGATATATAGTATTATCTATGAATGCATAAATTATTGTTAAAGATATTTTATAGTTTATTAATTGTTTTTAGAAAGGGAAGATAAATGAGCGTTACAACATTGTGGTCGGTTGCTGATTTTTACTCGCAGTACGACATTGATGAATCATTTCAGGCCATCATAAGCCTTTGTGTTATTACCGTTGTTGCATTCTTGCTTACGCGTATAACCAAAAAGATGAAATTACCAAATGTTACCGCATATATTATTTCAGGTATCATTATTGGACCGTATCTTTTAAATTTAGTTCCAACCGATATCATTTCTAGTATGTCCATCGTGTCCGACATCGGTCTTGGATTTATCGCTTTTGGCATTGGAAGATATTTTAATATTTCTACTTTAATTAAAAACAGATGGAAAGCAATTCTTATTTCTATATCCGAAGTTTTAGTTAGTTCTGTTCTAATTTTTATTGCGATGATGCTGTTCGATTTGCCGATTGGCATATGTTTGATTATCGCTTCCATCGGCGCAACTACTTCTGCGGCATCAACTTCGATGACAATCAAGCAGTATGATTGCAAAGGAAAATATGTAGATTATTTAGTTGAAATTATCGCCTTGGATAACATAATTGGGTTGCTTGCTTTCTCAATCATCAGCGGAATCTCCTTATCCCTCATGGGTGGTGGGGACAACATGTCAGTATTTACAACTGTTGGCTTGCCCGTTTTAGTAAATCTCGGAGTAATCCTAATCGGATTCCTAGCAGGACTCTTTTTGGCGAAGGTTATCATCATTCCTTCGAGATCAGAAGACAATAGATTAATTTTGACGATTGCCTTAATAATGTTATTAGTAGGCATTTGCGGAATGGTTAAAATTATCAATCCAACATTATCCATATCGCCTCTTTTAACTGTTATGGTTTTCGCTGCGACTTATATAAATATTACCGAAGATGAGCATCTGTTTAACCAAGTAGCGAATTTCGCTGCGCCCATATTGTTGATCTTCTTTGTTATGTCTGGAATTAATTTCAACTTAGGAGCACTTGGATCGGTTGGTCTAATAGGTATAGCCTATATTGTCGTGAGAATAATTGCCAAGTATTCTGGCGCAATGTTTGGTGGAATTATTACTAAGCAACCAAAATCAATAAAGTACTACACCGGACTTGCTCTTTATCCACAAGCTGGAGTTTCTGTTGGTTTAGCAACTCTCGCTGGAACGATGCTTGTAAGTATAGACATGGGCGATTATGCTGCAAAGATCAATGCAATCATCGTCGCTTCAGCGGTATTCTACGAAATTATCGGTCCAGGTTTAGCAAGGCTATCTTTAAAGTTGTCAGGATCCTTGAAAGAGGAGGTTTTAAAGCATCAAGGGTATGAGACTGAGTCTATGCTCAAAGATACTGAACCTCAGATTGACCCCGCTCAATATGAAGCGAAGATGAAAGTTTTGAACGAGATTCAAAAGAGTTGCGAAATGGCAAATCGTTACATACACACTAAAGAGTATCGAGAAAATAACAATCGTTAAGTATATTTGTAGTTTTTCTATAAGACTTAGTTTAAAATTATCTAATAGAGGATAAGAATTATGGAAAAAGAACAAAAATATTTGGAAATACTGAATTTTTATAAAAAGATCGACAAGACCAATCAGGAACAAAACACAGTGACAAAGGCAGCAAATTTGCTCAATTTGCTTAAGGAAAAGTTTACGTGTTTTAACTGGATTGGTTTTTATTTGCTCGACGATAAGAAAGAACAGCTTTACTTGGGGCCATTCATTGGCTCTTTAGCTGCAAACACCATTCCTTTAGATCGCGGTGTATGCGGATACTGTGCGCGTCAAAAGGCATCCGTGGTAGTTGAAGATGTTTCGAAATTCGAAGGTCATATCGCCTGTTCTTTGACGACTAAATCCGAGATATGTGTTCCCATAAAAAAAAGTGGAAAACTTATCGGCTTGCTCGATATCGATTCAAACTCTTTAGCGAATTTTGATGATATTGACAAGAAGTATTTAGAGGCTATCATCAGCCAAATATTCGAATAATGACAGTTCAGTCATGTATAATTGTTAAAGATAGGAAATAGAATGGAAAATAGTAAGATAATAGTCAAGGGTGCGAAAGAAAACAATCTGAAGAATGTAAGCTTGGAAATACCTAAGAATAAGCTGGTTGTATTTACCGGTGTATCTGGCTCGGGCAAATCAACCTTAGCTTTTGATACTATATTTGCCGAAGGACAACGCCGATACATGGAGTCTCTGTCAAGTTATGCTCGACAGTTTTTAGGCAGTTATGAAAAGCCAAATGTCGACGCTATTGAAGGGCTGTCACCGACGATCGCTATCGATCAAAAGACTCAGTCTCACAATCCGCGTTCAACAGTGGGAACAGTTACCGAAATTTACGATTACATGCGTTTGCTTTATGGAAAGATCGGAGAAGTTTACTGCCCGAACGACCATATCAAAATAGAAGCACTTTCCGCTGAGCAAATAAGAGATTTAATATATAAAAATGAAGAGGGAAGCAAAGTAATTATTCTCGCCCCTGTCGTACGGAATGAAAAAGGAAGCCACTATGAAACGATGTCCAAATTTTTCAAAGCTGGTATAACCCGTATGAAGCTTGATAATTCACCTATCGAGAGATATCCTTCCGTTCCTCTCCTCAACAAAAATCAAAAACACTCTATCGAATTTGTTGTCGATAGGTTGATTTTGCGAAAAGAATCGCGAGAGCGACTATTGGAATCGATAAAGGCAGCTTTGGATATGGCTAATGGATTTGTCGTAGCAAATATTAATGGAAAAGAGAAGATTTACTCTCAACATCACTCGTGTCCCATTTGTGGATTTTCAGTTCCCAAAGTTGAACCTAGGTTATTTTCTTTCAATTCACCTTTGGGATGCTGTCCCAAATGCAAGGGATTAGGTGTTACGATAACCGCTGATGAAAATTTACTTGTTCCAAATAAAGATCTATCAATCAATCAAGGTGGAATACGTTTTTACACTGTCAATAAACAGGAAGCGGAAACTCTCGATGTAAAAGAATTGAATGAACTTTGCAGGGTTTACGACATATCGAAGAATGTTCCTTATCGCAAATTAACGAAGAAGCAAAGGCACGTCATTATGTACGGCCCAGATAAAGAGATTGAATATTTGGTGAAGCAAAAAAACGGATCAGTATTTCACCGGACGATAACTGAAGGTCTTATTGGTAAAATAAATAGATTGTACTATTCGACACAATCTAATATGATGAAAAAATATTATGCACTTTTCATGTCGTCAAACGAATGTAGTGCTTGCCACGGTTCGAGATTGAATGAATCGGCTCTATCGGTATATATCAATGGCAAAAATATCTATGAAGCCTGTTCGATGCCGTTGAAAGAAACACTTGAGTGGATTAACTCTCTCCAACTTACTCCGACGCAGGAAAAAATATCTAAACTTGTTGTGAAGGAAATTAAAAATCGCTTGAAATTCCTTTGTGATGTCGGATTGGATTATTTAACTTTGTCCCGAGAAGCAATGACCCTAAGCGGTGGCGAATCGCAACGAATTCGCCTTGCTACTCAAATAGGTTCACAACTTTCAGGAATTATCTATGTTCTCGATGAACCCTCAATTGGACTACACCAAAAAGATAACGACAAACTTATAAAAACTCTTAAATCTATGAGAGATTTGGGAAACACGATGATTGTTGTTGAACACGATGAAGATACGATGCGGGCATCGGATTACTTGGTAGATATAGGCCCGGGAGCTGGTGATTTTGGCGGACGGGTTATCTTTTCAGGGAATCCTAAAGATATCTTAAATTGCAAGGAGTCAATTACCGGCCAGTATTTGAGCGGAGCGAAAAGAATTGAAAAACCTGAGTTTAGAAGACCGGGGGTGCACGATGTTACCATTCGCGGTGCTCGTTGTCACAACTTAAAGAATATCGATGTAACGATAAAGACCGGTGCGCTTAATTTGATCACTGGGGTTTCAGGTTCGGGCAAATCATCTCTTATCAGCAACACCTTATATAAAGCAGTACGTCAAAATTTAGGATTGGGAAAAGATGTTCCTGGCGATTGTGACGGAGTTGATGGAATGGATTATTTTGATAAGATAATCAATGTTTCTCAAGATCCAATAGGAAAGACACCGAGGTCAAACCCTGCAACATATATCGGTGTATTTGACGATATAAGAAATTTATTCGCACAAACTCGCGAAGCAAGATTGAAGGGGTTTGACAAATCTTCCTTTTCCTTTAATGTCAAAGGTGGCCGATGTGAATCCTGCCGCGGTGATGGGCTGAAAAAGATATCTATGGCTTTTTTACCAGATGTGTATGTCACTTGTGAAGTGTGTCATGGAAAAAGATATAAGGAAGAAGTTCTACAAGTATTATATAAAGGAAAAAGCATTGCTGATGTTTTAGACATGCGCGCTTCTGAAGCGTACTCCTTCTTTGAAAATATCCCATCAATCGAGAGAAAGTTGAGGACACTAATTGATGTTGGTTTAGGTTATATCAAACTCGGTCAATCCTCTACTACTCTCTCCGGTGGAGAAGCTCAGAGAGTTAAACTTGCCAACGAACTTTCAAATAGATCGACATTAAATACTCTCTACGTTTTAGATGAACCGACCACGGGATTACATTCAGCGGATATATCAAAGCTGTTAAATGTTCTCAATAAACTTATTGACCAGGGGAATACAGTTGTAGTCATCGAGCACAACCTCGATTTTATTAAATGCGCAGACTGGGTGAATGATTTGGGACCCGAAGGCGGTGATCGCGGTGGATATCTTGTCGCGAGCGGAACTCCTGAAGAAATTGCATCAAATCCAAAGTCGTATACCGGCCAATATTTAAAAAAGTATTTATAATTTGCATTGAGATATCTTTAATAGTGGAAAAAAAGACGAATAAATTGTAATATGTGTATAGTTGAGGAGCCAAATTAATGTTTGATATTTTAGCTTTTGCAAATCACTTTGGATTAAAGACCTATTACACATCTTTAAAAGCTTCCAAGCGCCCGTTTACAGTGATCGAGGTCGATCGTCCGGGATTGGAGATGGCGGGATTTTTTGAGTACCATCAAAAATCGCGATTGGTTTTGATTGGGAAAAAAGAAGTTTCGTATTTGGCACACATGACATATGAAAATGCATATAATGTGTTTTTAAATATCTGCGGTGATGAAACACCAGGAATAATAATGTGTCACGATGTGAAATGTCCCAAAGTAATCATAGATGCTGCAAAGGTAAAAGAGTGCTGCGTTTATGGAACAGAGGTGGAAACAAGCACCTTCGAAGCAGATGCTTTGAATTATCTGTGCGAGAAACTCGCACCAAGGACTTCAATCCACGCTAACTGCCTTCGAATATTTGACGAGGGAGTTTTAATCATTGGTGATTCAGGAATCGGTAAATCCGAGGTTAGTTTGGATTTGATTAAGAGGGGCCATACCTTAGTTGCTGACGATCGAGTTGAAATATCGAATGTGAGAAATCAACTGATTGCTGAAGCTCCTGAGATAATTTATGGAATGATGGAAGTTAGAGGCGTTGGAATTATTGACATAACAAGAACTTTCAGCATCAATTCTCTAAAGAAGAGATCTAGAATTAAATATATAATCAACTTAGTTCACTTTGATCCGACCAAGCCTCTTGATCGTTTAGGCAATCAAATAAAATATAAAGAAATACTGAATATTCCTGTTCAGGAAATAGTAATTCCTGTCTCGCCGGGAAGATCAATCGCTGAAGTAATCGAAGTGGCTATTACAAATTTAAAACTAAAAGAGTACGGATTTGATTCGGCGTATGAATTAGAAAAGAAACTCACCGAATTTAGAAATAGAAAGAAGAAGAAATAATGATATTACCCGATTTAGCTTTTATAAAAGAATTTCATATATTTGGTATAAGAGTTACCTTTTATGCTTTATGTATTGTTGGTGGGGCTTTGCTTGCGTGGTTTTTAGCAAGTTGGAAAGCTCACAAAAAAGGATATCCCTGGGATGTTTACGATACGGTTTTTTACTGGGCTTTTCCTGCTGGAATTGTCGGATCAAGACTTTGGTATGTAATTGCTCAATGGGATAGTTTTGCGACTAAACCCTGGTACGCTGTTTTTGAAACCTGGGAAGGTGGTATGGCTATTCAAGGAGGAGTAACCCTGGGAGCCATCGCGGGAATACTCGTAGTAATTTTCAGGAGAAAAGGGTGGTCTGTTTGGCAGGCGGCTGACATTGCTGTTCCAGGAATTTTAATTGCGCAAGCCATCGGAAGATGGGGAAACTTTATAAATCAAGAAGTGTACGGACAAATAGTTGATATGTCCGCATGGTCTTTCCTTCCTCAATGGATATTGGATCAGATGTTCATTGTCGATGTCAACAGCTTTAGAGTCCCCTTATTCTTACTTGAGGGCTTGATAAATATTGCCGGGTACTATTTATTGTCAAAATTTATACCGCTAGTTTTCAACAAGCACTACAAAGATGGAGACATTTTGTTTGGATATTTTGCTTGGTATGGTGTAGTTAGGTATTTCTTAGAACCACTGAGAGCAGCCTCCGAACAAATGGGTGATGGAACATTTTTGGCTTCACAAGCGATGGCCGCAGCTTTCATCATTGCTGGATTGATTGGAATAATTGGAAATCACATTGTTAGATATTATATCGATAAGAATAAAGCCCAAAGTGTTAAAACAAATTAACTTAAAAAGCATTTTATTAGTTAATAACCGATTGTCTATATAAAATATGTATGTAGGATTATTTAAGGAATAGAAAAACTGAGAGGTACATATTATGGAAAAAGAAATTTATGATGTTGCAATAATCGGTATGGGCCCCGCTGGAGTTTCAGCGGCGATTTATCTATCGCGTTCAAACGTGACTCCTATTTGTTTTGAGCCGGGCAAAATTGGAGGAAAACTCCATTCAGTTCACCAAATTGAAAACTATCCTGCCTTTTTAGGAACAGGTGTAGAACTGGCTGAAAAATTAAAGGAACAGGTTGATCACTTCAAAATAGATGTGAGAAAAGAGAGAGTTATCAACGTTAACCCGAATGACGATGGAACCTACCAAGTGATTACCGACAAGAAAGAATATACTTTTAATTCGGTTATTATCGCTAATGGCATGAAAGAAAAAGAGTATGAGGTTAAGGGTTCGAAAAAGTACAACGGAGTAGGAATCTCAAGATGTGCTGAGTGCGATGCTGCTTTTCACCGCGGTAAACCCGTTGGTGTTATTGGAAATACAAATAAAGCTTATAAAGAAGCGATATATCTAGCGGGAATTGTTGGAAAAGTTTACTTGATTAATGAGAGTGGAGAATTTAAAGCCGATCGAGAATTGATCGACGATTTCAACAACATGGAAAACACTGAAACAATCACTAATTTCAAAATTGTCGATTCTGATGGAAATCAACACATCGAAAAATTGTTTTTGGAAGACAATAGCGATAAGAACAATAAGCGTGAAATCGATATAAATGGATTGTTCCTTTTCGTTGGGGCTACTCCAATCTATGAATTTATAGGATATATGGATGTCGTTAACGCTGGAGGCTTTATTCAAGTGGATGAAAATAAGAGTACTAAGAATCCAGGGCTGTTTGCGGTTGGCGACTGCAGCGACACGAAGTTGAGACAAGTGGTTACTGCCACTAGCGACGGCGCTTTAGCTGCTATTAATTGCGTGTCATATCTGCGCAAATTAAAAAAAGGAAAGTAAGAAACAAAGAACCT
>JBAYAI010000029.1:0-14831 GCA_041669865.1 Bacilli bacterium | reverse complement strand
GAGGAATACATAGACTATTATGCCAATTTGACGAAGATTGACAAAGACTACTTAGTGAGATCAAGCTTGCGCAAATACCAGAATATTTTCGCCGTTATTTTTCTCGTGATAATAAGCATTCTCTTTTCCGTTCTCGCCATGCTTTACCCGAATGCGTTCTACGTAAGTAGATTGATGATTATTCACGTGCAAGATTATGCGTTGTTTGCCGCTATATTTATTTTCTTATATTCCGGAAAACAAGGAATACATAACATAGGAACGCAAACTTTTTTCTATTTGTATTACCCAATTCATCTATTGCTACTTTACTATTTAGCAACTTCGCTGTTGTAAAGGTGCATATTTATTGCACTAGTATTACATGTCAAATATACTTAATAAGTAAGCTATACAAATAGCAAAATAAAAGGAGAATGAATATGTCAAAAGAAATACAATCTGTTGAAGAATTTGACGCTTTGTTGGCCCAAGGTGGAAAAATAGTTGTCGACTTTTTTGCAACTTGGTGCGGACCTTGCAAAATGATGGGAAGAGTAATCGAGGACGTTCAAAACGATTATCCCGATGTCAACTTTGTTAAAGTCGATGTAGATCAACTTCCCTCTATCGCTCAAAGATACGGCGTTTACTCAATCCCGCAAATTAACATCTTTGCAAACGGCGTTGAAGTGAACAAATTAATCGGTTCAAGACCACAAAGCGCATTCAAAGAAGAATTAGACAAAGCATTTAACTAAGAAAATCACTTAGAAAAAAGGAACTTGGTACAAGTTCCCTTTTTAGTTGGAATTTAGTTTATTAATAGTAATTATTTAACAATTCAAGACTAATTTTCAAATTTTAGACATCTCTAAATTATCCTTCTTTTTAATCATTAGATTTTCGCCAATTCAAGAAGCAACTGGGATTGCATATTCAATAATATACCCTGCCTTAAATATAGCTAAATGTTAAAATTTTGTTTCAAATTCCTCTTTATATATAAATTGCAGTAAAAAAATGAATTTTTCTCGTATTTTTTGAGCGAAAACTCTTGAATTTAATACTCATTTATGTCATTATAACTAAGCGCTGGATCAGTGGTGTAGCGGTTAACATGCCTCCCTGTCACGGAGGAGATCGTGGGTTCGATCCCCATCTGATCCGCCACACACCTTTTCTTAAATGCAGGCGTAGTTCAGTGGTAGAACTTCAGCCTTCCAAGCTGATCACGCGGGTTCGATTCCCGTCGCCTGCTCCATCAATAATAGTCTAGTTTATTCATTGCGAATAAACTTTTTTTATATATAGGGTGTATAATATATTCAAAAGATATTACTAACTTCTTTTGGAGAAAGACCTAACATGAATAAAAAGAAAAAATTAGCCGGTGTCTGTTTAATGCTTTTTCTTTTAGAATCATGTTCAGGCGAAATAGATTCTAACAATTCTTCCTTTTCTAACGTCGAAAAGGAAACATAAAGTTTTTCTAATCTATATGATTTTGCCAGCGATTTAACTGTCGCTGACATAGACAAAATCAGCATCAGTTCAGGCAACTATTCCACTCAACCTCCCTGGCTCAATAGCGTGAATATATACGCAAACGAGAATTACTTTGAACAAGTTATTCAGTTTTTTCATAAAGCAACTCTCACGCCTTGCTACGATCCTTATATCGGAATAGATTTTTACGATGCAGGCATCTCAACCGCCGAGGATACGTTTTCTCTCAGTTTCACTTCCGAAGATGAATTTTACATTGGAAACAACGTTTACAAATGCTCCGACAGCTTCCCTGCTAGCAGCCCTAACAGCAGTTATAGCTATTATGCCACTCCGAGCGATGAGGACATTGTCTTCGATTCCTTTGGGAATACACTTCAACTTTCCAATTCTTACTTGCAAAGTTTGAAATTCAGGAGGACTAGTCAAGAGTCGACCTTTTTTGATCTCACTAAAGATGCAACTATACGCCTAGACAATGATCTGTGCTTAAGAATCCAAGACAGCCGTAATTTTTACATTGAGGATAGAGCTTACTCGCTAGTTTCCGAGGAGGATTTTTCCTCGCTCATCAGCGGAATTCACGATACTACAAGCATGGTAAATATACGCTTAGAATCAGCGGATTCATCGGTGAATTTTAAAGTTAGCAACGACATTGAATACTCCTATGATGAACTGCTGGAAATATCCCAAGCTAAGATAGGTGGCCAAGGTGAATATAAACTTGTGACAAATGAAGATGAATTATACGAAGCCGGACCGATAAATTCAGATTTAAATTTGAAGTTGATTGAGATAATAGAAAACAAAAACTAGATAATTTTCACTAACATAACTAAACTATTCACAAAGGAGATATATGCGATGGAACTAAATATGAAAAATTCTTTACCTTCGACAAAAGTTGTCGTAACTGTAAGAGACAAAAAGGGACGCGACAACGCTCTAGTCGTTGCTTACTGCGGCAATTGCTCATACGATCCTATCAGAGTCATGATTGGAATTGTCCCCTCTCGCTTTTCCTACCACATGGTTAAGGAAAACGGATGTTTCGTTGTCCATCTTTTGGATAAATCGCAAAAGAAATTATATGAATGTGCTGGGACAAAGTCAGGAAGAGATGGCGACAAATTGAAGGAATACGGAATCAAGTTAAAACAAGCCGATACTGTTAATGCCGGATACATTGAAGAATGTCCCATTGCAATTGAATGTAAGGTGGTTGATTCGATTGTAACTGGATCTCACGAAATGTTCATCGCCGACGTACTAAAAGTTCACTGCGATGAAACCAAGCTTTTGCCAAACGGCAGAATCGATTTTTCCAAGTACAATTTGATGTAATTCAAAACAAAAAAGCAGCACTTCCCAGTTTAATAACTTCAGTAAATACGTTATTTACTGACAAATTAACAAGGCTGGCTGCCATTTGTTGCATTTAGATAACTATGCGATACTTAGATGTATTCGCCCTTGTATAAAAAATAAATAGGTGTGGTCTAACTTAGTTTAGACCACTTTTTTTATTTGTCTTTACGGAAGGGATTTCGCTATTGGAACTCGACTTGGTCTTTTTCTTTCGCAAATCGATAGCTTTGTAATAATTCTCTAGTTCCTCTTCATTCTCGGCATCGTACTCATCCTCAATTTCCCCAACCAATTCTTCAATGATATCCTCCATTGAAACTAATCCTATGCATCGATTAGCATCGTCGGTCACAACAGCAATGTGCGATTTTTCTTTTTGGAATTTTTTAAAGACTTTGGTTATCGGTTCACTCCCCTCGACAAATATTGGCTCATTAATCAAGGACTCACGCGAGCAGTTTTCCTCTAGGAGCATCTCATAAAAATCCTTTTGAAGCAAGAAGCCAAGTACTTCTCCAGTCTCCTTGTCCAAATATGGAATACGAGAATAATTATTCATCTCAAATATGAGTTTGATTTCATAGTCGGAATCTTCATTTGTAACCGTAACCGCTTTGTCCCATGGAGTCATAATTTTTTCAACTGTTTGATCGTCGAAAAGAATGGATTTTTGAATCAAATCGTGTTCGTTTTGATTTATTACCCCTTCTTCCTTAATGTCTGAGACAATCATCTTGAGTTCATCTTCGGTTAAACTCGGTTCCTTTCCTCCCAAGTGGAACATGAAACCAATAAAATCCATAAATTTGTCGAAAAATATCGAGAAAATAAGAAAGATAGCATAAAAGCCCATAAGTGGATATGCGGTGAGCATAGCGATTCTTTCGGGAATTTCTTTTCCGAAATTCTTGGGAACAATCTCTCCAAAAATAAGAACGGTAATCGTCAAAACTACAGTCGAAACGACCGCCCCATTGCTACCTATCCACTGGATGAATAAAAGTGTGGAAATGGTCGATGCAGCGATGTTGACAATATTGTTCCCAATTAGAATTGTCGTCAGCAATCTTTCGTAGTGATCGGCTAGCCAAAGTGCAGTTTTAGCCGACTTTTTCGTGGTTGATAATCTCTCGAGACGAACGTGAGATACACTCGTATAAGCTGTTTCCGAGCACGAAAAAAAACCTGACATAAATATCAGTATAATCAGTGTAATTATCAGTGGAACATCCATTAAATTATATATACTCCTTTTGGTAAGATAGATTACCAAAAAAAGGGGCAATTGTCAATTGAATCAAGTTTGTGCAAGTGGATAAATAGGTACTATTTTTAGACTAATGAGATTTTACTTTACCTACTAGATTTAAGAAAAAGATTTGTTGTGCTTTTAATAAAAGGCTTTTTTAGTTATAATTTATTTATAGTTAAAAATACTACACCAATTAGGGAGATACATATGAATAAGAGACTTTCTACTTTGATATTAACTGGAATTGTGGTTGCCTCTTTATCTTCATGCAATGACTTAGGAGCGGAATATTCAGGCACAGGAACTATCACTTTTTACGACGGTTCAACCGAACTAGGCTCCATTTCTGGCCCATCTGCCAGCCTCATTTCTGACGAAGACAAGACGGATATAAGTTCCTACGAAGTTAAAGAGGGATATGTTTTCGATAAATGGTATACTGAGAGCACTCTCGATAATTCAATTGATATCAATTATTACCCATATACCGATTTGGATGTTTTTGCAAAGTTCCTTTCATATGTCACAATAACGTTAGATCCAGGAGATGGAGCATTTGAAGAAAGTGATCAAACAATTTTCACCGGACTGCAAGATACGGAAATAGTTGAGGATTTTCCCACTCCTGCCAAGGATAAATCCTCTTTTGAATACTGGTATTACATCGATGGGACCGATGAAGTAAAATTCGACACTAAGTTCTTCCCCGATGAAGACTTAACACTTCACGCAAAATATGCGGATTGGCCATTTTTATCCTTTGTAACCAACGTCCCAGGATACACAATAGATCCAATTCAACTCGAGCCGGATGTTGAAATTCCTACAGATATAATCGATTTATCGCAGTTGAATTCGCGCGATGATTATGATTTTAGAGGCTGGTACACTGATCCTAACTTTTCCTCACGTTTTACTTTTGAAAAAATGCCGGATGAAGATACCACCATATATGCCAAATTCGCTCAGGAGCACTCCATCAATTTCGTCACGAATGTACCTGACTACGATATTGATCCAATCATCGCATTCGCTGGGGACTCGATTGAAGCTCCCGATGTCGATGCTGACAATATGGTTATTCCAAACAAGTATTTTGATGGATGGTATGAGGATTCTTCCTTCGCTGGCGATCCCTACTCTTTCGTTGAAATGCCAGATATGGACTTAACTCTCTATGCCAAATGGACAAGCGATCCCATCATCACACTTTACGATGTTGATGGAACTACTGTTCTCGCAACATTGACAGATATGGAACCCGGTAAAACGGTTGATTTAACCGCGTACAATCCCGACCACGGCAACGACGAATTTCTTAAGTGGGTCGAAAACTCAGGTGCCGAATCCAAGGATATTATGGATCCAACAAGCTACGTGATACCCAGTGAAGATACAAACTTGTACGTCGTATATAGAACAAATTATCTATTGACTATTGACTTCGAAGATGTCGATGGAAATCCCATAAATTCCATTGACAGCTACTCAGAGATATGGGGGTCATATTCAATCGAAGATCCTTCGAGCGAACTCGAAAGCTATCTCGACATTGAAACTTCCATTGACTACAAACCGATAAAATATTTAGATTCATCCGACAACGAAATAAATTTCCCTTATGCGATAAGCTCCGATGAAACTATAACTGCCATCATCGCTTCAAGAGTGACTATCACTCTCGAAGATACTCTAGGTAACACGCTTGGAAGCACGAGTGGATATCAAACTGAACAAGTAGTTGAAGGTAAAGTAACCTACATCGATACAAATACAGGGAACTATGTTGTTTACGGAATCGATACTAACTACTCTTCAAGTACATATAATTATAATTTTGCATATTTAAAAGATGACGCGAATCAAGTTCAGTATGTTCTATCCAACAAATTCCCAACAGAAGATTTGGATTTAGTGCTTGTCTTCAACCCAATTGAAGAGCAATTTTAGATTTAAAAAAGGCATAGGTTTATAAACATCTCCTATGCCTTTTTACTTTTATTTTTAACTAGTTCCACAATAATTTCTGCCGATTTTTTTGGAATGAATTGACTAAGTTCATCGACCGTCGTTTCCTTGAGTGAGTCGATGGTGGGGTATGCGTCAAGCAACATCAGTTTGCGCTTTTTACCGATTCCAGGAATATCGTCATAGATAGTCTTATACAGTTCACCTTCCCGTCTTCGACGATGGGCGGTTATTGCAAAGCGGTGTACCTCATCTTGCATTCGCATCAAAAAGAAGAAGAGATTCGAATGATGGTCGAGAGGTATCAGTTCGCCCGTCTTTCCATTTATCAAAGCATTCGTCACGTGCTTACTGTTCTTTTTTAATCCGGCAACATTGATGTTGATTCCAAGATTTTCACAAACATCTATGGCCGCCATTATTTGGTTTTCACCGCCGTCGAGAATTATCAAGTCAGGCAGTTTATCCTTTTCGTTGATGAGTCTAGTCAGGCGACGGGTCAAAACTTCTTTCATGCTGGCTAGATCATCTTTTTTATTTGAATTCTTTATATTGTATTTGCGATAAAGCTGAGGCGCTTTGACACCGTTGATAAACTTGACCATCGCTCCTACTGCATCTGCTCCTTGAAAGTGTGAATTATCGTATAACTCGATATCTAAAGGAGTCTTAATATTAGCTTTTCACCGAGTTCATTAAGCAACGACAAATTATCATCTTCCAACCTAGCTGTTTGGAAATGCTGATCTAATCCTTGTTTGGCATTTTCCAAAGCCATGAACAAAAGATCTCTCTTTTTTCCGCGCTGAGGAATTATAACCTTGATCCCGAGTGTCTCCGCTAATAGCTCTTGTATTTTCTTATCGGAAATTATCAGTTCTTTCGGAAGTCGGTGTTTTTGATAAAACTGAGTAATGGCCTGAGTTAATATTTCTTCGTAGCTTCCAATTTCTTCAACGACGAAAAGACTCTTGCCTAGAAGCGAACCCCTTCGATATAACAAAAAGATAATCGACATATACCCTTCTCTAACTGAGTATCCAACAAAATCACGGTCAATGTGGTCCTGCATCATAATTTTTTGCGATGATATTATGTGATTTATCGCTTTTAACTGGTCTCGCTTATTTGCGGCTTCTTCAAAATTCATCTTCGATGCAGCCTCATGCATCTGCTGGGTGAGTTTTGCTTCAAGTTTGGAAGAATCGCCATTGAGTAAGCGTGTAATATCTCTTATTATCGGTTCGTATTCTTCCTGTTCTACCTTCTTGATACATGGAGCAAGACACTGTCCTAAGTAATAATACAGGCAAGGTTTTTTCGGCAGTACCTTGCACTTGCGCAAGGGGAAAATCTTATTTAGAAGCTTTATCATCGTATATGCGGAGCCTGAACTAGGAAATGGGCCAAAGTAATAATATCCCTTTTGCTTATCCGAGCGAGCGATTTTCAAAAGAGGATCTCCGCCCTTTTTCAAAGCAATGTATGGATACATCTTCCCATCTTTGAGGAGAATATTGTACTTAGGGTAATACTTTTGTATCAAATTGATCTCAAGCAGCAGCGATTCCTTTTCCGTGTTGGTTGTTATGATATCAAAATCAGCAATTTCCCTAACCATCTTTGCAACTTTACCCACTTGAGGTCGATAGAAGTACTGTTTCACTCGCTTTACCAGGGACTTCGCCTTACCGACATAAATGATTACGCCATCGGCGTTTTTCATTTGGTAACTGCCAGGTCTATCAGGGAGCAAATCGATTTTTGCTTTGAGAACATCGTTCATTTTAAATTGACAACAGTGGCTCCGAGGCCACCTTCCCCCGCTCCGCCAAATCGGAATGACTTAACGTATTTTTTCTTCTTCAGAAGTTCCCAAACCATATTGCGCAAAATTCCCGATCCATTTCCGTGAATGATTCGAACTTGTCGATAATTCATCAAAAGACAGTCGCTAAGGTACTTTTCAACAACCTCTTTCGCTTCTTCTGCACGCAGTCCAATGATGTTGCACTCGAGCCCAACTCCAGTCTTAGGCGACATAAACCTATCGATAGCATATGGGTTCTTAACTTCTTTTTTAGGCTTGCCAGATATAAAAAGCAAATCGTCAATCTTCGTTTTGATAATCAAGCCTCCAAGATCAACGCTCACCTTTTTTTTCTCGATTTTGACAATCGTTCCCGTATTGTTCATCGATTCAACTTTCACTCTATCGCCAACGACAAAATTGTGCTTTTTCGCTTTGACTTTAGGTTGATTCTTCAGGCTTTTGCCAGTCCCGATTTTTTTGAGTTCACCTTTGATTTTAGCCATTTCCTTCAAAGAAAAGTTTACTTCGTTCGACTTATAAGCCGCGTCGATTTCCGCTATCTTTTTTTTGACAATTGCTTCAACCTTTTCATCAGCGCGGTCGTAGATAGCTTGTTTTTCCGCTTTTAAAGCTTTGAGCGCTTGCTCGCGCTTCTCTAAAACTCGCTCGAGTTTCTTTGATTTTTCCTCATTTTCCCTAAGCAGCTTTTCATTTTTGGCTTGGAGTCTTTGAATCTTCTCTAATCCTTCTCGCTCAGGAGTATTTTGTTGGTCTTTGATATAATCTTTGGCTGAATTTAAAATAAATTCATTCAATCCTAAATTGCGCGAAACCTCGATGGCATATGACTTACCGAGCATTCCTTCCTGATACTTAAAAGTTGGCTTTATTGTCTTTTCATCGAAAATCATTGCCCCGACCGCACACTCGTCATCTTCGACGGCTTTTTGCTTTAATCCGTCGTAATGCGATGTGAGAATTGAAAAACATCCGATCTTTTTTAAATAGTTGACAACACCGATTCCAATCGCTTCTCCGTCGAGCGGTGAAGTGCCTTGACCAATTTCATCTACGACGAATAAACTGTCGTTAAATATCTTGGATAAGGCCTCGTTGATAGATTTGATATGTCCGGAAAAGGTGGAGAGATTGTCCATGATAGACTGCGAATCTCCAGCGAGAAAAAATATATCGTGAAATAGTCGCAATTCAGCTTTTCCTGCACAGTCGACTAACAGTCCTCTTTGATTCATGTAGCAAGCCAAACTTACCGCTTTGATTAAAACTGTCTTTCCACCGGCGTTCGGACCGGATATAATGAGAATCTTTGATTTTTTCTGAACGGAAAAAGTATTTCTCACGACTGTGTCCTGGTCGAGTAGCGGATGAGCCAAATCCTCCAAATATATGTGGTCAGAGTTTTCCGCTACATTTCCGTGATAAGTCAAGCCAAATCTCACGCGTGCAAAGAGGGAATCCAAGGTTAAAACAATGCGATAATCCTGTTGAATTTCATTCAAATGTTCGTACAACATGGACGTAAGTTGTCTGAGAATTCTACTTATTTCTACATGCTCATCCTCTTTGAGCGCAAACAGTTTATTTTGGATATCAAGGACTTCCAACGGGATGATAAAAATGGTTTCTCCGGTGTTGGAAGTGTCAGCAACCAAGCCTTTAACCTTGGTTTTGCTGCTCGCTTTGACCGCAAGCGTGGGCATCCCTTCCTTCATAACTTCTTGAGTTTGAGCCAGGTGGTCTTTGTACTTTAAAGAAGCATTTTTAATGGCGCTGTTAAATTGATTTGATATATTTTTCAACTTAGTTCTAATTTCCAAAAGATTGCTGGAGGCGTCGTCAGCAATTGTCAGATCGGGAAGGATGGTTCTTCTAATGAGATTGGAAAGATAGGTAAAGCTTTTCAAACCTTCTGTCAGGTTGTAAAGTCTTTCTAACTTATTTTTAGATCCAACACTGCTTTTAAAGATGTCAACATTCACTAAAAGAGACTTCATGTTCGACAATCCCTTTATCGAAAGTTCTCCTCCCTTTGCGAGAATCATCATGTGATCGGATAAGCTTGGTGTCTTTTCGAGATTTATTGAATACCCCATACGAAAATATTCGACAACTTCATTCAATAGAGCGTGTTCTTTATCTAAGTGAACAGGGTCGGTAATCATCTCGCTCTCTTTAAATATCTCTCGATTGTCTTCCATTGCAAAAAATGGGAGCAAATCCTTTTCAATTTGATCAAATTCCAATGCTTGTTTTATATTCTTCATATCTATCCTCAAAATATTTTAACATGTATGCTGTACATTGACTAGAATGATACCATTGTTAATGATAAAATGAAAATGATTTAACGAGGAACTCACATGGATTACATCAAATTTAAAGTCGACGAAGCAAAATTGCTGGAGATACGCGATTTTTATCATGCCGAAATAATCGATGACCCAAAACAAAAGTATCACCTGTTTATCAAAAAGCTAACGAATGGAGTTATAGTCGACGGCTTTTCTTCAAAAAAAGGGTTCAGCGTTCTTTTTTCCGGTCAGAAAGATCGCATTTTACTTGAGGCTTCTCTCTTTTTTGAAAAGCCCAAACTCTCTAATTCTCACTCTTCCACCACTTCCGGATGGGAAGATATTGAAGAACAAATAGGATCTGACGAGGTAGGTGTGGGAGATTTCTTCCTCGGCTTTTATATTTGTGCCGCCTATTTAAATAAGAAAGATGTGGAATATATTAACTCGCTTGGAGTAATGGACTCAAAAAAAATGACGGATTCAAAAATCGAAGAGATAGCTCCAATGCTCGAGAGAAAAATAAAGCACTTTGTCGTCCGTGTTTCACCAGGAAAATTGACAAAAATGCACGAAAAAAAATGGTCGACACACATGATGCTCGTCAAGCTTCACAACTTTGCCCAAGCTCAACTGATTAAGAAGTACAAACTGAAAAAAGATATAAACATCTACATCGATCAGTTTGAAAAAGAAATCACATATCGAAAATACGCTGGAACAACCATCGTTCCAAATCGCTTAGTTTTTCAAACCAAAGGGGAATCGTACTACCCCTCTATCGCCACGGCATCAGTCATTGCTCGATACGAATTTCTTCAAGATTGGAAAAAGATGGAGAGAGCATTAAAATGCACTGTTCCCAAAGGAGCTGGAGCGAAAGTTGACAAGACCTACGCTTTGCTAATAAAAAAGTACGGGCAGCAAAAGCTCGACCCGTACGTTAAGAAATTTTTTCGCAATTACACAGGCGCTAAACTCTAATCTATACTCGCGACATAACGCAAGCACTTTTTGAAGTATTCATCAATCGGGGCGTAAAACACCATATCTTCACCAGTCCGAGGATGCTCGAATGATATTTTGTAAGCGTGAAGAACTTGTCCTTGATCAGCGATGGTAAGTTCGCGTGACCCATAGACCATATCTCCGACGATTGGATGTTTGATAAATGAGAGATGAACGCGAATTTGATGCGTTCTACCTGTCTCTAATTTACAGGTGAGTAATCCTACATTTTTAAATTGCCTTGCAAGTGTAAAATGCGTCACGGCTTCTTTTCCTTTTTCGACATCGATTGCCATCTTTTTACGGTCGTGCTCATTTCTAGCAATCGCGCCGATAACTTTAAATTTGCGATCGCGGAAATAGCCATAGGATAAACAAAGATATTCTCTATCAACTTCGTGATTTTTGATCTGTAAAGATAATTTTTCCTTAGCCTCAGGAGTTTTTGCTACCAGCAAGAGTCCAGATGTATCCTTGTCAATTCGATGAACAATGCCCATGCGATTTTCATCATTTGCCATCGCTGGATCCAGGTGGCAGTGATAGGCCAATGCATTCGCTAGGGTATCGTCCGGATGTCCCACAGCGGGATGAACAACCAATCCACGCGGTTTATTGACAACAATGATATCTTCATCTTCGTAGACGATTCCAAACTTTATATCCTTTGGAACAATCGTATTTTCATTCTTGATATCTCGATCGATAGTAACCACATCACCCGGGGATAGTTTAACTCCGGATTTAGTAGGCTTTTTATCGTTGACAAAAACGCGTACACCAATGAGATTTTGAGCTTGATTTCTCGAAATTTCCAATTTTTTTGATAGATAGACATCTAGTCTAGCAGGAGCATCTACTATATACTTTTCCATCATTTATCCTTTTTCTTCAAATCGCTAATTTCCTTAGCGTTTTTTGTCTCGTTTTGTTCGCTTTTTTGATTGATGTTTTGCTTTGGCTCTTCGTATTGCTGCTGCAACATCTCAGCTTCTCGCTTTTCCTTCACATCATCGACAATCACACTTATCACTAAGAGAATTGCCCCAACAACGAGGCAGGAATCAGCAAAATTGAATGTTGGAAAGTTGTAACTTCCAAAAGTGAACTTTAGAAAATCAATTACCCCATTATCGTAGAAAGCACGATCAATCAAGTTTCCTAAGCATCCTGGAATCATTAAATACAAAGCGATTTTGGCAACCCCATTTAATTTTTTATAATATTTTCCCAAGTACCATATCATCGCTATTCCAGCAATGGAGGAAATGGCAATCAACAGCCAGTATTGTCCGCTGAAAGCCCCCCAGGCTGCACCGGTATTATATAGAACCTCAAACGAAAAGAAACCAGGAATAACAACGATCGTATCCGAATAGTTTCCCTTCCAAAGCAGCGATTCAAAATACTTCTTTGAAACAATATCAATAATGAAGAAAAGCGGAATCAACCATAGGTAAGATTTTCCAAACCAAATCAAACCTTTTTTAAATTTATTCATCATTTAATACCTTGTGGCAGCGGGCACAAATCTTGTGACCTTCGCTGTCTTCTTCTAACTCATCGAAGTAATTCCAGCATCTTTCGCATTTCTCACCCTTAGTTTCCACAATTTTCACATTGCTTTCGTCCGCTTTCTCAAAAGAGAATTTAGCGACGATCAAGGATTTAACAATATTATCGCTTCCGAGGAATTCCATCGCTTTAATCTCATCATCGCTGGTAGTCAAATACGTGACTTCCGCCTGAGCATTGGAGTTTAAAGTTCCATTTTTTCTAGACTTTTCTAATTCTCTAAAGGTTTTCTGTCTAATGTTCATAAATGAATTATACATGGTGATTTTCGCTCTATCCAATTCCGGTTTAGGAAAGTCAGCAAGAGCGATTGATTCCGGAATTCCATCAGGAATATTTTTATTTACTTCTTCCATGGTGAAAGGAAGGATTGGTGAAAGCATGATAGCTAAATCTTTGACGATGCGATAGAGCACGTGTTGAATTCCCTTGCGCTTCAACGAATTCAAACCATCGCAGTACAAGCTGTCCTTTGCGTAATCCAAGTAGAAAGCGGAAAGGTCGTTAGTCACAAAATTCTGAACTAGCGAGGTCACACCGATAAAATCGTACTCGTCGTATTTTTTGTGCAGGTTGACGCAAAGTTCGTCAAACTTAGCCAAAATCAATTCATCGATTGCTGAATATTTATATGGCTTGCTCAAGTCGATCATATCATCCTTGGAATCATACAAATTAGAAATCATAAACTTCATCGAATTTCTAATCTTGCGGTATGATTCTGATACAACTTTCATCAATTCTTTTGATAGTTTGATTTCGGCCATCGTGTAGTCGATGGATGCGGACCACAAGCGAAGAATATCCGCACCATAGGTGCTGGTAATCTCATCAGGTGTCATTCCATTTCCCTTAGATTTGGAGAATTTCTCACCGTTTTGATCGACGATAAATCCGTGTGTCAAAATAGATTTAAAAGGCGTTTTATGTCCGGTAGCAACTCCCAAAATGAGAGATGAGTTGTACCAACCGCGGTACTGATCTGAACCTTCGAGAATAAGATCAGCCGGATATTTTAGTCCGCGCTCAATTTCAACACCGAGCCAAGATGACCCTGAGTCAAACCAAACATCCATGATATCTTTTTCTTTGACAAATTTTCCATTTGGTGAAGCAGGATTGGTATACCCTTCTGGAAGTAGATCCTTCGCATCTCTTTCAAACCAAACGTTTGATCCATTTTCACGAATCAAATCTATAATGTGGTCAAATACCTTCTTATCGATAATTGGAGTCCCATCTTCATTGTAGATAATGGGAATCGGTACACCCCACACGCGCTGGCGCGAAATACACCAATCTTCTCTACCTTCAATCATGTTGTGAAGTCGCACTTTACCCCAAGTCGGGTAGTAAGTGATATTGTTGTCAATTTCATCAAGAGCTTCTTGACGGAATTTAGAAATAGAGCAAAACCACTGTGGGGTCGCACGGAATATCAAAGGTTTCTTCGTTCTCCAATCGTGAGGATAGGAGTGAACGATGTCTACTTCTTTGAGCAAAGCGCCCTTTTCTTCAAGCATCTTGACACATTCGTCATTTGCTTCCTCGTAGAACATTCCTTCCAACCGAGGTCCGCATTCTTTCATCATCATTCCCTTTTCATCGACAGGGCAAAGAGGAGGAATACCGTACTTTTGGCAAACCTTAAAGTCATCAGCACCGTGTCCAGGTGCAGTGTGAACACATCCAGTACCGGAATCGTCTGTAACATGATTGCCGACGACAACCAAAGAATCGCGGTCATAAAAAGGATGCTTAACCGTTATTCTCTCAGCATCAATTCCCTTGAAAGTCTTGAGAAGTTTGCACTCTTTTAACTCAAGTGTCTTTTGAAGTTCATCTTTCAAAGATTCCAAAAATATCAAATTTCCCTTCTCGGTTTCAAAAACTCCGTAGGTATAACCAGGGTTCAAAGAGATCGCCAAATCGGCAGGAATCGTCCAAGGAGTAGTAGTCCAAATGACAAATGAATCGTCCTTTGTAAGCAATCCCTTTCCGTCGTTAACTTGGAATTTAACGTAGATTGTTCTCGCTTTTACAT
>JBAYAI010000028.1:0-15208 GCA_041669865.1 Bacilli bacterium | reverse complement strand
TCTAAAAAGGTGATCGACATTGGCGAACTGTCGCAAACCATGCTTTCCGGTTTAGATGGCATATATGACTACATCGATGAGGAAACTCTCGATAGCGTAAGCCAGGAAATTGGCGATAGTTCCTCTCTTGCTGAGGAAGTAGGATATCTGATCGATATCATTCCGGATGCTCAAGAGTTGACGGAAGATGCATTAGATATCACATCTCAAGCTGACCGAGATTTAGTGAAATCGATATTGGAAAAGACTGAAAGGTCGGCTATCATATCTAAAATATTACCTGGAATGCTGGAAACTGTTTTTTCCGACGAGCAATTTGAAGATATGCTCTTCGGTTTGAGCGCTTCTGATTTTGACTTTGAATGCGTCGATGACGAAGGTAATTCCACACTCGTATCTGAAGTTGAAAAAATATTGGATATTGTTGATGTTGCTATCAATATATCCGATTCTATCGCTGACTCATCCAGTACATCAGAGATGATAAGCAACATTGATGTTGACGATCTCAAGAGCGTTTTAGTTACCATTGTTTCCTCGGATATCATCAATCCCGATCGAAGCATTGACGGTTCGGATACATTGGTTTCAAATACGAATTTTAATGCGATGATCTCATCTATTTTTGGCAACGAGTCCCTATCATCTACGGGACTTACTCTTCCGAGTGCTCTCTCTTCGATACAGTGGCTTGATGACGGGATTGTCGATGGTGAGATTACTAATTTGTGCAATGTCTTTAGCGTTATGCAAAACCACACCGATTTCTTTACGAGCGAATCGCTCGAAGTGTCCGAACTTGACGGAGAAATGATTTCGGAGATATTCGGCGCTGTGGGAAAATCTCAACTGCTGTCAGGAAGTTTATCTTCGATTTTAAACGACAGCCTTGCAGGCACGCTGTCTGACTTAGGAGTCTCGGTTAATTTTAACAATGTTACCGACTGGGAAGCGGAAGCCACGGCTCTAGGAGCCGTCGTCGATAGATTGAACGAACTGGGGTCTAATATAAGTATCGACACCATCGACTGGGTTGAGCTTGAACCGAATCAAATAAATGCTATTTTAACAGCCTTGAGTCAAACTCAAATGCTTTCAGTTCAAAAAGATAACAGCGGTTATTATGTCGATAAATTCGGCGAATTAGCCTATACATTGATCGATAAAGCAGAATTGACCGACATGGTTGGGGATTCGCTTTCATTTGAGGATTTCTCGATTGTTGCTAATAAGTATACCGGCGAACTGAAATCTGGATTCAGTTGGACTGGAACAATCGCTTCCACAACTTATGCAATATCTGTCGACGGTAGTCCTGTTACTGTGACTGCTGACTTAGACACTACCGGAGAAATTGCGGCCATTTGTGACATATTTGAAGAGGTTAATATCGTAGGAACTGACGCTATCAGCTCTGCCACTGCCAGCGGTGATGACTTAGCTAACTTACTCAAGGCAGTCAATCATTCGAGCTTGTTTTCGCCGAGCATTCCCTACATGTTGGATTACGCTATCAGCAATATCGACAACGTCGTTCTCAGCAATGGTGACATCATCGATTTCTCTACTGTCAATACCAATTATCTATTGACAACCTCAAATCAAGAAACTGATGAGGAAATCGAAAAGATTTGCGCTATATACGATACCTTTACCGATGAAGCTACTTTGACCGAATTGACTGGCGACCCGACGGATCTAGATGATCAAGGTATTGCCGATTTGGAAGATCTTTTAAATGCGATGGCTGATTCTAAAGTATTAAATACTGTCAAGAGCGGTGAAGATTACACATTCTTTACTGAATTATTTGCGACAGTATTGCACTCTTCTACTCTTGATCAAATGATAACTGGTGCTGACGAAAGCAGCGCTAAGGAAAAAGTTCTTCCTCTCGTTGCAGCGATCGATAGCTGGACTTTTGATGAGGATATGACAAGTGCGGAAAGAGCCTTGAGCGACGATTCTGCCATCCTGAATTTCACCGATGTTCTCAGAGTTATAAATGAAAATAATATTTCGCTTTCTAGCATAACCAGTCCTGCTGACATCAGCGCTGATGCTATCAGCGACTTCTTAAAAGCAGTCAATGAATCGCGAATTCTTCATCCGGCTATTTGCACTTTCTTCGACGATATATTTACCGCTATGGACTTGGATTCTTACTTGACTATAGACGGCATTAATTATCGAACAATCGATACTTACGTATACAAAGACTATTCGGAAGATGCGGTGGATTTTTGGGACAGTGAAATTGATTCGATGACCACTCTCTTCCAAAATCTCAAGACAAACTTCGGCGGAGACCTATCATTTGACAACATAACTATCGGAGATGGAATTAGCATATATGATTTTGTGGGTCCGATCGACCAAATGAACTTGTTGGATGATTCGAAAGAATATATACTTTATAAATTTATCAACAGCAATGCTGATGGAGTTGACCTTACTGATTACATTCGAGAGTTCGATGCGGAATCAGCTTCATATGGCAATACCAGCAAAGCGGCATATATGATTAGAAAATTGCTTATGCCAGAGGGACACACTCAGGCGCAATTGGAGCAACAGTGCGAAATTCTCGATGGTTTGATCAATGATTTGACCAGCATTTCCAGCATTGACTTCAACGACGGTGCATCGTTCTCCGATACGATATTCAACTTGATGATGAGTACCTTTGACCTCAGTTACGACTCGATTAATCAAACAACAACTTATGTTCGCGGCTATCTCGCTCAGGAATTGGTCGCGGGGATGTTAGTCGATAATCTGACCGAAGTTGACCCCGATGACAGCGCCTTTATCGAAGCGTTCTTCTACGGAGATACGGTCTTTGATAACGACTATTATTACTTCAATATTATTGAAGCTCGTGGTTTGGAAGGGGTCGCTTTACTGCCGCAAGTTGGAAATTACGGAGAAGCGGGCTTTGAGGATAAGATTACCGAAGCATTCACTTTGATGGGGAGATCCTTGACGAGTACTTCAACTTATGTGACAGGATCTAACGCTGATTCTTACAATGCTTTACTCGCGCAAACGGAGCAAAAGACTTCGCTGGTCAAGTACGTTGCGGAAGACGGTGTTACTAGACTTTACAATTCGCGCTTAGCCTTGACTTTATTTAACAATTATGCCGATGATGTAATAGTCTACAATGGGATGACTATTAAGCAAAGCATCGAAACCTGGAATCAATATGTCGAATCTCCACTGGGAGTTCTCAATGGTTATACTGATGCTGACAAGATTGATTTCAACAATCAATCCTTTGAAGAGAGCGGGGCGAAGTTTATTACCGCCTTGGACAATATGAATGCGTTGGGATTATAATGAAATTACTGAAGAAGAATATAGAAAAGACCATAGAAATTAAAAAGAGTCGATTTATAACATATATCTATCGAGTGAACGACGAATCGGAATTTAATCAATACCTTTCTGATATCCGCCAAAAACATCGCGATGCTAGACATATTCTCTATGCTTACATCACCTCTGATTTAAAGATGGGCGCTTGCGAGGACAAGGAGCCGGTAAATGCCGCTCACCGTATTTTAAATACGCTCAAAGCGAAGGACGCAGCGGGAATCGCTTGCTTCATCGTTCGCTACTTCGGAGGAATTCTCCTCGGGGCATCGAATCTAGATCGCACTTATGTCAAGTGCGTGTTCGACAATCTCTCCGATAGCGATTTCGGACAAAAAGTGACTATGGATGTCTTTGTCGGAAAACTGTCGAATAACTACCTTGGAATCTTCCAAAAGCGCTTATCTGAACTTGGAGGAGAGGTGCTAAAAAGAGAGTTTATGGGGCCGATTGTAAAAGTCACTTTCGCTTTACAAAATAACGAAAAATGTAAGATAATAAACGCTTATTTATCGGAAGTTGCGAAAAATGATAAAAAAATCACGAAAATAGTATAAATTCATTCTTTCACTTTGCTATACTACTTTGAAAGTAGAGAGAAGGAATAGTAAAATGACAGGAAGTTTTGACCAATATAATCAATTTAAAAAGAACGTCTTGACTAGGGTGGCTGAAAAAGCTTACAACAATGAAATCAGCGAAAACACACCTAACGAACTCGCTCGAGAATTGCATTCTTATCAAAGGCCAAAATACCGATGCTGCGTCTATAAAGAGAGAGAGATTACTCGTGAGAGAGCTTATCTCGCTATGGGACGTTGCCCGGATGGTTCAGAGGCTAAACCGGGACAGTTTATTTATGTCTTGGAGGCTGCTTGTGATGATTGCAACATTCACAAGGTTCGCATCACTGACAACTGTCGAAAGTGCTTGATGAAAGCTTGCGTTCAATCGTGTAAATTTGGCGCCATTTACGAAGGCGACAGCAAGATGCATATCGATTACGACAAGTGCAAAGGATGCACGATGTGTGCACAGTCTTGCCCTTATTCATCAATCTTAGTTTCCGATCGACCTTGCCACCGAGCCTGCCCGACCGGAGCTTTGAAATATTACTCTAACGAAATCGCCTACATCGACTACAACGATTGTATCAATTGCGGCCAATGTACGGCTAGTTGCCCTTTTGGAGCGATTTCAGACCTTTCTTTTGTTGTGCCGATTATCAAAAATATGAACGAAGGCAAGGAAGTTATTGCTCTTGTAGCACCTGCTATCGTTGCTCAGTTTTCAAAAGTTAGTTTGAAACAAATATATGAAGCCCTGTTGAAAGTGGGATTTACAAAAGTTATGGAAGTTGCTCAAGCAGCGGATATAACTACGAAATTTGAGGCGGAAGAAGCGGTGAAAGCCAAAGCGGAAGGTCGCAAAATTGCCACTTCCTGCTGTCCAGCCTTTGTCGAGTTGACGAAGAAAAAGTATCCGGATGTATATAAGAAATACACTTCAGATGTTCTTTCTCCGATGGGAATAGCTGCGAAGATAGCGCGCCAGAAATTTCCAGGCGCAGTTACGGTATTTGTTGGACCTTGCGTGGCGAAAAAAGCTGAGAGGTTGTTAAAGAAGAATGTCGACAATTTAGATTATGTCCTGACCTTTACCGAACTAGCTTCCATGATGCGAGCAAAGAAAATCGATCCCATTGATTGCACTGGCGACGTCGAAGTTGAACAAGCTTCAATGTCCGGACGCAACTTTTGCAATGCAGGTGGTGTCGCAAAATCTTTAAACGACTATTTGAACGAAGTTCATTCCGACGTTCAGTTGACTCTACATGCAGCTGATGGATCCGAGGAGTGTTTAAAGAGCTTGAAGGATTTGTCGAGAGGCAAGTTAAAGGAAGATGTCTTGGAAGGAATGATGTGCAAAGGTGGATGTATCGCCGGTGTATCCTCTCGGGTTCCGAATATCTTTATTGCCAAAGCTCACGCGAACAAGGAAAATGCCGCTTGTGCCAGCGTTAGAATTAACGATGCTTATGACGAGTATCAAGGCATCGATCCCACATATCGCAAAGAGGAAAATTAGAAAAAATTTCCGATTAATTTAAGATAAATTCCCGACAAAAAAGCCAGTTAGATGCTGGCTTTTTTAAATTATTTTCAAATTGTAGCGCTATCCGAACAAAAAAGAGCATTTTACTTGACATAAAACTTTTTGATATAATCTACATTAGTTGAAAATATTAAACGGAGGAATTGTTCTTGATGGGAAATGATTTGTCTGCAGCCGAAAGCGAAAAATTTCGCAAACTCGACGATTTTATTAAATCAATCGATGGCGATGAGCACGATTTGATTGCGGTTTTACACAAGGCTCAATCGATTTTTGGGTACCTTCCGGAAAAGGTTCAGCGATTTATTGCGAAGGGTTTGAATATACCGGTTGTGAAAGTTTATGGAGTCGTTACTTTCTATTCTTTTTTTAACATGGAAAAACACGGTAAATATATAATTAATGTTTGCCTGGGAACCGCTTGTTTTGTGCGCGGTTCTGAAAAAATTTTGAAGGAATTTCAAAATAAATTGGGTATCAATCCCGGCGAGACAACCGAGGATGGATTGTATACTCTACAAACCTTGCGTTGCGTCGGGGCTTGTGGGCTTGCCCCGGTCATTCAGGTGAACGGAAAAACATTTGGAAATTCCAATCTAGAAACAGTGAAACTGATTCTTGAAGAGTACAAATAGAGGATGCAAATATGGATAAAAAAATTCAAAGATTAGAAACTAGAAAAGATTTCGAAAAGTTTTGTCACAGTTGCGAGCGCATTTTAGATATCAAGAAGCATTCAAAGCGCGCACTGGTGGGGAAGTACATCATTTCTGTCTGTGCTTCATCCAGCTGCCACGCTTCTCGGTCGCAGGAAATCTATGAGAACTTGAAAAAGGAAGTTATCGCACACAAATTGGAGGACCGAGTTGAAGTTAGTATAACCGGATGCTTTGGCTTTTGTGAAAAGGGACCAATAGTCAAGATTTTTCCCGATGATACTTTTTATATCAAAGTTAAACCAGAGGATGCGAAAGACATAATTGAGCAGCACATAATCAACGGGCAAAAGGTTGAGAAATTGCTCTATATAAATCCTGCTACTGGCAAAGTGATTACCAAGCAGGAAAACATGCCTTTTTATAAAAAACAGAAGCGAATTGCTCTTCGTAACTGCGGATTGATCAATCCCGAATCCATTGAGGAATACGTTGCAAACAAAGGTTACCGCGCTTTTGAAAGAGTTCTTTTTGACTACACGCCCGATGAAGTAATTCAAAAGATGAAAATATCTGGATTGAAGGGTCGCGGGGGCGGAGGATTTCCCACTTATTTGAAATGGAATTACGCTAAGAACAATGAATCCGATAAAAAGTACACAATTTGTAACGCTGATGAAGGCGACCCTGGGGCCTTCATGGATCGATCGATTATGGAAGGAGATCCTTTTTCCATTGTTGAAGCGATGGCAATTGCTGGGCATACAATCGGATCAAACGAAGGTGTCATCTATGTCCGAGCTGAATATCCTCTCGCGGTTGAAAGGCTTGAAAAAGCCATTGAGAGCGCGCGAAAATACGGATTGTTGGGAAATAATATTCTCGATTCCGGCTTTGATTTTGACATTAGTATCAAGTACGGTGCTGGCGCATTTGTCTGCGGAGAAGAGACAGCCCTGATCAATTCGGTTGAAGGGCTTAGAGGTGAACCTCGCGTTAAACCTCCTTTTCCTGCTAATCGCGGTCTTTTTGGAAAGCCGACGATTGTCAATAATGTCGAGACACTTGCAAATATTCCATATATTTTGAATGAAAATGAAAAAAATTTTGCGAAGATTGGGACGAAAAAATCCAAGGGAACGAAGGTTTTTGCTCTCGCGGGTAAAATTAACAACGTTGGTTTAGTAGAAGTTCCACTCGGGACAACTCTATCGGAAATAATCTACGATATTGGCGGTGGTATCAAAAACGGCAAGAAGTTTAAAGCTGCACAAACGGGCGGACCATCCGGCGGCTGTATTCCTGCCTCCCTTGTTGATACTCCCATCGACTATGACAGTTTGACACAAATTGGTTCGATGATGGGCTCCGGTGGTCTCATCGTTATGGACGAGGACAATTGCATGGTTAACATCGCAAAATTCTACTTGGGATTTACCGTTGATGAATCGTGTGGCAAGTGCACTCCCTGCCGAGTTGGCAACAAGCGATTGCTCGAGATACTCACGAGAATTACCGAAGGTGAAGGGAAGATGGAGGACCTTGAGGAATTAGAAAATTTGTCTAAAGTCATCAAGGATACTGCGCTTTGCGGTTTGGGTCAATCCTCGCCAAATCCCGTGATTTCAACTTTAAAGTACTTTAGAGACGAATATGTCGAGCACATTGTCAACAAGCTGTGTCCAGCTAAGGAATGCCGTGCGCTCGCTAGATATGTGATTGATCAAACCGTATGTATCGGATGTGGAAATTGCTCTCGCAAATGCCCGGTTGAAGCGATATTCAAAACGGATAAGCCAGCGGCAAAGAATCCGAAACTTCGCGTTTTTGAAATTGACGATCACAAGTGTATTAGGTGTGGAACATGCGAAAGCAATTGCCCGGTGAAGGCAATCAGTCTATAGGGAGGAAGAGATATGGAAATCAAAAAGACTGTTAATATAACCATTAATGGTAAGCCTCTTCAGGTCGAAGAGGGGACGACGATTCTAAAAGCGTGTCGCTTGCTCAACATTGAAATTCCTCAACTTTGCTATACGCCTCTTCACTTGGCTAATAGGCACAATATTACCGCTTCGTGTCGCGTTTGTGTCGTCGAAGTAAAAAACAGAAGAAATCTTGCTCCGTCATGCTCGACAATTTGTACCGAGGGCATGGAGATATATACCAATACGCAAAGAGTCATCAACGCCCGTAGAACGGTTGTTGAACTTCTCCTGTCTGATCACCCATCCGACTGTCCTACCTGTGCTAAAAACATGCACTGTAAACTTCAGGATTTGTCCTATCAAATGGGAATTAGAGAAATGCCGTACAAGGGAGAGATGGCGGAGAAAAATGAATATACGACTTCGCTCTTCCCCGTCAGGCGAAATTCTGCAAAGTGTATCTTGTGTGGGAATTGCGTGATGGTTTGTGACAACATTCAAACGGTAAACGCTCTTACCGCCTACGACCGTGGCTTTGTTACGCAGGTTGGTCCGGCTTTCAACATGGCACTTTCCGAGACTGACTGCGTTGCCTGCGGTCAGTGCGTGAACGTTTGTCCCACTGGTGCACTCATTCAAAACAGCGATGTCGATAAAGTTTGGAAAAAATTAGGAGACCCGAAAAAGAAAGTGGTGGTGCAGGTTGCGCCATCAGTGAGAGCAGCGTTGGGTGAAGAATTTGGCTACCGCATCGGAACTGCCGTCACAGGAAAAATTCCAACCGCCCTTCGAGCGCTTGGGTTTGACGGCGTTTACGATACTGACTTCGGGGCTGATTTGACTATTGTCGAAGAAGCTACAGAACTTGTAAACAGGTTACAACACAATGGAAAATTGCCAATGTTTACCTCCTGCTGCCCCGGATGGATAACTTTTGTAGAGAAAAAATTCCCGGAATTTATTCCTAATCTCTCCACTTGCAAATCACCGATGTCCATGCAAGGAGCAGTTATCAAGACATATATTGCCAAAAAGATGAATGTCGATCCCATAGATGTCGTCTCAGTTGCCGTTATGCCTTGTACTGCCAAAAAAGATGAGATGAATCGGCCCCAACTTAAGGAAGGAGAATTTCGAGATGTCGATTACGTGCTGACAACTAGAGATTTAGCACGCATGATCAAGGAAGGGGGATTGAACTTCGATTTGCTTGAAAACTCGAGATTTGATAATCCCCTCGGCGAATCCACTGGAGCCGCTGATATATTTGGAACATCTGGAGGGGTAATGGAGGCAGCGATTCGCTGCGCCAAGTACTGGCTTGAAGGTAAGTGTGATGAAGTTGAATTTACCCAACTGAGAGGAATAAAAGGAATCAAGGTTCAGGAAGTTGAAGTGAATGGAACCAAGCTGCGCCTGTGTGCTGCTTCCGGTTTGGGAAACGCCCGCAAAGTATTAGACGATATCAAGTCGGGGAAGGAACAATACGATTTTGTAGAGATCATGGCCTGTCCTGGCGGATGTATAAACGGCGGAGGCCAGCCGATACAATCTTCGAAGATGTCGGTCAATGTCGTGAAATCGCGTTCGCAAGCCCTGTATTCAGAAGACCGATCAAAACTTCACCGAATTTCTGCTCAAAATGCTTCGGTTAAGGAATTATACTCTAATTATTTGGGTGAATTTGGTGGTCGCTTAGCTCACGAGCACTTACACACAAAATATATCAATCGCAAGAGAAAAGATTTTTAAAAGCAATTATAGTGTTATTCAATTGAACAAACATATATAATATTAACGAAATAGAAAGGCTCAAATAAAAAATGTCAGAAGAAAAATGTAACAACGATTGCGAACATTGTTCCGAAAATGGATCGTGTTCTGATTCAACAAAAAAAGCGGCATCAATCCAAAAATTGAAACCCGCGGAAGGTGTGAAGATAAAGCACATTATCGGTGTTTTATCAGGAAAAGGTGGCGTTGGTAAATCCTTCGTGTCTTCCTATCTCGCAGTTCTTTTATCGAGAAAGGGATACCGAGTAGGAGTTCTTGATGCTGATATTACTGGCCCGTCACAAGTATTTAGCTTTGGAATTAAGTCAAAAGCGCTCGGCGATCAAAGTGGATTGATCTTACCAGCTTTGAGCGATAAATTGAACATTCAAGTTATTTCATCCAACATGTTGCTCGACAACGATACCGATCCCATTTTGTGGCGCGGTCCGATGATTGGTCAAATGGTCGGTCAATTCTACACTCAGGTAAAATGGGAATACGTTGATTTTCTCATTGTCGATATGCCTCCGGGGACCGGGGATGCTCCACTCACCATCTTCCAACAGTTACCAGTCGATGGAATCGTTATAGCTACGACACCTCAGTCGCTAGTTTCAATGATTGTTGAAAAGGGAGCAAAGATGGCAGAAATGATGAATATTCCCGTCTTGGGCTTGGTTTCAAATATGGCTTATGTCAAGTGCCCTAAATGTGGTGAAAAGATCATGATGTACGGTGATGACCACGTTGAGGAATTATGCGAGAAGTACGGAATTCCCACTTCTTCATCAGTTCCTTTCGATGCCAATATCGCCAAGGCTATGGATGCTGGAGCAATCGAAGAATTGCAGGTTGATTACTTGGACAATCTCGTCGACAATCTTGCGGCGATGGAACCAAAGAAATAAATTTATCGTAGAAAGAAGGAAACAATGGAAAATAACGAGGAATTTCTAGAGAACTTTAAACGGTTGGAAGAGAAGCTGGTTATTATTTCTGGTCTCAAAGGGGACTATGTTTCCTTTTCTCGTGCTTTGGACAAGGTTCACTATTCAAAATTGAATCCTGTTGTTCGCGATAAGCGAGTCTACCAAACTTTGCGTACTGCTTCCGACATTAGAAATATCCTTTCGCACGAGAACAACGCCTGCGTTCCTTCAAAGGAATTTGCTGAAAAGTTCAAACTGCTAGTGGAAGAGATAATTAATCCCCTTGAAGCATATGATATAGCGACAAAAAAGAGCGATATGTTAATTGCTAGACTGTCATATCCGGTCGATCAGGTGGTCAAAGAGATGACCAAGCGTGGGTTATCTCACGTTCCTGTTGTTGAAAGAGACAAAGTTATCGGTGTTTTCTCGCGTTCTACATTTTTTGAATTTTACTCGCAAAATGGTAGAATCAGCGTTAACGGGGAACACCTCATCAAAGATTTTGTTAAAGTTACTCCGATCAGCAAGCATGCTAATGAGTCATATGCCTTTACTGCCAGAAAGACTAAGGCCTACAATTTACTTAGACTTCTCGGTAAGAATAAACCGGGCGCTAAGCGTGTAGGATGTATCTTTGTTACCGAGAGTGGAAATCGCAAAGAGAGACTCCTCGGAGTCATTACGGAAGCTGATCTTTTAAAACTCCCGATATATGAAAGACGAATGAGAAATAATTAACTCAAACTTTATTCGCAGTTTATTAATGAAAAAGACTGGTGTTTTCTATTTGAAAATCCAGTCTTTTTTATTGCAATTGATATATACAATTACGGGTAATATATTTAATCAATCTCGGATATTCGAGATGGGACGCTCGAAAATACAACCTTAAATACAAAGTCTTAACTCTGACGTAAAAGCAAGAAAAAAGCCCTATGAATAGGGCTAGTTTTCTTAGATGGTGACCCTGAAAGGATTCGAACCTTCGGCCCACAGCTTAGAAGGCTGTTGCTCTATCCTGCTGAGCTACAGGGTCATCTTGCGTTTACGCTTGATTATCTTATGATATTTTTTATCAAAAATCAAGAGTTATAAGGCCTGAATAATAAAAAATCTTTTAAAAGTTACAGCGAGGAAAATCCAAAGTTAGTAAAAGAGTAAAAAATGCTATTGTTTCATCGGATTTAGCCAAGGGAAAATATATTCAGTCTATTTTTTATTGAAACTTCGATAATTCTTTTTCTATAAACCTCGCCGTGAGCGTTTTGTGTTTGTTAATCAACCTGATTAATGTATAATAAACAATGGTAAAAAGGAGAACTTTTATGAAAGAAAAAAATTACAAGCAATTACACGAAGAATTCAAAGTAGCATATAAAGCTATAAAAAAGGCGGATAGAATAATAATATTTAGACATCAAATCCCTGATTTTGATGCATTGGGCTCACAGATGGGTTTATATTATTGGCTGATAGAATCGTTCCCGGAAAAGGAAGTTCACTTTGTTGGAGATATCAACAGGTCCTTTATCCCTCGAATATTTCCCAAACCCGAGGTTCTTGACCTTTCCTTCTTTGAAAAGCCTTATCTAAGCATTATTTTAGATACTGCTAATCGCGAGAGAATATCGGAATATGAAACAAAGAATAGCGCTTATACAATTCGCTTTGATCACCATCCTCAAGTAGAGGATTATGGTGATTTAGTATCCATTCACCCCGATATGGCGAGCACGGCTGAGTTACTAGCTTTATTTATTCAAACAATGGCTGAAAAAACTCATCCTATTTCTAAGAGAGCAGCGCGTTGCTTCTTCATCGGTATGGTTGGAGACTCCGGACGTTTCATGTATCCAGAGACTTCTCCGATGTCGTTTAGAATCGCAGCTGACCTTCTTCAAACCGGAATAGATTTCACAAAAATATATATGGAAATGTACTACGAATCGCTTCAAGATTTTAATTTTAAGAAGTGGGTTTACGCCAACTACAAAATTACGGACAAAGGAACCTTCTACTATGTGATAGACGACAAAACTCTAAAGGAATTAGGATTGGTTCCTGGCGAAGGTAAAGTTCCTCTCGGGTCATTTAGAAATGTCGATGGTGTAAAAGCTTTAGTTTCAATAACTGAGGATGTTGAGGAAGGGGACTATCGCCTTTCCTTCCGCTCTGCTTGCAAACCTGTGAGCGAAGTGGCGAAGAAATACGAAGGTGGCGGTCATTTATTTGCCGCAGGTGGTAAGCTTCGCGATATCAAAGACTTGGATCAATTGATTAGAGATTTAGACGAACTCAAAGAGGTTCCTGCGGATGCTAACGATTAATAACCTCTCGATGCAGTTCGGCGGAAGAGTCCTTTTCAAGGATGTTAACGTCGGATTCAAGAAAGGCGAATGCTACGGCATTATCGGTGCTAACGGAGCTGGTAAGTCGACATTGCTAAGAATAATCACCGGAGATTTGGAACCGACCAGTGGAAATGTATCCCTCGGCAAAGGAGAAAGAATGTCCTTTTTGCGGCAAGACCAAAACGCCTTCGATGACACGGAAGTTGTGAATACGGTCTTGCTTGGTTACAAGAGGCTGGTCGATATTATGCGCGAGAAAGATGCTCTCTATGCCAAACCTGACTTTAACGAGGAAGACGGTATCAAAGCGGGTGAACTAGAAGCGGAATTTGCTGAAATGAACGGTTGGACTGCCGAGAGCGATGCCGAAAGTCTCCTTCACTCTCTCGGAATTCCCGAATCGTGCTTTCATAAAAAGATGGGTGAACTCGATGCTAAGTTAAAAGTTAAAGTCTTGCTTGCTCAAGCTTTGTTTGGTGAGCCTGACATTCTGATAATGGATGAACCGACGAATAATCTTGACGACCACGCTTGCCGATGGTTGGAAGATTATTTGATGGACTTTCCAAATACCATTATCATCGTCTCTCACGATAGATATTTTTTAAATAAAGTTTGCACTCGTACTCTCGATGTCGATTACTCTGAAATTCGCGAGTATGTTGGTAACTATGACTTTTGGTATTCTTCTTCCCAATTGTTGTTGAAGCAGCAAAAAGAGCAAAATGCTAAGAAGGAAGATAAGATTAGAGAACTCAAAGCTTTCATTGCAAGGTTTTCTGCTAACGCTTCTAAGTCGAAGCAAGCAACCTCGCGAAAAAAGGCTTTAGAAAAGATAGATTTGGAGGATATGAAACCCTCTTCGCGCAAGTACCCATTCATCGATTTTAAATCGCAATACAACATTGGAAACGATGTTCTTAAAGTCACGGAAATTTCGAAAAAGGGCTACTTTGAAAACATGTCGTTCAATATAGAAAATACTGATAAAGTTGCATTTATCGCCGACAATACACTGGCTATAACAAAACTATTTAACTGCTTAGCGGGAATTGAGAAGTTTGATTCCGGGAATTATAAGTTCGGAGTTACCATTCACTGGGATTACATTCCACAAAACTTCAGCGCTCTCAATGAAATAGAAGAGAATTTAGTTGATTATTTAAGACCGTACGCACTGATAAAGACCGACTCTTTCATCCGCGGATACCTAGGGCGCATGCTCTTTTCCGGCGAGGAAGCTCTAAAGCAGGTCAAAGTACTCTCCGGTGGAGAGAAAGTGCGATTGAGATTTGTGCAAAAGATGTTTGATCCAGGCAACTTAATAATGCTAGATGACCCCACAAATCACCTCGATCTCGAGTCGATAGAATCGTTAAATCGCGCTCTGAACAACACGAAATCAGTCATTCTCTTTTCTTCTCATGATCGCCAGTTGCTTAAGTCTGCTGCCAATCGAATCATCTACATTCGAAAGGACGGCAGCTATATTGACAAAAAGATGACTTATGATGAATTTGAAGAATACCTTTATAATTTAGAAAATCACGAATAGTTAACTGCAACTCAGTAGAATCGACATTGTTGATAAACTGTTGAGTCAGATCGTTAAATTGTTTAAAAAAATGCCCCGCATTTGCAGGGCATTTTTCAATGAAATATAGAATCAATAGAGTTCTTTGAAAAGTCTAATTTCCTCGAGGTTAGCTTTGACTTTTAAATCATTTTCATTATCGGCGGTAATCGCTCGGACGCTCTCGGCGTAAGCATTAGGATAAGAGTAAGTGCCATCGTCATTTTGCACTGCTTTTCCCTCGTTAGCGTATACAGCCATTTCCGAAAATTCACCATCGACGAATTTAACCAAAGAAGGTACTTTTCCGTGGCGATAAGTGCCGAAACCGTATTTATTAGCAAACTCTGTCCACTTGACCCAGTTAGCGTATTCTTCCGAATCCTTGTCTTCAGGTTCATATGAAGGCTTTGTCAAGCGGAAATAGTTGACTTCGAAGCAGTAGAAATTTTTATCGGGATTCTCATTCATATAGTCGAGATAGAAAGAATCGTATAGG
>JBAYAI010000027.1:0-15323 GCA_041669865.1 Bacilli bacterium | reverse complement strand
TAATCTAAGGATTTTTTCATTTCAACAAATCCTTTTTTGGCAAACAGGTATCCAAGTTTAGATAAGAAATTACGCTTAAATGCCTTTTTTAACATTGCACTCATCAAAGCGGCTGTTCCTTCGGTTGCCTTCAGGAAAATATTTCCAGGGAAGCCTGATGTAACAACGACATCTTTATTTCCATCAAGGGCATCTCGAGCCTCGCAGTTTCCCATGAAATTCAAGTCTTTTTCTTCTTCAAGCAATTTGTAAGCTTGCTTTATTTCGTCTGTCCCTTTTCCTTCTTCAGCTCCGTTAGACAATAGATAAACGGCGGGCTTTTTAACTTTCAATAAATCTTTGGCATATAGAGTTCCAAGTTTGGCAAATCCAACCAACTCAGTCGGGGAATTCTCATTGGATGCTCCTATATCGAGTATTACAACTTGCTTATCTTTTTTTGCGGTGATAAATGGAGCGCAAAATCCCGCTCTTTCCACTCCTTCTATATTCTTCAACAGCAGTGTTGCTGCAGTGATCAAACCACCGCTAGAGCCGGCGCTGACGATGCCATCTACTTCTCCATCCTTGACAGCTTTGCACGCTTTCATCAAAGAAGATTCTTTCATTCTCAAAAGTTGAAGAGAGCCTATTTCCATTGGAACCACTTGTTTGCAATCGATGATTTTAACTCTATCGATTCCTTCAAGACTTGTTAATTTTTCTTTTTGACCGAAGCAAAGTAAACTTACATCTTTCTTTGCTTTGACATATTCCACAACTGATTTTGACAACTCTTCCGGGCCCAAATCCGAGCCCATCATATCCAGCGCTAACTTAATCATAATTTCACCTCGTTTGTAATACTTAGTAAGACTTTTTATATATATTTACTATATCATTAATTGACAGTTCAGCAAAACTTCCTTCAAATTGAGTTCTTTCGTAAACTTGTTCAGCCATCTCTTTAAATTTATCGTCTTTAACATTCATTTCTCTCAAGTGTTTAGGCAAACCTAAAGATGCGAAAAAGTCTTCCAAAGCATCTATTCCCTTGTTAGCAACAGTTAAATCATTTCCGCTATCTTTGATATCGAAAACATTTCTAGCAAAAGAGGCGAATCTAGGTGCGTTCTTTTCGTTTAATACATATCTAAAATATTTCGGAGTAATGCAGGCTAAACCCGCACCGTGAGTTATATCGTAAAAACCCGACACCGGATGTTCGATAGGATGGACAACCCAAGGATAGCTGTGACCGGATGAAAGCAAACCGTTCAAAGCCAACGATGAAGCCCACATTAAGTTCGATCTCGCTTGATAGTCATTTGGCTTTTCAACAGCTATTGGTCCAAATTTTATGCATGTTTTTAATAAAGCTTCAGCAAGTCGGTCTTGCACAAAACTACCTTCGACATCTCCAAAATATTGCTCCATAATGTGAGACATTATATCTGCCGTTCCTGCTGCAGTTTGCCACTTGCTGACACTGTAGGTAAATGTCGGATCTAGGAAACTCACGCGCGGTTGCATGAAAGGAGAGGCGTAATCAAACTTTTCATTGGTCTCTTCATTTGTAATAACGGCACCACTATTCATCTCCGACCCTGTCGCTGCAAGAGTCAAAACGGTAAATAAAGGGAGTCCATCTTTCGCTGAATCTTTTCCTTCCAAAAAAATCCAAGGGTCTTTGTCAGTCTTGGCTCCGACAACAATCATCTTGGCGCAGTCAATAACAGAACCTCCGCCTAAAGCAATTACTGCTCCAACACTATTTTTCTTACAAATTTCTACACCTTTTCTCACCGATGAAATACGAGGATTAGGCTTTACTCCAGATAGTTCTAAAACATCAATTCCATATTCCTCTAATGACATCTTTGCTTGATCGTAGGAGCCGTTCAATTTACACGACTTTCCACCGTAAACTAAAAGGACAGTACGCGTAATCTTTCCGACCTCCATGCCTAAGTCTCTCACGACGCCTTTGCCAAACCTTATGCGGGTCGGATTGTTAAAAATAAAATTTTGCATTTTTTCCTCCTTAAAAGACAAAATTGCCTTCTCTAAAAACAGGAATAATTATTCCATCTTTGGTAACTCCATCAATGGTTAAATCGCTAGTACCAATCATGAAGTCACAGTGCATCTTCGAGGTGTTACCACCGAGTTCATTCAGCTCTTCATCAGAATATTTGCTTTCATCTTTTAAATTTTCTCGGTAACTTGCACCAAGAGCTAGGTGACAAGAAGCATTCTCGTCAAATAACGTCGATTGATATATTAAGTTTTGATTTGAAATGGGCGAATTGTAAGGAACTAACGCTGCCTCCCCTAAAAATGAGGAGTTGGCATCAAAGTTAATAATTTCATTCAACTTTTCCTTACCCACTTCGGCATCAAAATTGACAACTTTTCCATCTTTGAATTCAAGCCAAAAATTTTCAATCATAACCCCGTCAAAACTCAAAGGACGCGAAGAAAAAACTTTTCCGTTAACCCTTTCGCGATGGGGCATGGTGAATATCTCTTCAGTAGGAATGTTAGGTACGAAGTAATTTTGGTTGTATCCTTGAATTCCGCGAGCGGAACCCCAAATGTGATTTTTCACCAACCCTACTGTTAAATTTGTTCCAAGTCCATTCTTGTAGCGCAATTCAGTGAATTGATATTCATTCATTTTCTTGGCGTGAAAATCAAGTTGGTCGATGTGTTTCTTCCAATTCTCAACGGCATCTTCTTCTTCTTTGACATAGCAGGCTTCATATATCTTTTCCCAAAGTGTTTGCAAAGCTTGTGTTGGTGACAAATTTGGAAAGAGTCTCTTGGCCCAAGCCTTGGTTGGAACAGCGGCTATGCACCAAGCCAGTTCATTGTTGTGATAAGGCTTTTTTGTATGGTAAAGCAAATTGACTAAAGCCTTGTTATAAGCGGCATATTTTTCTCTACTTACTGATTTAAACAGTTGAGGATCATCTCCTTCCAAAATAATTTTCGCGTAATTTTTCTCGGTTCTCTCCTCTTCTCTACTGACAATCCAATCAGGAATTTTTGTTAGTTTAGTCACTGAACTGTGCATGATTTTTTGCTTTTGACACACAGAGTCATTCCAATCGATGGATACACTTTTTACCTTACAGTTATATAGCGCCAATGACAAATACCTAACAAATTGGTAGGCCTCAACTGGTGCTTTGATAACAACGTTTTGCTTTGAGTTGGCATTTATTCCCAACTGTGCAATCAACGCTGCGTATTTTTTCATTAGTTTAACTTTTTTCATATTATTCTTTCTCCAATTACATTATAAATAAATAACTGATACTATTGTATTAAACATCGCGAATAAAACAAGGAAAAACGGCTTCTTTTTGAATATGTTGGCTTTTTAATAAACATTAGAAGCATCCTGTTTATAAATTAATAGCTAGAATAGTCAAAAGCTTATACAATTTGTTTGGAAGGTGTATTATATATAATAAAAATAATGCGTTATTATATAATATATTGAAAGAGGAGAAAACTATGGGTGTTATTGATTATTATTACAGTTGTCCTACAAAGATATATGTCATAGACAAAGGAATAGAAAGAGCTGGAAAAATCATTAGAGAAAATGGATTTAAAAGAATTTTCTTGATATACGGCGGTCAGTCTTTAAAGAAATCGGGAAATTACGATCTCTTGATCAAATCTTTAAAAGATGAAGGAATCGAATATATTGAACAAGGGGGAGTTCTTGCCAATCCGGACATTTCCTTCGTCAAGGAAAATCTCGAAAGAGTAAGGGAATACAAGCCAGATTTGATCTTTGCTGTCGGCGGCGGTTCTGTTATCGACACTGCTAAGAATTTTTGCAAAGCTTATTACTATGATGGAAATCCTCTCGATTTCAATATGAAAAAAGCTGTTCCAACCAAATCTCTTCCTCTTGGAGTTATACTAACTCTCTCTGCTGCGGGAAGTGAAATGTCGAACAGTTGTGTCATGTCCGATAGAACTATCAACTTTAAAGGTGGATTTGGCTCAGACCTAAATCGCCCTACATTTTCAATACTCGATCCTAAGTTGACATATTCAGTCAGTTCTTTCCAAACAAGTTGCGGACTTGTTGATATCATTTCTCATTCTTTCGAAAGATATTTTAGTCCGTCCAATAAGTATGAATTGGCTGATTACTTAGCCTTGAGCGTAATTAAGGAATGTGTGGAAATATCTCCCGTTCTCTTGAATAATCCAAAAGATTACGAGGCGAGAAGAGCTATGATGCTTACATCGACAGTATCACACAACGGTTGGACTTCATTTGGAAAAGGTTACCGTATGCCTTGTCACGCAGTTGAACACAAGATATCGGGAAAATATCCAAATATCGCTCACGGATTAGGTTTGCGCTTTTTGCTAGCGGAGTTTATGGAAGTTAACAAGGAAGAACTATCCGAGAAAATTGTAAAATTAGGAAACTTTTGCTTTAATTTGAATTCAACTAGTCCAGATAAAACAATTGAAAGTTTTAGAAAATATTTAGATAGTCTCGCTCTTCCAAAAACGATGGAAGAAGTAGGAATCGACCTCAAGGAAAAAATTGAATTCATTAAACAATTAAAGTTGAAATAATATATGATATAATTAAGTAAATTTGAAAGAAGGGTTTTATGGATAATAAAAATAAAAAATCAGCCGATACTTCTAACGAACAAAAATTAGGTGTAGAAGAACAGCTCGACCGACAATCTAAGGCACTGCGAAATAGAAAAAATCACGGTCCAAAGAAAAAATATCTCGATATCAGTTTCTCTTGGCCTATGTTAATTCTCATTGGATTAGCTACCTATGGTATTTCTTTTGCTATGGGAAAATCAGCCAATGTTAACACTGCGAGCATTTTATGGTTTATCGTTATCAGTTATCTCTTAGCCATCTTTGTTTACAATTTAGGAAAAGTAATATTCGGTTTAATCGCTGGATATAAGGTATCTTTGATTGAAATATTGGGATTCCAGTTTAACTTTGCCGGCAAGAAGTTTAAATTTCGCTTTACAATCAAAAATCTATTTGAACTTCACTTAAAACTGGTTCCAAAAAACGTAGATGCTAAAGCAACGTTTATGCTCTTTGGCGGAACTGTGTTTTATGCTTTTGTCACAATAATATTAATTATAGTCGCACAATTTATGACGCAAACTGATTCTATTTTGTACATATACTACGGATGTGCTATGGGTGCACTTGTAGTAGTCTACGAAATGCTTCCAGTTAAACTAGATGTGTTTAACGATATGTACTACATCATTCTCATCAATCAGGAAAATGGAAAAGAACTCTTCAACAAATTGCTCATGGCTCAATCCCAGGAGAGAGCAGGTGAATTTGTTGATGATTTTGAACTCGAATCGGTGGAAAATTCAAGACTCAAACCTGAATCTTTACTCTATAAGATGAGAAAAGAAGTTCTCGCTAAAAAATATAAAGAAGCGATGAAAACATTTGAAAAAATTGATTACTATTCACTATATTTGAGCGATCAAACAATAGTTGAAGCTCTGTATGAACTAATGTACACATATTTAGATCAAGGCTTCTCAAAAGATGCTGAAAAATTAATATTACTTCTCGAGAAAAAGGTGAAAAACAGCGCTGATTTATTCACGACTCCCTACACCGCGCGGACAGAAATCTTAATGGCAGGTTTAGTGGATAACTCTCTCGACCAAGTGTTGGTAAAAAGAAACGCTTTTATCAAACAATGCCTATACTTTGGACCGACTGAATGCGTGAAAAAAAATATTGAACTTGCGAGACGAGGAATATCAAAAATAAAAATGGCTCACCCTAATTGGAAGGTCTATAACTTACCTGACAACATTTTCGAAAGTAAAGTAGATCAAGACGACGAAGATTAATTGAATTATAAAAGAATAACTGCATTGTGTCAGTTATTCTTTTTATATACAAAATTATATACAAAAAAAGTTCCAAGAAATTCTTGGAACAAATAAATCAAATAAATGGCGGAGCAGAAGAGATTCGAACTCTTGCAGGGTTGCCCCTCTGCTGGTTTTCAAGACCAGTCCCTTCAGCCAGGCTTGGGTACTGCTCCATGGTATTTGATTAAAAAAAGGGACAAAATTCTTTGGCCCCACTCTGATGTAATGGTGGGCGGTACAGGGCTCGAACCTGTGACCTTCTGCACGTCAAGCAGATGCTCTCCCAACTGAGCTAACCGCCCATCTTTAATGATTTTACATATCAGCAGTATAATTGTCAACAAGTTACAAAAAAATAAAGAAGAAATTTGTAAATTTCTCACATTTTTTCACTTTTTTGAAAAACATCACATTGTTTTTAAAATCGAACAGTTCAGGGACTTTTAAACATTAAGTCTCACCTTCCATACTGCAGAGTATATTTGAAAAATAATTTTTTCGATAGTTCTATTCAATTATAAATGTTAAACTAATAAAGGCACATCCCTAAAAAACTTAAATACATAAAACTAAGAGGGGGTTTTTATATGAAAACAAAGTTTATTTTTGTCACGGGTGGAGTTGTATCATCTTTGGGTAAAGGCATATCGGCTTCTTGCCTTGGAACAATGCTTAGGCGCCGAGGACTAAAGGTTTTTATGCAAAAGTTTGATCCGTATCTAAATGTTGATCCCGGCACCATGTCACCATATCAACACGGAGAGGTATTCGTGACTGACGATGGAGCTGAAACTGATTTGGATCTCGGACACTACGAGAGATTTACCGATCTTTCTCTTACCAAAGAATCATCCGTGACTTCGGGTAAGATATACCAATCAATAATTGAAAAGGAGCGGAGAGGCGATTATTTAGGAGCGACAGTTCAAGTAATTCCCCACGTCACAAACGAGATTAAACAGCGCCTTAAAGACGCTGCAAATGCCTCTAATGCTGACGTAGTCATAACAGAAATTGGTGGAACTGTTGGGGATATCGAGTCCCTTCCGTTTATTGAAGCCATCCGACAAGTTAGATCAACACTTGGATACAAGAATACTTTGTATATTCACAATACACTTTTGCCATATCTTCCAACTTCGGGTGAATTAAAGACAAAACCGACACAGCGATCAGTTAAAGAGTTATCTTCTCTTGGAATTCAACCAGATATTGTTATCCTCAGGTCCTGTCTACCTGTTGACCTAAAAGCTAAGGAAAAAATCTCCTTGTTTACAAATGTTCCATTGAATAACATTTTGGTCGCACAAGATCGAAAAATCATATACCAAGTTGCCATCGATCTTCACAACCAACACATCGATGATATTGTATTGGATCACTTTGGTATCAAAGCGCCTAAAGCTAACATGAACGATTGGAAGTCTTTAATAAAGACAATTGAGACCCTCGATAAAACTGTCAAAATTGCACTAGTCGGAAAATACGTAGAACTGCACGATGCATACATATCTGTAAAGGCCTCCTTGAAATTCGCCGGTTATTTTTACAATTCCAAAGTTGATATTAAGTGGGTAGACTCCACAAATATGAACTGCGACAATATTGAAAAAGAATTGGAAAAAGTTGATGGAATCATTGTACCAGGGGGATTTGGCGAACGCGGAACAGAAGGAAAGAAAGCTGCGATTAAATATGCTAGGGAACACAAAGTCCCATTCTTGGGAATATGTTTGGGTTTACAGCTCTCAATTATTGAATACGCAGAAAATGTCCTTGGTAAAACAGGGGCTAATTCAACTGAATTAGATCCCAACACGCCTTATCCTATCGTTGATTATCTTCCCGACCAATATCGAGGTATTCACTTAGGAGGAACGATGCGACTAGGAGCATATGACTGCCACATAAAAAGGGGTACAAAGGCATTTGAAGCCTATGAGACCGAAAACATTTCAGAAAGACACAGGCATCGCTACGAAGTAAATTCATCCTTGCTTAAGGACTTTGATGACGGTAATTTTGTAATATCAGGAATTAACCCTCAAACATCTTTAACTGAGATAATTGAATTGAAAAACCACCCTTGGTTTATCGCTACTCAATTTCATCCAGAGTTTAAATCGAGACCTTTGAGACCTCATCCTTTATTTCGTGAGTTTATACATTCTGCGTTAATGTTTGTAAACAAAAAGAATGACCAATAAATTGGCCATTCTCTAGAAAGGAGGTAGAACTAATATTCAAAATATTATTTCTTATCAAATAAAAGAACGAATTTAATAATTCCTGCTATTATGAATAGCACTCCTGCAATGATAATAGTAAAAGCTATGAAATTGGAGCCGCCTTGGAAAACCAACATCAAAATACCTGCGGTCAAAAATAGAACTGATAAGATGTATTCCACAATGTTAATCTTTGAATTCTTTTTATATTTTTTAAATTCCATGAATGCAAAGAAGAAGAACATCAAAGCTATAACTATCAAGAATATAGCAATAAACCAAATGATTATATCATTCAATAAATTGACTAGAGATGTGGACTTAACACAAAATATTATACCTACAGTAAGTTCAAAAACAGCAGAGACAAGACCTTTTTTCCGTTGAACAATAGGATTTGTATAATATCCAATAATCTTGGTTAATCCAGCAAAAATTAAATATACTCCAACTAGTATAACGATAACACTCTGCAAGTTGGTGTTTCCCGAATATATTATGGCAAGAACACCAGTTACAATTAAAATCAAAGCTTCCACTACTTTTATAAGAATTTTTAAATTTCTTCTATTGGTAACTGTCATTAAAAACACCTCGCTTTTTATTCTCTAATAATAGTTTAGACTATTTTCAACAAAATATCTTTAAAAATTGAAATTAAAATTAAAAAAATACTATAATTATAGTTGCCGTTCAAGTATTGATATATCTTATCTATTGTGATATTTTATCTAAGCATGGGACTGTAGCTCACCTGGGAGAGCGCTTCGTTCGCAACGAAGAGGTAGCGAGTTCGATCCTCGTCAGTTCCACCATCGCGATTCTTATATTTTGATAAATCTAAATATATCAAAATTTTATATAAGTGCTATTCCTTGGCACTTTTTTTATTTATATAATTAGATTTTGTATTTACTATGAATTGCACCTTCGTGTCAGAAATTAATCACTTTAGGAGCAAGGTTATCCTTCGATAATTATCGAAGGAGTTTTTCATGTTTAGTATAAAAATAAGATTAGATATCAATCGATAAACTAATGTTATTCGATTCCTTCTTCCTTTATCTAACAAGGAGAATCACTCTCGTAGTTTCATATTTAATCCACAAATTTAACAATATTAAGTTTTACTATTGACAGTATAATAAACTAAGAATAAAATATGTAACATGTTACGTATTTTGCAGTCTAAATAACATAGGAGGCTTAAATGAAAGGTCATTATTGCGATAAAAAATTTGAAGAGAAAGATTATCCTACAAGATTTTTACTCAAAACAATCGGCAATAAATTTCACACAATCATTGACAATTTGTTAAGTAAATATGATCTTACATCAACTCAAGCAAACTTTCTTTTCTTTCTTATGTATAAAAATCCAAACCCTATTCAAAAGGATTTTGAAGATTTCTTTCAAATATCTCACTCGGCCGCAACAGGTGTGTTAGCGCGTTTAAAAGAAAAGCAAATGGTCACCTTCGTTCGCAGTGAAACAGATAAAAGGTGCAAGAAAATTTTGATTTGTGAAAAAGGAAGAAATATAATCGAACAATTTAAATCTTATTCAAAATTCGAAAAAAAATATTTGTTTAAAAACTTTACTAAAGAGGAAAAAGACGAATTAGATCGACTGCTAAAAAAGTTAATTGTAAATATAGATAACACAATAAAAATGGAGAAAAAATAGACTATGGTAAGAATTTTAAAATATCTTCGCTCAATCGATTGGTTATATTTAATAATCGTTATTGGGTTTGTTACATGTGGTGTTTGGTTAGACTTGAAAATGCCGGAATACATGAAAGAGATAACGACTCTCACACAAACAGGCGGTTCAACTTCTGAAATACTTGTTCAAGGCGGATACATGCTGGCGTGTTGTTTAGGAAGCTTGGCCTGTACTGTTGTCATCAGTTTCTTAGGAGCAAAAATCGGCTCGAGCCTATCTCGTAATTTGCGAACCAACATGTTTGCAAAGGTTGGAGATTTTTCAAAAGATGAAATCAATAAATTTTCAATTCCCTCTTTAATAACTCGTTCAACCAATGACATAACACAAATTCAAACAACAATCATAATGGGAATTCAAGTTATTATCAAAGCTCCAATTCTCGCTACTTGGGCAATAATAAAAATACTTGGCAACAACTTTACTTGGTCGATGATCACCCTGGTTGCTGTTGTTTTGGTTCTCGTTTGTGTCACAGTTATCATGTCGATGGTCGTCCCTCGTTTCAAGAGAGTTCAGAGAGAAATTGATGATGTCAATTCCATCGCTAGAGAGAACATCACCGGTATTAGAGTTATTAGAGCATATAACGCAGAAGAACATCAGGAAAAGAAGTTTTCCGTCGTCAATGACAAACTTATGCACACTCAGTTAGCTAATGGCCACACTTTCGCTTTCCTTTTCCCTTACATAAGTTTTATCATGAATTCCTTAACCTTGATTATCTACTGGGTTGGAGCGTATCTCATCAGCAATTCCGAAGAACTTATTGGTAAAATTGATCTTTTCTCAGATATGATCGTATTTTCCAGTTACGCCATCCAGGTCATATACGCATTTGTCATGTTGACTATGGTATTTATGATTTTACCTCGAGCCCAAGTTTCCGCTAAGAGACTTAGAGAGGTACTAAATACAAAATCTTCACTCAAAGAAGGTTACCTAGGTTTTGACACAAAAGAAAAAGGGTCAATAGCTTTTAAAAATGTGTCTTATAGATACCCTGATGCCGAAGAAGCAGTACTAAATGACATTTCTTTTGAAATAAATAAGGGAGAAACTGTCGCTTTCGTCGGGTCTACCGGATCGGGCAAATCCACATTGATCAACCTTATTCCACGCTTCTATGATGCAACATCGGGAAAGATAATTATTGATGGAAAAAATATAAAAGACTACAAAATATCCGCCCTATCTGACAAGATTGCTTTCGTTCCTCAAAAACCGATTATTTTTGAAGGAACTATCCGTTCCAATGTTCTATATGGAAAAAACGAAAGCCACGAAGTCAAGGAAGAGGATTTTAAGAAAGCAATTAAGTATTCTTGTTCGGAAGAGTTTGTTTTAACTAAGGAAGGCAAATACGACGCCGCTGTCGAACAAAATGGAAACAACTTATCCGGAGGTCAAAAGCAAAGGATTTCAATTGCACGAGCTCTCGTTCGCAATCCAGAAATCATCATCTTTGACGACTCCTTTTCCGCCCTTGATTATCGTACAGATAAGACGCTCAGAGACAACTTAAATAAATATCTAAAAAACACTACAAAATTAATCGTCGCTCAGAGAATAGGAACGATCAAGGACGCCAATAAAATTATCGTTCTGGACGAAGGTCGAATCGTAGGTATAGGAACACACCGAGAACTTCTAAAATCTTGCAAAGTCTATTTAGAAATTGCTCAGTCGCAATTCTCAGAGGAGGAAATTCAAAATGAGCTCAACTAATACATCGCACGTAAACTCTAAGCCTCGCGGCGGACAACGCGGTCCTCACAACGGAACAAATGCAATTCAAAAGCCGAAAAATTTTAAGGAATCTTTTGTAAAACTTTGGGAATACTCAAAACCTTTCTATCCGTTGTTAATCGTCGCTTTCTTTCTTTCAATAATCAGTTCAGTTCTCCAAGTGAGCGGTCCAAATTTTATATCTAAACTCACAAAGGAAATCGCTTATGGATTAATTCCCGGCGTCGATATCGATCTGAGTGCTATTGCAACCATCGGAATTGCCCTGATGATAATCTATCTAATGAGTTTTATCACTTCTGCTACTCAAAATTACTTGCTCGCTTCTTATACGAGAAAAACAAGTAGAAATTTAAGAAAAGATTTGACAAAAAAATTGAATATTGTTCCACTGAAATTCTTAGATGAAGAAGGCGTTGGTAACACTCTTTCAAGATTCACAAATGATGTTGATACTCTCGCCCAATCACTCAACAGTTCAGTCGGACAGTTGATCAGTGGCATCACTTTGCTGATTGGGAGTGTAATCATGATGTTCTACACCAATTGGATCATGGCTCTAACCGCCATAGGTGCATCACTAATCGGATTTTCCTTGATGATTCTCATTATCGCAAAATCTCAAAAACAATTTAGACGTCAACAGCGGCATCTTGGAACAATCAATGGTCAAATTGAAGAAATATATACTGGCCACGATGCAGTTAAATCTTACAATGCTCTCGAGGACGAGACCAAAAAGTTCGAAAGAACCAATAGACATTTGTACGACAGCGCGTGGAAATCACAATTCTTCTCCGGACTTATGATGCCAATCATGCAATTTATAGGTAACTTTGGTTATGTTGCTGTATCAGTTGTCGGATCTATTTTGGTCGCCAATGATCCTGATGTAGGAATTGAAGTGGTTGTTGCCTTTATGATTTATGTCAGATTATTTACAAACCCTCTTGCATCGCTGGCACAAGCTATGACCTCGTTGCAGTCAGCAATGGCAGCAAATGAGCGAGTGTTTGAAATTCTCGAACAAGAAGAGATGTCGCCAGAGGATGACAAAATATCTGAATTATCCACTCCTGTTAAAGGAGAAATCGAATTTAGAAATGTTGAGTTCGGTTACACAGAAGACCGCACTATTATTCACAATTTCTCTGCTAAAATTAAACCGGGACAAAAGATTGCTATTGTTGGTCCAACTGGTGCTGGAAAAACAACTATGGTAAATCTTCTAATGAGATTCTACGAAATTAACAAGGGACAAATACTCATAGATGGAATAAACATCAAAGATGCTACTAGATCTCTTATTCATTCCCTGTTTGGTATGGTATTGCAGGATACATGGATATTCAATGGAACAATTAGAGACAACATTATTTATTCAACTCCAAATGTGACTGAAGAAAAAATGATACAAGCATCTAAAGCGGTTGGTTTACATCACTTTATCATGACATTACCTAAAGGGTACGACACAATTTTGGACGAAAAAACATCTCTTTCTTCCGGTCAGAAGCAACTGATAACTATCGCTAGGGCAATGGTTCAAAATTCGCCTCTCTTGATTCTTGATGAAGCAACTTCAAGCGTGGACACAAGAACTGAAATTCTCATTCAGGAAGCGATGGACAAATTGACACAAGGTCGTACGAGTTTTGTTATTGCCCATCGACTTTCAACAATTAAGAATGCTGATTTAATTCTTGTTATGAAAGATGGAAATATCGTAGAAAAAGGAAATCACCAAACTCTTCTTGCTAAGAACGGTTTCTATGCTGATTTATACAATTCACAATTCGAAGATTCTATCGATGCTTAAACGAAAAAAAGCGCAGAATTTTTCTGCGCTTTATTCAATTAATCCTGTTCAATTTTGTATTATATAATTAAAAAGTGAGGAAAGATATATGCAAGCAATAATGGAGACTATTTTCGAAACAACCTACTTAATAACAGTTATCACCATGGGAATTATCATGTTATTAAAATCAAAAAAGAGACTTATTCCCCTGCTTTTCGGGGTCAGTGCTGTTCTATTGGGAGCGGGAGATGCTTTCCATTTAATTCCAAGAATGTATGCTTTAAATGTAGTCGGATTAGAAAATAACACATACGCACTGGGAATCGGAAAATTGATTACTTCAGTAACAATGACAATATTTTACGTTCTCCTTTACATTATTCTACTGGTGAGATATCCTGAACAAAATAAAAAGTATTTGACGCCAACAATTGTATCTCTTGCGATAATTAGAGTTGTTCTTTGTTCATTTCCACAAAATATGTGGACATCTTCTTCTGCTCCTCTATCCTGAGGAATATATCGCAATATTCCTTTCGTGATAATTGGAATAATAATGATTATTCTATTTTACAAGAATGCCAAAAAGAACAATGATCGACAATTCAAGTTTATGTGGTTAGCCATACTTTTGTCCTTTGCTTTCTACATTCCTGTGGTTCTCTTCGCCGGAACTTATCCTTTGGTTGGAATGTTAATGCTTCCCAAGACTGTTTGCTATGTTTGGATAGTAGCGATGGGATTTAGCACACTTAAAAATAACAATACAACGCTGACAACTAAATAGGCATAAATTTCAATTATACATGCCGCATTTGCAATCTAAAAAATTGCTTATGCGGCATTTTTATTTGATAGATAATAACTATTGATTACTTTGAAATCATCATCAAATTCCAAAACATAAGGAATGCCTGTTGGAATATCTAGTTTAATAATTTCATCATCACCAATATTTTTTAAGTGTTTCAGCAACGCTCTTAAAGTGTTGCCATGAGCTGCTATCAACACTCTCTTACCACTATTGATCTTTGGTTTAATCTCTTCTTCAAAAAAGGGAACGACCCTGTCAATAGTCATCTTCAACGACTCTCCAAGTGGAAGCAGCTTTTTATCTACGTTTCTATACATCTCTTGTCTAGCGGGATTTCTACTGTCACTCTCGTCGAGCAAAGGTGGAGTCACATTAAAACTTCTCCGCCAAATCAAAACTTGTTTATCTCCCACCTTCTTAGCTACTTCAGACTTATTTTGTCCCTGTAAAGCCCCGTAATGTCTTTCATTTAATTGCCAACATTTCTCCACTGGCAACCAGCATCTATCTAATTCTTCCAATATCAAATTCATCGTTTTTATTGATCTTTTCAAATAAGAGGTATAACAAAGATCAAAATCAAAACCGTTTTCCTTCAATATCTTACCTGCAAATCGAGCTTCTATTACTCCTTTTTCACATAAGTCAACATCTGCCCATCCGGTAAAAATATTCTTTTTATTCCATTCCGACTGACCGTGCCTGATTAATACGAGTTTCATATTTTAGATCTCCTTACTATTAGTCTATGTATTATCTCGATTGTTAGCAATTGAGATGCTGTCTATTTGTTGCAAATTAATTGACTTATGCTGAATTATTAACCATATTATAGTTAGTAATTTAAAAAAAAGATTTTTATTTCTAAATTACTAAAACATTTTAAGGAGGACAAGAAAATGTTAAAAACGAAATTCTTTTTGTGTCATAAATGTGGCAATTTGGTTCAATCAATAAGAGACAGTGGTGTTCCTATTGTTTGCTGCGGTGAAGATATGGAAAAATTAGTAGCGAAAACTGCTGATGCAACGACAGAAAAACACGTACCACTCATTGAAGTCAACGGAAAAAATGTTAAGGTTACCGTAGGTTCAAC
>JBAYAI010000026.1:0-15367 GCA_041669865.1 Bacilli bacterium | reverse complement strand
ATGGACCAATAAGCAATACTAAAAAGTACGGAGGATATAACAAACCCTCAACCGCTTATTTCTTCATGGTCGAATCGCTCGACAAAAAAGGAAAAAAGATTGTTTCTATTGAATCCATGCCAGTGATGTTTGCTGAGAGATATGAGAGAGATGAGAATTTTGCTTACAAACTGATGACCGGTTACTTTAAGTTAGTAGAACCGAAGATACTAGTTAAAAAGATACTCATCAACAGTTTGATTAAGATTGGGAAAACTCCCTGTCGAATCGCTGGTAAATCTGGTGATTCTTTGCTGATTGCCCACAACATTCAGTGGAATGTTGATCAAAATACTATTAATTATCTTCACTTGCTTGAAAAATATCGCTCGAGGCAAGTTGAGAAAAAGCAATTTGATTTCAAACATCCCTTGGATAAGAACATCAATAAATTTGAGTTGAATGGATTACCTATATCTACGGAGAGCAAACTGAAATTGCAAGTGCTGTCTAAAGAAAAGAATTTGCAAATCTACCAAAAAATTCAGCATCAGCTCTCGAAAGAAATTTATTCAGGACTAAGTTCCTTAAAAAAGCTGAGGGGAATTATCGGTAACGGAATCGAAAAATTTGTAGAACTGGATATAAAATCTCAAGTTATTGTCCTATTTGAGCTGATAAACATCCTTAAGTCTAATAGAACTGAATCTGATTTGTTGATTATTGGAGGATCTAAGCATAACGGAAATCTCAAAATATCGAAGAAGGTATCAAAAGACAAGGAGATAAGAATTATCAATCAGTCGGTCACAGGCGTTTACGAAAAGGTTGAATACATAACCGGAAAGGAGAATTAAATGGGATTTCGCACGGTTGTAATAAATAGCAAATCAAAGATTGAAACATCTTTAAACTATCTCGTGGTACGCAATGAAGAAGAAAAGCGAATCCACATGTCGGAAATATCTATTCTCGTAATCATGTCGACTGCTGTCTCTATGACAGCAGCCGCTCTTTGCGAACTCACTAAGAATAAGATAAGAATTCTATTTTGTGATGAAAAGTATCAGCCTTACGGAGAATTAATGCCATACACTCAAGGATTTAGATCCGTAAAAAGGATCAAGGAACAAATTCACTGGGATCAGAAAAATGCTGCGGTTGTTTGGAAATCAATAGTTCAAGAGAAAATTCTTAATCAACAGTCTCTTCTTGCCAAACGAGGCTATCTTGAAGAGGCGGAACTCTTGCTTGAATATGCTAACAGCGTTCTACCAGGAGATGTTACAAATCGCGAAGGGCAAGCGGCTAAAGTATATTTTCACCGTCTCTTTGGTCAAAATTTCAGGCGAAGTGACGAGTTAAGCTTTTACAATAAATGTTTAAATTATGGTTATCAAATCATCTTATCTGCAATTAATCGCGAAATCAATATAATGGGCTATTTGACACAGCTTGGAGTAAATCACTGCAGTGAATTCAATGCCTATAATTTTGGCTGTGATTTAATGGAACCCTATCGACCATTTGTCGACGAATTAGCTTTGAGCATGGAAGAAGGATCATTGAAGTGGAAACACGTTATTTCTGACATATTAAATAAACATGTAAAAATTGATGATAAAAATACAACTATTGGTAATTCGATTGCAATATATACAAAAAGCTGTGTTAACTCCCTGAGTCAAAATATGAATGCGGTGAAATTCCCCACGGATTATGAACTATAGATTTATGAGAATAATCTTGTTCTTTGACTTACCATCAGTTACCCCAGTAGATAAAAGTGAGTATCGACACTTTGTTAACAGGATAAAAAAACTCGGTTTTTACATGTTTCAAGAGTCTGTTTACGTGAAGCTTTCGATGAGTAGTTTTGCATGCAAATCGATTGAGAAAGAAATCAATGGGAATTTGCCAAAAGCAGGGATGATTTCAATTCTAACGGTTACTGAAAAGCAATTTCAGTCAATGAAAACTTTGATTGGAACACGCTCTTCGACCGTTATAGAAAGTGATGAAAGGCTGATTGAATTATGATGAAACTATGTTATAAAGATATCGAGAAAGTAATGGTTCTCGACGGTATAACTCCATATGTTATAAATGTTTTGTCTCCTCATGAATTCTACAAAATTGTCAATTTATTAAATACACAAACTGCCTCTAGATACGACGACGGTTTTGTTTTGAGCGATCCTGAAACTTTGAAGGAACTATCGCTTAAAAAACACGGTGATATCCTTATAGACTTTTTCAACATGGAATTTAACAATCGAAAAATTCAAAATGCTATTTATGCAAAAGCTATTGAAATTGTCAACAACACAAATATCAAAGATGACTATATTAGAAGTTTAGAATCCATCACCCAATTAATTAATAAAATTATTCTTGAATTAGATGTTCAGACAACGAGTGAAGTGACACTATCTCCTATTGATATCGTGAAACTTGGAAATTTGAAAGTTCTTGAGTGGTATAAAAACCCCTTAGAGATGATAGTCAATTACATAAACTTGATGACAAATTTGGAGAACATTGATATTTTATTCTTAGTAAATGCAAGTCAGATCCTTAACAGAGAGGAACTAAAAAAGTTATTTAAACATTGCGCATATATTAAATTGAATCTCGTTTTAATTGAATCGAAGCCTCATTTTGAAAAAATTCAAAATGAACAAATTATTGAAATTGATAATGACCTTTGCGAAATAGATTATTAGTGTTAAAATATATAGTAAGTTACACGGTTTTTGCGAGTTTATGCACAATGATCGCAAATTTGCCAAAAGCAAGTTTGAGGTTTGAGTGCCGTGTAATTTTAATAAGGTGTCAAACTCGGCATTTTGGAAAAGGATCTATTAACTAGTTTGAGTGCCGTGTAATTTTAATAAGGTGTCAAACAAAGGAGAAAGGATTGTGAAAAAGTTATCTGTTTGAGTGCCGTGTAATTAAATCAATAAATAATTTTAATATTGTTCAAAATGATATTTGTACTCCATGTAATTTTTGACTTAATTATCATTTTTTTTAGTGTTACAATAATTTAGTTGAAATTTTGAAAGGTTTATATATGTCATCATACGACTTTACTAAAGGAAGCATAAATAAAAAACTTACAATGTTTATGTTGCCGATATTGTTGTCACTGTTTTTGCAGCAACTTTATGGTGCGGTTGATGTATGGGTTGTCGGAAATTTTTCAACTTCAGCAGACTTATCAGCTGTTTCTAATGGTTATCAATTCATTTCTATTTTTATTAATTTCGTCGCTGGATTGTCGGTTGGAACTACAATTATTTTAGGAAATAAGATTGGGGCTAAAGATACCTTTGATCTAGGGAAGGTAATTGGGGCGAGTATATACATATTTCTCTTGGTTTCTCTGATATTTACTTTTTCTATAGGTTTGAATGGTGATCTATTTGCTGGTTTAATTAACGCTCCAACAGAGGCTTTCGATAAGACTTCTAGCTATATCAGCATCTTGGGATACGGGTCGTTGTTTTTGGTTTCATACAATATATTGGGAGCAATTTTTCGAGGACTTGGCGATTCCAAAACTCCGCTTTTCGCTGTGGCGGTGGCTACAGTTGTTAATATCGGTTTAGATTTGTTATTTGTAAAAGGATTTGGTTTAGGCGCTTACGGAGCCTCTATTGCCACAGTGATTGCCCAGGGGGTATCTGTCATCTTTTCCTTGATTGTCATTTTCAAACGAAAGACGAATTTTACTTTTAAAATGAGTTATATCCGATATAGCAAGAAATATACCAAGTCCATTATCGCACTTGGCATGCCCTTAGCCCTCAATAGTTTCTTAGTTACTCTTTCTTTTACCTTTGTATTAAGAATAACAAATGGATTGGGCGTAAACGTATCCGCTGGAGTTGGTGTTACGGAAAGACTCATCGGCTTTTTAATGTTGATACCGATGGCCTTTGGATCCGCAATGGGAGCTTTCACCGCTCAAAATGTTGGAGCATCATTACACGATAGAGCTAAGAAGGGATTGTATTTCTCTCTCATTTGCTCCATATCTATCGCACTTATAGTTGCTGTTTTTACTCTTCTTTTTGGGCAAAACATGCTGAGAATATTTTCTGATGATGCTGCCGTGATAGAACCGGGATACGAATATTTGAAAGCTTACTGCTTTGACATTTTCTTTACGGCTATACTCTTCAATGCTCTAGGATATTTTAATGGCTACAGTAAAACGGCTTTTACAATGGTCAACGGAATAATTGGCGCTTTTGCTTTTAGAGTTCCCTTATCTTATCTTTTTTCGCTAATCACTCCGGTTTCTATCTTTCTCATCGGATTAGCTACTCCAAGTGGTACGCTGTTTCAAATTATTCTCTGTATCATATGGTACATTTTGTTACAAAAGAAATTAAAAAAAGAAAAGGGAAAAATCACCCCAAACAAAATCGGTTTGTAGATTCTACTTCCGGTGTTATATTGTATTTAGGAGATACAATCACCGTGAAATATAAAGATAAGGAAGAGAAAATTAATATCATTCCAAGTCGCGAGGATACGCTAGTCAAAGATCTCTTTTTTCTATCGAAGTATGTCATTGACAAGTTGAATATCACTGAGGTATCTTCGCTCGAATTTATTCTACTTAGCGATATGTGCTATCAGGTGAAAGCTGTGAAACTCGATGGATCGAGCGTCATTCTAGATTTTGAAAAACATCTAGATCTACAAAGTGAGAAATTGAAAAGAGCAAAGGATGAGATTCAGTTGCTTCTCTGCGAGTGCGATTTTCAACAAATAAAGGTTAAATTGCTCGAATTATCCTTAAACGAACTATAATAAAAACGCTGCAAACGCAGCGTTTTATTAATATATATTGGAGATATATTAATCGAAGTGAAGGCAAGAACCAATCTTGCTTTTTTTATTCTCATTCAAAGGTTGGCGCAATTGATTTGAGAAATATATATCGCTGATAAGCGAATAAACGCTGCGCTGATAGCAATCTTACAGCGGCTATAAGCAAATCTAGATTCGAAGAAACTGCAAGGCGAACTTAATAACTAAGCAAGATACACGCGAGTTTGTAGAATCTAGATTAATCCGATTGCATGTGTTTAGGCAATAGATAAATGATAGGGTTATCTGCTTTATGCAATTCTAGTAATGCAATCAGGAAGTGCGGTGGCTTCAACAAGTAGGTTCTTATGAATTAATCAGGACAATATGCAAATTTTGATCATTTCTAAGCCATTCACTTGCTATATTCTTATTCTATTTTCCAAATGTTACAATAGTGTTACAATTTCAAAAAAATTGATTTTTTTTTAAATTGCAATTTGAATTGAGACACTCTCTCGTAAACTTGAAAAAAATGTTCTAAAGAATTAGGATAAATAATACGTATAAAAAAAGTTAAAGGGAAAGATTATATGAAAGAGACTATCTTGATTGCCGATGATGAAGTGAATATGCGAATATTGATTCACGATTTTTTAATCAGTAATAATTACGAGGTATTCACCGCTTCTAACGGGCGGGAAGCTATAGATGTATTGGATCAAAACCCCCAGGTTAGCTTAGTCATACTCGACGTTATGATGCCGGTGATGAACGGATGGAAAGCCTGTGAAATAATCAAGGAAAAATCCGATGTTCCAATCATCATGCTCACAGCTAAGTCGGATGAGAAAGATGAGCTGTTCAGTTTCAAGCGCGGGGCGGATGAATATATAAAAAAACCATTTTCGCTCGTTATTCTCCTCGCAAGAATACAAAGCATATTGAAGCGATCTATCAATAGAAAAAGAGATTACAAGCGCGGTTGTTTAGTTGTCGAACACGAAAAGCACAAAGTTTTTGTTGAAGGTAAGGAAATAATTCTTAGCAAGTTTGAATTCGAGATTCTATATCTTTTAATGGCGAGCGAAGGGAGAATTGTTTCGCGAGAAAAAATCATCGAAAGCGTATTTGGATTCGACTATGAAGGGACTGCACGGGCGGTCGACACTCAAATCACTCGGCTTAGAAAAAAGATTGGAGTTGCAAAAAAATACATTAAAACCGTGAGAGGATACGGATATAAATTTGAGGTGAATGAATGAAAACAACGATTAGATTAAAGCTATTTGCTGGAGTGAGTTCGATTATCCTCTTTATTTTTGTTGCCCTTTTCCTCGCTAACACATTTTTGTCTCGTCCTTTTTTTCTCTCAGAACAAAAGAACAAAATGGAAAATGTATACGCCCTTATCGATGAGGTCGATGATTTGTCATATCAGGAATATATAAGCGAGAGCGATTATATTGAAATCACATCCAACATTGAGGTTTTCATCATCGATGGGGAAGATATCATTTATAATTCCCGCGGCCAGCAAGATCCCGAGGGAAAAAGTCTATTGTTCTTAAATCACATTGACGAGATGGAAGAGGATTCTGTCAGTGATGATTATTCAATCTATATCGACAATAATAATGCTCGTCCAGACCGCAGCGCTTATCTTTTGCTGTACGGAACTCTCATCAATGGATATGATGTTGTGATTAGATCTTCTCTTTCTTCAATCGAGTACAATATATCCATAACGAATCATTTCATCATTTATATCGGAATAGCCTCTCTAATCTTAGGAATGATACTTACTTATCTTTTATCGAGAACATTTACTAAGCCTTTGGTAAAGATTAACGAGACGGCAAAGAAGATAAAAGATTTGGATTTCAGTAAGAGAATTGAATACAATTCCAAGGATGAGATAGGGGAGTTATCTTCATCCATCAACGAGATGGCAGACAGTCTTTTTGAAAAGATTGAGGGATTGAAGAAAGTCAACAGTGAATTGGTCAAGGAAACTAAGAAAAACAATATTCTTCTCGAAAAGAGAAGGCAGTTGCTCAACGATGTTTCTCACGACTTGAAAACGCCTCTTGCTCTCATCCAAGGTTATTCGGAAGCACTGAAGTTAAATGTCAACAATTCAAAGGAGAAAGCCGATTTCTACTGCGATGTCATATCTGAAGAGACACGAAAGATGAATTTGCTTGTCGAGGAGTTGCTGGATGTGAATCGCACGTATTCAACACTCAACAAAAAAAAGACCGAAGTCTTTGAAATTAACAACTTTATGCACCAAGAACTTCAAAAATATCGCAAGATGGTTTCCGATAAGAGAATATACTTGCAATTCGACAGAAGTGAATCAACTGAAGTTAAGGCAAATAGAGAACTCACCGATCGGGTGGTGACTAACTTTTTAATCAATGCAATCAGGCACGTCGATGAAAATTTGAAAGTGAGAATTTCTATAAAAGTATTAAAAAAGAAAGTGAGAGTATCTTTCTTCAATACTTGTCATAGCATAAAGGAAGAAGATTTGGCGAAACTTTGGGATGCTTTCTACAAACTGGATGATTCGCGCAACAGCGCAAAAGGCGGACACGGTTTAGGACTTTCAATCGTTCGCAACATTCAAGAATCTCTCGGCCTAGGATACGGAGCAAAACTTAAAGACGATGGTATAGTCTTTTGGTTTGAAATGAATCGCAGTTAGAATTCACTCTATTTGTCTAAGGTACTTGAATAGTTAGAAATGTTAAACTCTATGTGTGTGAAGCTAACAATCTAACAAAATAACCTAAAAAATCGAATTAAGTGGGTTATTCGTCAGTGAGAGGAGAGAGAAAGATGGCAAACAGCCTAGGACCAGTCGTATATTATTACAACTACCACAGATACATTGGATATCTCGCAGTTTCTAAAGGTCGAAACGTTCGCGTTAAAGTTTGCTATGGAACGCTTCTTTTTGCTATTCCGGAAAAGATAGTGAAGCGATATATCGATCGTTACAAATTGAAAAAGAATCTAGAACTTTTTTCAAAAAGCAAGTCAAACCACGTCGATTTTGCGCCTCTATTTATCGATTACATGGAGCGGTTAAATATTGAGAAATTTTTGGAACGCAAGCACATCAAGCTGTCGGGAATTGAATATTTAACCGATGATTTTGTCTATATGCTAGGAAAGAAAAAAATAGTAAAATACGGTTTTAAAATTGCTGAAAAAGGAGAGTTTTGTGCGCGCAATCGCGATAGTTTAACGAGAATGTACAAGGAAAAAGCCTTGCGTTACTTATCCGCAAGAACAGCGACAATGGCTCAGGTAATGAAAGTTCCTTTTTCAGTCCAAGTTGGTCTTTCTAAAGCGAATAACTACTTGGGAATGAATAATATTCGATTGAATAGAATAGTTTACAATCCCGCTCTCTTTGCTTACGATCCCGATTTTTCTGATGCGATTATCATTCACGAGTTAGCTCATTGTTTTGCCCATGGTCACGGCAAAGATTTTTATGCTATAATACAAAAGTATTGTCCGCGATATCGCGAGTATTCTACCTATATATCGAGCGGATTATTCAATAGAGAAATGGTAAGCAAAAATGAGCAATATAATTGAAATTTCATCTGAATCAAACAGCAATTACAAAAAGTTTTTAGATGTAAGAAAAAACGGAAAAAAATACGGATTGGTTCTCGTTGAAGGTGAAGATTTAGTGAAGGCCTGCATCGATTCACATTCCCTGGTTAATGTTATCTCTTATAAACTCATGCCTGAATATATGGAATACCGCCAGGCAGTATTGTCGAAAAAATTATACAAAAATCTATCCTCTTATCAATCCCTTCCTAAAGTCATGGGTATAGCCAAATATTCGCTGTCAGAAGAGATGACAGACAGAGTTATCTATCTCGATGGTATACAAGATCCCGGGAATTTGGGTACTATTGAACGCTCAGCCCTAGCTTTTGGATTCAAGTCTGTCGTCTTGTCTAAAGATTGCGTCTCGCCTTTTAATTACAAGGCTGTTCAAGCCTCGAAAGGCAGCATGTTCGACTTAAACATCAAGTATGAAAATCTAGAAGACATGGTTAAAATGGGCTACCAGCTTTACCTCACATGTTTGGATGGACAGGATGTTAGATATACTAAACTTGAAAAAAAAGGAAAAGTTTGTCTAGTTATTGGAAATGAAGGACAGGGAATTCGAAAAGAACACTTAAATCTTCCCGGTCACAAGATTAGATTAGAGATAAGCCAAAAGATTGAATCTTTGAATGCTGGTGTAGCTGCGAGCATTTTTATGTATTTGTGGAGTTAAACAATGTTAGTAGATCAAATAGATTTAAATGCAAAGCCAGATACGATCAACACAACTTTTTTTAAAAAGCAGGATGTTAAGCGTGTACTTCTTTGCCTTCACGGATTTAAGACAGCAAGTCGTCACGACTGCGTTGATTTTCAAAATTATTTTAACAGTGTAAACAAGAATCCAAACTTTGAGGTTCAGAATGTCACTTTCTATCAGTGGGGAAATCCAAAAACTTATCATCACGCTATGTTTTACGATACTTGTAAAAAGGCGGTCAAGGAATATCTAGATAAGGGATATGTAGTATATATATTGGCTTATTCTTTTTCGGCGAGCATCGGCGCAAAGCTTTGTGTTGAATTTCCACAGATAGATAAATTGGTGCTGGTTGCTCCAACAACATATTTGGTAAAAACACGATTACTCATCAACTACCTCGCTTTTGCATACAAGCAAATTTGTCTTAAAATAAAGTACCGCAGCAAAGCAAAAAAGATTATGAAACGAAACAAAACCGAAGGAATTATTAGGCTTTTTTGGGCTATGACTTTTACTCTTACCTCCTATAGAAAGTATCTAAAAAAGTTGAAGTGCAAAGTCTTTATGATAAAAGGTGCAAAAGACGAATTCTCAATCAACAATACTTTTTCATACGTATCATATAAAGCGAAGAACGCTATCACGATATCTAAGGTTTATCCCGGTCACAACCACACAATGTTCATGGATGTCAAACGCGCCGTTCCCGCTTTTAAAGATGTTCTTTATTTTATTTTCCACATTGAGAATTTCAACGGGGATTTACTGGAAGAAAAAGAAGATTAAAATCACTTCCAAAAGTTGTCGATTTTTAAAAGTAATAATTTCGCAAATAAATGGAAATATTTTCTAAAAAGTGACTCACTTCTGAAAATTGATAATTTTTGGAAGAAAAAATCAACACAAAATTACACTGGGATTTTCCGGAGAAAAAACTTTAAAAAATCCCTATTTTACTATGTTTTTTAAAAATTTGTACTTTTGGGTAATACTTGGAAAAAAATTTCAAGTAAGAAATTTTTTTGACTTTGAAAAATATTTAATAAAAATAAGTTGCTTTTTGCAATACAGTTTATTATTATTTCTATGTTGTTTAAATAAGGAGTTCACAATGATAAATAAAGATGCCCCTCTCATCGAGTTGAGAAACATTTCTAAAAGTTACGGTGAAACGAAAGTTTTACAGAATGTAAATCTCACTATCAATGAAAATGAATTTGTCACTTTACTCGGACCTTCCGGATGTGGCAAAACCACCACCTTGAGGATCTTAGGTGGATTCGAATCTCCAACGAGTGGAGAAGTGTTTTTTGAGGGGAAGGATATATCAACGATACCTCCTTACGAGAGATCTACCAACACTGTATTCCAATCTTATGCTCTTTTTCCGCATCTAGATGTGTACGACAATATTGCTTTCGGTTTGCGCTTGGAGAAAATCGAGCCAAGAAAATATCCGAATGTTGAGTTGACTCCGAAGGAAAAAGTGAGGAAATTTTTTAAAAAAACAACCAGTAGATATACTGAATATGAAATTAAGAAAAAAGTTGATGCTGTTATTAAACTTGTAAATCTTACTGGGATGGAACATAGAAATGTTGCCAATCTCTCCGGAGGCCAACGTCAGCGCGTCGCTATTGCTAGAGCTATAGTTTTAAGACCGAAAATATTACTTTTAGATGAATCGCTCTCTGCTTTGGATTTGAAGTTGCGCAAAGACATGCAATACGAGTTGAAGGAATTGCAGCGTTCGACCGGTATCACCTTTGTCTTTGTAACGCACGATCAGGAAGAGGCGTTGACTATGTCGGATAAAATTGTCGTCATGAAGGACGGATATATAGAACAGGTTGGGTCGGCTGAGGAGATTTACAACGAACCAATAAATCGCTACGTCGCTAATTTCATCGGCGATTCAAATATTTTGAGTGGAAAAGTTATCGATTCTAGACACGTGGAATTCGACGGAGAAAAATTCCTTATGGAAGAAACTAAATTCCCCGAAGGTGCTGAAGTCGATGTGATGATGAGACCCGAAGACTTGGATATCGTTTATCCATCGAAGGGAAAATTGACAGGAACGGTTGACTCGATTTTCTTCAAGGGAGTTTTTTACGAAGTCGATGTCATTCTTGACAACAAGAGAATCGTTACAATTCATACGACCGATTACATTCCAGTTGGCAAGAAGGTTGGAATTAATTTCGATACCGAAGATATAACTTTAATGGAGATTATGAAGTAAAATGGCTTTCCACGTTAATACGCTTCGCGGAACGAAGAAAAAAAATAACTTTAAATTTGATTTATATACGGGAATGAGCATCCCCTATTTGCTGGTTCTCTTCCTATTTGTCTTATTGCCTTTTTTCTTCATCGTTCTCTACGCATTCTTAAATAAGTCCGATTCCAAACTTTTCCTTACTTTGTCAAATTTTTCTCAATTTGTAACAAATGAGAATTTCTTGATAGCCGCTGGATTGTCAATTTGGTTTGCATTTCTTACGACTTGCATTTGTATGGTCATATCCTATCCTGTGGCATATTTCACCGCCCGTTCTAGACCGAATATACGCTCAGTTGTCATTCTCTTAATTACGATTCCCATGTGGATTAACATGCTGCTAAGAACTCTAGCTTGGAAACAGATATTCGAACTGATTGGTGGCTGGATGAATATTAGCATTCTCGGAACAGACTTTGCAGTCGTCTTCGGAATGGTATACGTATTCCTTCCTTTTATGATTATTCCTATCTATACTTCCATACTTAAGATTGATCCTTCGCTTTATGAAGCAAGCAAAGATCTCGGAGCAAATTCATTTAAGACATTTATTCACGTTACGCTTCCTTTGAGCATGCCGGGAATAATTTCCGGAATTACGATGGTATTTCTTCCCGCAGCTACCTCTCTAGTTATTCCCAAGTATCTAGGCGATGGACAATCGCGCTACTACTTGATTGGAAATCTCATCGAATCTTACTTTATCGCCGGGGATAATTATTACTTTGGATCCGCTATTGCTGTCTTGCTCTCTTCAATTATATTGCTCATGATGTACTTCGTGAACAAGATGGATCGAACGATAGTAACCGAAGCTCAAAGCGTAAGCAAGAAAAAGAAAATTCGAGGTAATTCAAATGCTTAGGAATAGAAAAAAGAAAGTGTTGAATTCATCGAAGAACTGGCGAGGAGGATGGCTATATAAGCTGTATGTTATCCTCATTGTTATTTTCTTCTATGCACCAATTATTTCAATTATGGTCTTTTCTTTCAATTCGGGAAGATCCGCTACAAATTTCGAGAGTTTTTCAACCGTTTGGTACCAGGAACTGCTCGAGAATGACACATTGCTCAACTCGTTGGGGGTGACGATCAGCATTGCGCTCATTGCAACGATCGTTTCGACGATAATCGGCACGCTAGGGGCGATTAGCTTAGCAAATGTCTCGAAAAATCATAAAGTTTTCACTAACTTTGTGTTAAATGTCAACAATATTCCCATCGTTAACCCCGACATTGTTACTGCAGTGAGTTTAATGGTACTATTCATGGCTGTTAGCTCTGTTCTCTCCATGGGATATATAACTATGTTGTTGGCGCATATTGCATTCTGTACGCCTTACGTAATCATTCAAGTCTATCCAAAAGTCTTGCGACTAGACAAGAACTTGATTGAGGCAGCTATGGACCTTGGGGCTAGTCGAAAGCAGGCAATTTATAAAGTTATGTTGCCAGAGTTGAGACCAGCCATCATATCTGGAGCACTTATGGCATTCACTATGTCATTCGATGACTTCATTATTTCTTACTTTGTCGGAGGGCAAACGCAGAACATCTCTATTTACATTTATTCGATGAAGAGATTCAATCCTGTCGTCAATGCACTATCGACCATCATATTCCTAGTTATCGTCATTGTGTTTGTCGGAATCGAAATCTTTAGATCCAAACACAGCAATTACGATGAAGAGGGAAATTCAAAGCGATATATTACATTTAAGGAAGAAGAGGAATTATAAAAATGAAAGCAAAAAAAATACTTATTTTATCCGCCCTTTTAGGCGGAATCGTCCTACCGAGCATCACTTCGTGCGGGACAACTGACTTAGTCTTTTTCAACTGGGGTGAATACATAGACACCGATTTGATCAAGCAATTCGAAGAGCAGGAAGGCGTCAATATCAAACTCTTGACTTTCGACACCAACGAGACGATGGTCGAAAAGCTAGAATCTTCCAGTTACGATCTTGTCGTACCTTCGGATTATGCAATTGAAGAACTTGCTGAAGAGGACCAACTCCTCGAGTTAGATATGTCCAAATTCTCAAATTACTCAGAGGACAAATTGGTTCCATCTTTGAAGAGTGCTCTCGACAATCTTGCTAGCGGTGACGATGGATTTGACTTACTCAAATATGCTGTCCCTTACACTTGGGGAGAAGTTGGTCTCATCTACGATTCCAGCGTAATATCTGAAGAAGAGATTGCTTCGGAAGGATGGGATGCTTTGATAACTGCCAAGAATGCTGACGGATCCGATCGCAAAGTCTGCGTTTACGATGCCGCAAGAGATGTTTATTCTATCGCTCTTTCTGCAACTGGAAACAACTTTGTCGACCCGACTGATGAGCAGTTGGATGAAGCGACAACTTGGCTAAAAACTATGACGGACAATCTAGGCGATAATCTTTCCTTTAAGACTGATGAAATTCTCGATGAAATGCCCGAGCACAAATATGATATTTGCTTGGATTATTCCGGAGATGCTATTTATTCAATAATGAATGAAGCTGATCCAATTTCACCTTTGAAGTTCTATATTCCTGATGCTGTCGAGGGAAGCGACACTCGCACGAATATATATACTGATGCTCTGTGCATTACTAAGAACTGCCAAAATGTCGACCTCGCTTATAAATTCATCGATTTTCTTTGCACGACTGAAGCAGCAACTGCCAATACTGAGTGGATTGGATATACAACTCCTCTAGAGGAAGTCTATGAAAATGTCACATCCGAAGGTGGAGCGTATGCAGATGTGGCTGACGCCTATAAAGTAAACGCCACCGATAAAGATCACTTCTACCGCTACAATGCGGAGCTCAAGGCGAAGATAACTGATTTATGGAACGCGAATATTAGATAAAATGATAAACACTTTAGTATTTGATTTAGACGGGACACTTGTTTACACGCTACCTGACTTAGCCAATGGGGTAAATTACTCTTTGGAGTTAAACGGATTTAAGACTCACTCTGAAAGTGAGATTAAAACATATTTAGGAAACGGATCGAGAGTGTTGATTGAGAAGGCGATTGGAACTAAGGTGAGCGAAGAGATATTCAGAAAAGTTTTCGATGACTATCTCAAATACTACTTAGAACACGTCGATGTAAAATCTGTCGAGTACGATGGAATGAGCGAAGTGCTGAGGGAATTCAAATCCCGCGGCTTCAAATTATTTGTTTTGACTAATAAACCCGATAACGCTGCAAAGAGGCTGTGTCACAGCCTCTTTGGCAACGTATTTGACTGCGTGCTGGGAAATTCAAAAAAGTTTCCAACCAAGCCGGATCTAACCGGATTTAACTATCTTAAGTCGCGGTTCAATCTTCGCGATGGAGAGATATGCTACTTCGGTGATTCAGATGTGGATATGATTACTTCGCGTCGAGCAAATTGTGCTGCAACTGTTGCCTGCGCTTACGGATATCGCGACGTTGAGGAATTGAAAAAATATAAACCGGAATACATTATTTCGACACCGAAAGATATTCTCAAACTAGATATATTCAATTAGTGAATTTAATTTAGCCCATTGATGTAAAAAATGTGTTAGCTGTCGATACATATCATTAGACATTTAGATGCGGTATATATGTAAAAAAGCAAAATATATTTCTTTGTGAAAGACAAAATCTTTCTGAAGTCGCTTTGCAAATGAATCAGCTAAAAATCTAAAATTTTTTTAGAAAAAAAGCCTCCCATATCTTGCATTTACTATATCTATGTGCTTTAATAAATAAGCGCTTTGGTTCCTTAGCCAAGTTGGTAAGGCAACTGACTGCAACTCAGTCACCATCGGTTCGAATCCGGTAGGAACCTCCAAAAGCGATAAATGTGCGCCTATAGATCAACTGGATAGATTGTTTGGCTACGAACCAAGAGGTTGGGAGTTCGAGTCTTCCTGGGCGCACCATTAATT
>JBAYAI010000025.1:0-15400 GCA_041669865.1 Bacilli bacterium | reverse complement strand
TCTCAGTGCTAGAATATCCTTTTTCCTTCATCTTAATAATTTTCAGTTTGTCTTCATATTTTAGTTTCATAATAAAAACCCCTTTCCATTGGATTTTTGGTCCAACTTTAGGGGTTCACTACATAAGATAGACTTTTTGATTTTTTAATAAGTAAATATTTTTTTGGTAGATAAATATCCTATCTAAAGTGAAATTTAAAATCAGTGAATTTAAAATCTAGCAAAAATAGCATCCTTCTCTTCCGATTCAATTGCTCTTAGATACTTTTCGGCTTCTTTGTCGCCTCTTGCATAAGCTGCTTGGAAGTAAACATACGCTTTTTTCAAATCGCGTTCGAGCATTTCACCCTTGTAATATATCTTGCCTAAGTAGAATTGCGCATCCCTCAGTCCCGCCTTGGCTGCTTGGTAAATTTTGTTCAGCCCTTTCACGACATCACGGCGACTGTAGGATCCTTCAAGTATCATCATTCCCAACATGTATTTCGCTCGGATGGATCCCAGCGCTTCTGCTTCCTCAAAATAGAGGCGAGAAGTATCTAAGTCTTTAGGCACAACTTCTCCGCGGGCGTACATCTCTCCTAAAAAATTAGCCGCGCGAATGTTCCCGAGCTTCGCTGATCTCTTGATAGAATTGATTCGTTCCTGATTGTCGTAACTTCCATCGTCGCTCAATTCCTTAATTGCAAGCAACAACTGATCATATGCGGATTTTGCTTCCGCCTTTTCTTCATCGGATTCCGGTATGGTAAAACTGCTGTTATCAGGTTCCTCGTACTTTATTTGATTGTCACCAAAAGCCAATTCGCGATAACTCTCGGATAATTTAACTAACTTCTCGACCTTCTCGTCATCCTTGACGCGCTTGGCCAGAGGAACTCTGTAATATTCCGCGAGAAATTTAGTCGCCTGATAGTCGCGATTAATTTGTGACAAAGCGTTCAGTCCATCGTAACATTTTTCAAGAATTTTATTTCCCTTTTTTATATTCAAAGGAATATTTTTAAAACCCACGCAAAGAATGTATCCCAAGACGAATCTCGCTTTTGCGTTTTTTAGCTTTGCGGCTTTTTCCAGCGGTTTGAGAAATGACAAATCTGCTCTGAGCGAATCGCTCACCGATTCCATTTGCATTTGCTGATATCCTTCTTGAAATAAACGCTCTCCTTTTTCTTCTTTGCTAACGCTCATCAAATTACCTCTTTTTTTATTTATATATATTAATAATAACAAAATGAGCATATGTAGTAAACAAAACAATTATCTCACGAGCAAAGTCCTCTTAACCTTTCGCTGCATCGAATAATAATTATTTCCCGAAACAATGATATGATCGACGAGTTTTACTCCCATTATTGAGAGAGAAGTATCGAGAATTTGAGTAGCCATTAAATCCGCCTTCGATGGCTTTGAGTCACCGGAGGGATGATTGTGAAAAACGTATATATACTTGCACATGTTCTTAGCGGCAGCATTCATAATAGCTCTCACTTCAACTTCCGCATTGTCTTCTCGTCCTTTAGCGATGATTTCATCCTTGATCAAGCGTCGGTTTTTATCCAACATAACCAATTTAATATATTCGTTATTTTGATATGCGATATCGCATGTAAACTTGTAGATAAAAGATTCATCCTCTGTCAGCGAATCTTGAAATTTTGATTGATTGAGAGCACGCTTACCCAGTTCAAAAGCCGCCATGATTTTTAAAGCTTTCGCCTTGCCAATGCCTTTAATTTTAAATTCATCTATGCCGGATTGCGACAAGCCGTAAAGTCCATCGTGTTTGTTGATCAATTCATAGGACAGTTGGATTGCATCTTTGTTGTGAATTCCTTCCTGCACGATTAAAGCGAGCAGCTCGGAATCAGAGAGACTGCTCAAGCCATAAAGCATTGCTTTTTCTCGCGGTTTGCTGTTTGCCGGCATAGATTTGATTGACATTAACGAATTCGTCCCCACTCGAATTGAAAACCGCCAGGCAATTTAACTTCACCTTCAGCCGAAACGAAAAAGCGATAGCAAACAACCGCGATGATTGCAATCGCAAGAATGGCCATTATTCCAGCTAAAGTTAAAGCCTCACCACCGGAACAAGCTTCACATTCATTCTCGGAAAGTAATCTTAATCCATCCATAATAAAAACTCCTTTCACCTATATGTAAAGTAAAAGGAGTTGATTTTTAGGAAGGATTAATTGTATTTTGCATATTGCTCAAGTTCAGTTTGATACTTCGCTTGCTTTTCTTTTTCTTCAGCTATTTTTTCCTTGGGAGCTTTCGCAAGAAAATTAGGGTTCGAAAGTATCTTTTCGGAACGAATGAGTTCGTTCTTCAAAGTTTTAATTCTCGCTTTTATCCTCATGATTGCTTCCTTGGATTCCTTCGAAGTAACGGAGAGACCGATATCGCTGAAAAAGCGGAAACTCTTGTCGGCGGAATCGACAACCTTGTATTCATCAGCGTATGTAAGCTTTTCCAAATAAGGTTTTAAATTAGCTGCGGTTTCAGGATCAGATTTAATCGCTAGTTCGACAGCATAATTAGGAGCGAGCTTATTGTCCACCTTATATTTTCGTACAAATTTAACCATTTCGACCAGTTGCTTTCCGGTGTCGGCATCGGTATAACTTGCACCGAGCGGAATAGGATATTCTTCGTTGTAGATACTTCCCTTATTGACTGGCAAGTAAGAGTAGATTTCTTCCGTGATGAATGGAGCATAAGGGAACAAGACCACGAGAACTTTCTTCAAAACATCATACAAGATGGAGAGAACAGTTTCTCTTCTTTCTTGATCGCTACCATTCAAATCGACTTTCACCTCCTCGATGTAATTAGAGCAAAAGACGTTGTAGATAAAGTTGTATAAGTAATTCGCACCTTGACCTAACTCGTATTTTTCGATGTTCACAGTGAGATTTTCAATTGTTTCATCAAAGTTTTTATACAAGTATTGATCGACAAAGTTAAGTTTCAATTCAGAAACGGGTTTTGGAACAAATTCATTCGGGAAATTCATGATGACAAAACGAGAAGCGTTCCACACTTTGTTGAGGAAAATGTGACTTGATTTAATTTTCTCATCACCGAAGGACATATCCAATCCGGGAGTGACTGTCGTAGCCAAAGCGTAGCGAAGGGAATCGACTCCGTACTTGTCGATGACCGCAATTGGGTCAATTCCATTTCCGAGAGACTTTGACATCTTTCTTCCCTTGTCATCGCGAACTAAACCGTGAATAAAGACGTTCTTGAAAGGCATCTTTTTGGAAAAGTGAACGGAATCAAATGCCATGCGAGCAACCCAGAAGAAAATGATATCGTATCCTGTTACCATCAAATCCAAAGGATAGTACTTTTTGAAGGTTACCGAATCTTCATTTGGCCAACCACAGAGTACTAACGGTGAAAGTCCTGATGAGAACCAAGTGTCGAGAACATCGGGATCCTGCTCCCATTCGGACTCGTCTAAATCTTTCTCAGAACAAACGACTTCACCTGTTTTCTTGTTGGTAAAAATAGGAATGCGATGTCCCCACCAAAGCTGGCGAGAAATGCACCAATCTTCAGCGTTTTCCAACCACTGAATGAATATCTTTTCGAACCTTTCAGGGAAAAAGTGAATCTTGGTATTTTCGTTCTTTTGCAACTTTAAGACTGCCTCAGCCATCGGTTTGATCGAGACAAACCACTGCTTGGATAGGGTTGGTTCAACAATGGTATTCGAACGCGAGGAATGTCCAACCGAGTGGATGATGTCTTCAATTTTGACAACATTGCCTTCGGAGGCGATTTTTTCTACTAGTTTTTCGCGACATTCGTAGCGGTCCATGCCTTCAAATTCACCAGCTAGGGCATTCATCTTTCCCTGCTTTGTCATGCAAACTGGCATATCCAAATTATGACGTTTAGCAATGTTGAAATCGTTAGGGTCGTGAGCAGGTGTACATTTCATCAAACCTGTCCCAAACTCGATATCGACATAATAATCGGCGATGAGTGGTAGCTTTTCACCGTTGGCTGGATTGATGACATATTTGCCTTCAAGGCCAGCGTATCTCTTGTCCTTGGGATTAAAAACAACACAGACATCCGCAAACATAGTTTCCGGTCTAGTTGTAGCAATCGTGAACGACTTGCTGGGGTCATCGGATAGAACATATTTGAAGTAGTAGAATTTTCCAGGGATATCCTTGTGTTCGACTTCGATGTTTGAAAGTGCTGTTTGCAATTCGATATCCCAGTTGATGATTCTCTCACCCTGGTAAATCAGACCTTCGTCGTAAAGCGATTTAAACACTTTGCGCACTGCTCTAGTTGTATTTTCATCCATCGTGAAAGCTTCGCGATCGTAATCCATGCCGATTCCCAACGCTTTCCACTGGCGATGAATGGTTTCTTGCGATTTGTTTTTATAATCCCATACTTTTTCAATAAACTTTTGACGTCCGAGGTCATATCGAGATATGTTGTCCTGTTTGAGAATTCGCTCGACTTTGGCCTGAGTAGCTATTCCCGCATGGTCAGTTCCCGGAACGAAGGAAACATCGTAGCCGTGCAACTTTTTATATCTAGCGAGAATATCGGGTATCACCGAATCCAAAGCGTGCCCAATGTGAAGAACGCCGGTGACATTAGGAGGAGGAATGATCATTGAAAATGTCGGTCTTACATCCGCCGTATCGCAGCTAGCTGCAAAGCGCTTTTCCTCTTTCCACTTGTCAAACTTTCCTTCTTCGATCTTAGCGTGATCGTAATTTTTATCCATCATAATTTTACCTCCAATAAAAAAACTCACTCCTTCTGAGGACGTGAGAACGCGGTACCACCTCAGTTCACGCACTTCAAGCGCGTGCACTCGTAATAAATTTTAAAGCGACAATCGAGACGACCACTTGAATCCACTACTTTCCCATTTCCACCTACTAGGGTTCTCTCTCAAGCTTTGAAATCCAAGACCTTCTCAATAAGTAAATATTAGCAAAATTGCATTTTTATTACAAGCGAAAGATGGTCCTTTTGCAAATTAAAAAAAAACGAAAGAGCCAACTGTCTAAAGTTCGTTCTTTCGCTTTTAGTTATCATTTAGAATTTAAGGCTGTTGAGATGTTGCGACGCAAATCGTCAAGTCCTGTCTTCTTAGTTGAAGATGTCATGATGACCTCAAAGTTTTCCAAGTGCTTCTGAATCTCGTTTTGCGCCTTGGCCTTCATCGATTGATTTAGTTTGTCAGCCTTGGTGAAGACAATGGTGAAAGCAATACCAAACTGATTCAAAATTTCCATGGTAGCAAAGTCGTCTTCCGTGATCGTCCGCCTGACATCGAGAAGCAAATAGGCTCTCTTCAAGCACTTTCCACTCGAGCGAAAATAGTCCAACATCAAGGTTTCAAAGTCGTAACTTCGGTCCTTGAAATATCCGTATCCAGGTGCATCAACCAAGTAGAATCGACCATCGGTTAGGAAGTAGTTCAACATTTTAGTATGACCTGGAGTCTTGGAAACGTAAACGAGTTTGCGATTGTTACAAATCGCATTGATCAAAGATGACTTTCCAACATTGGATTTGCCGAGAAAGCAAACCTGAGGTTTATCGAGAAGAAAATCTTTCTTCCTCGGAGCTGACTTAACAAACTCCGACTTCGAGAGATTTATCATCCTTTAACTCCGTTGATACATTGACTTTCGACGGTTTTTGGAAAGGGTTCTTAACCAGCGCATACTTGCAGGCTTCTTTGGCATTCTTGACTTCAACAATCTTCAATCCGTCCTTGACTTCTTTCGGAAGTTCAAGAACATCGTTGTGATTTTCTGCCGGAACGAGAATGACTTCAAGTCCTTCGCGCAAAGCGGCGAGTGATTTTTCCCTAAGTCCACCGATAGGCATGGAATTACCGCGCAAATCAGTTTCACCGGTCATACCAACGCTGTTCTTAATCGGAATGCCTGTCGCTGCGGACATAATTCCAATGGTTAATGCAATACCAGCTGAAGGCCCATCCTTAGGAACTGCCCCTTCCGGTGCATGGATGTGGAAGTCGTGCTTGCGCCAAAATTCGTCGTCGATTTTCAATTCCTTGGAAATTGACTTGACGTAAGAGAAAGCCGCTCGACATGATTCTTCCATGACCTTTCCGAGATTACCAGTCAACAATAGTTGACCTGTTCCGCCGTAGTAATTAACTTCGATCGGAAGAATTTCACCGCCGAAGTCCGTATAGGCTAAGCCGTTGACAATACCAATTTGCGGTCCTTTGCTGTTCTTTGTATGTTTGAAAGTGGGATTACCCAAATACTTTTCAACCAATTTATTGTCGACTTTGATCTTCGCTTTATCCGGAGTGATATTTTCAGTCAAGAAGGAAACGGCGAATTTTCTCATAACAGCGCCAATCTTTCGACGCAAGTCACGAACACCAGCTTCTCTGGTGTAGTTTTCAATCATAAAGTATATAGCTTTCTCATCGAAAGTGATATTTTCAGGTTTCAACCCGTTTGCTTCGAGTTCGGCCGGAACCAAGTGTTCGACAGCAATGTGGAATTTTTCCACGGTCGTATAAGTGCTGAGTTGGATCATTTCCAAGCGGTCAATCAAAGGCTGAGGAATGTCACGCACGTTGTTAGCAGTGCAAATGAAGAGAACGTTTGAAAGGTCGAAGGTCTCTTCCAAGTAGTTATCCTGGAAATGAGTGTTTTGCTCAGGGTCGAGAACTTCAAGCAAAGCCGCTGCAGGATCACCGTGATAACCGCCGCTCTTCACCTTGTCAATTTCATCAAGCAATATTACCGGGTTATTCACACCAACTCTGGCGATGTTGCTGACAATCTTACCTGGCATCGCACCGACGTAAGTCTTGCGGTGACCGCGAATTTCAGATTCGTCCGAAATACCTCCAAGAGAAATCTTGCAGAACTTTCTTCCTAGAGCCTTAGCGATGGAAATCGCAAGGGAAGTCTTACCGGTCCCAGGGGGGCCATATAAACAAAGAATGGGAGCTTTCAGCGATTTAGTCAAAGACTTAACCGCGAGATATTCCAAGATTCTATCTTTCTGCTTTTGTAAGCCATAGTGATCTTTGTCTAAAACCTCTTTGACTTCTGTCATGTTTTCATTATCGACAGTTGACTTATTCCATGGCATCTTAATTAATAAATCCAAGTAGGTTTTAATGACAGCTGCTTCTTGGCTTCCACCAGGCATAACAGCCAAACGGCTCTTTTCTTCCTTTACTTTTTGCTTGACGTTATCGGGATACTTACCCTCTTTGTCGTTGATGACAGCATCGTATCTCTCTTCGTCGGTAGGTCCATCGAAGGGTTTCAACTCATCCTTGATAGCTTTCATCTTCGCGCGAAGGATAAATTCCTTTTGGTTTTTTTCTATTGCTTGTTCAACCTTTTTGTTAATTTCCGCTTCAATTGAAGGGTCACCGTCTAACTCATCGGTCAGAGCGAGAATTCTCTGCAAGCGGGCTTGTGGATCGGTCTCGCGCAAAAAGTATATCTTTTCGCGAAGGGAAACATTCAAAAAGTTAGCCAAGTAGTAACTTGGTTCATGTTCGAAGAGAACATCCTTACTGGGAAATTCCGGGAACCCCTTCACTTTGTTAGCAATCGCATCATATTTTCTCTTGATGTCGTCGATAAAAGGCATCAACAAAAACTTGTCAGTTTGCAAATCTTCAATCAATTTTCCCGAACCGAGAACAATGTTTGAATTGTCCATTAGCTTAGCAGAATTGATAAAAGCAGCGCTCGTCGCTTCAAACTTCACGACATAGCTGGCTTTGTTCTTCGTAATAGAAATGATCTTACAAATTGTCGAAATAGGCTCGATTGAGCTAAGAGCAGTTTGTATATCTTCTGTTGCGAACGCAAAATTCTTTTTGGTCGATATAAAAATGAAATATTCATTCTTATTTAAATAATCAAATACTTCCTTACCATAAGCATCAAACACCTTAATGGTGTAGGACAAAGATGGTAGTGGTACATCCTTAGAGTCAGGATACACTGGTAATACGAAATTCTTATCCATATTCTTTCCTCCTTGTTGTAGTGATTGTGTCTGAATCACACGATGTCAGTCACATGAGAGGCTTAGATAATCCTTATACTATAATAATAGCACATAGCGAGAAATATCAATATTATTGCGTTAAAAACTTTAAAAGGTTTCAGGAAACCCGAAACCTTTGTAAGTTAATGAATACAATCTAGTCTAGTTGTTTTTGAAAAGGTAATCGTTAACTTTTTCAATAAGAATAGATTCTTTGATGTTGTCCATGTACTGGTCAACGTTGAAATTCTTATTGGCTTCCGATTGTTTTTTCGCCGCAGCCATGAGCTCGTCGTATTTTTCTTTTCCGCCAAAGCGCTTGACCAAGTCTGCCTCATCGACTTTCAACTTTGCCGCTTTAGCAACACCTTTGATTACGGCATATTGAGTCGCTTGTTGCTTTGCTTGTTTCTCGCAGTTTTCCTTGAACTGTTCAGCAGTAACACCGGTTATCTTGAGATACTCTTCCAAGTTCAAACCGTATTGTTTGAATTGAGCGAGTTGTTCTTCCTGAACTTTGTTCGCTGCCAATTCTAAGTATTCCTTAGCGATTACCGGTTTGGAATCTTTTTCGATAAGCGAGAAGATCTTGTTGATCTTTGCGTTCTTAGCATTGGTCTTAGCTTGTTCTTTCAACTTCGCTTTAACAGCTTCTTGAAGTTCAGCAAATGTCTCAACTTTGTAATCTTGAAGCTCTTTTGCAAATTCGTCGTTAGGCTCAGGTTTGACGATCTTTTTAACTGTCTTACATGTGACAGCAAACTTGGCATCCTTGTTTGCCAATGAAGCTAAGTAATTCTCAGGGAAAGTGATTTCAATCGTTCTCTTTTCCCCTTCCTTGATTCCGATCAACTTTTCTTCAAAGCCGGGAACAAAGGAGTTGGAGCCGATTGTTAAATCGTAATCTTTAGCCGATCCGCCATCGAATTCTTTTCCGTCGATATAACCGACAAAATCGATGATGACGTGGTCGTTCTTCTCAGCACCTTCCTTTGAAGGAACAAGTTCAGCATTATCAACTAACAATTTATCAATAGCAGCATCGACATCCTTCTTTAAAACTCTCTTGGTTTCTAATTGGACGTTGTATCCAGTTGTCTTTTTAACATCGCAGTAAGGAAGAAATACAAATGTGTAAAGCAAGTTGTATTCTTTCTTCTTTTTATCAAAATCGACACTGAGGCTAGGTCTGATGGAAGCGACCGCTTCAACATTTTCGTAGCCATCGAGAAGATTGTTGAAATCCTTGTCGATTAATTTTTTTATAAGTCCGTTGTAGATGTCTTCGTTCTTGACTTGACGCACGGCCATTTCTCTAGGGGCTTTACCCTTTCTAAAACCTCTAACAGTGACATTCTTGATAAGATTGTCAATCACCTTGTCGATAATGGGTGAATATTCTTCTTGTTTGTAGGTGCAAGATACATTCAATGTGCCATTTTCGTTGTTATGAAATACTTTTTCCATATAAATCCTCCAAATAGATTACTTAATCCATACCTGTTAATAATAGCAACTATATAGTTGTTTTTCAATAATTTTAATTATTTAATCTTACTTAAGTGCCAAATATCGCGGTTGTATTCTTCAATTGTTCTATCCGATGAAAAATATCCGGAATTTGCGACGTTAATCAAGCATTTCTTTGCCCATGCCTTGCGATCTAAATACAGCTTTTCTATCTTCGCGCGGGCTTGATTGTATGAATCGAAATCCTTGAGGATAAAGTATTCGTCATTTCTGTTCATGATTTCATCAAATATGAGTTGGAAGCGACTCTTGTCGCTGTCGAAACTTCCATCGATTAAAGAGTCCATAATTTCTTTGATATCGCGATTGTTGTTGTAGTAATCCCAAGGGGAATACTTTCCGCTGTAACGCAGGTCGCTCGCTTCCTTCTCGGTCATACCGAAGATAACGCAATTTTCTTTTCCTACTAATTCAGAAATTTCAACATTTGCTCCATCGAGAGTTCCAAGAGTTATTGCTCCGTTCATCATAAACTTCATATTTGATGTTCCAGAGGCTTCCTTACCAGCGGTTGAAATCTGTTCGGAAATATCGGTAGCAGGAATGATAACTTGCGCTTTAGATACATCGTAGTTTTCTATGAAGACAACCTTCATAAACTTGTTAATTTGCTCGTCGCTGTTAACAACTTTGGCAACAGCAAAAATCAACTCGATGATCTTTTTTGCATATACGTAACTCGGAGCCGCTTTCGCACCAAAGATGAATGTGTGCGGATAAATTCTAAAGTTTGGATCCGCCTTCATTTTTTTGTAGAGGTGAATTATTTGGAAAATATTCATAAGCTGTCTCTTGTAAGCGTGAAGTCTCTTGATCTGCACGTCGAAAATCGATTCAGGATCGATGTCGATTCCAGTATTTTCCTTTGCGAGCTTTACCAAAGCATCCTTGTTGTTTCGCTTGATTCTATTGAAGTTTTCAAGAACTTCATTGTCGTCTTTGTACTTGAGAAGATCCTTGAGTCCTTTTTGAGGATCAGCAATCCAATCCGATCCAATCAACTTTGTCACATAACCCGAAAGCTCAGGATTGCTAACTAAGAACCAGCGGCGGTGAGTTATACCGTTAGTCTTGTTGTTGAATTTTTCCGGATACATCTTGTAGAGATCTTTAAATGTTTCAGCTTTGAGAATCTCCGTGTGCAATCCCGCAACACCGTTGACGGAAAATGCGACGTTGATTGCCAACTGGCACATTCTAACCATACCATCTTTGATAATGATGCAGTTGTCGATTTGCGATTCAGGAACGTTGTCAGCGCGCATCTTTAAGAGTAAGCGTCTATTGATTTCCTCAATTATCATATAAACTCTCGGGAAGAGGTCAGCGATATAGTTGCAAGGCCACTTCTCCAAGGCTTCAGGCATGACGGTGTGGTTGGTAAAGGCAAAGCACTTTGTGCAGATGTCGTATGCATCTTCCCAAGTGTATCCGTGTTCATCCATGAGCAATCTCATCAATTCGGGAATCGCTAAAATTGGATGAGTATCGTTGAGGTGGAACACCAGGTGCTCAGGTAAATTTTTAAACGTGTGATAAGTGCGATAGTGACTTCTCAAGGCTGACTGCAATCCAGCTGAGACCAAGAAGTACTGCTGGCGCAAGCGAAGCAGCTTTCCCTGCTCGGTCGTATCATCGGGATAGAGCCCGTGAGTGATATTTCTTACAAATGAAATATATTCTTCAAAAGTCATATTTTCGGGAATAGAATCGATACTCGGTTCCGCAGTCCACAATCTGAGGGTGTTACAAACCTTATTTTTGTAACCGACGAGACCGACATCACAAGGAATAGCGATGACATTTAAAGAATTCACCGTTCTTCTTCTAATATTTCCTTCATCATCGACATAAGTTTCACCGTTTCCGTAGTATTTGACAACGACCGCATGCTTGGGCTTTCTTATCTCCCAAACATTGCCGTTTAAAAGCCACTGATCAGGTAATTCTTCCTGCTTGCCATTTTTAATCTTTTGTCTAAAGAATCCGTAGTCGTAACGGATGCAGTTGCCGTGACCAGCATAACCCAAGGAAGCAATAGAATCCATAAAGCAGGCAGCAAGGCGTCCGAGGCCACCGTTACCCAAGCCAGCATCGCACTCCTGGCTTTCGATTTCTTTAATGTCAATTCCCATATCAGCCAGTCCTTCTTTTGCGATATCGTAAACGCCAAGATTGACCATATTCGGGACCAACAATCTACCGATTAAAAATTCCATCGAAAAGTACAGGACTTGTTTATTTCCATTTTTAGCAACGCTGTCCTTTGTCGTCTTCGAATTGGTTGTCGCGAGATCGCGAACCATCGTACCTAAGATATCGTAAGCTTCACTCGGATGTATGTCCTTTGGATCGCGACCGTATTTAGCAATGGCGCGCGTTTTAAAATCCGCCATGAATTCTTCTTTTGAATCAAATAACATAAATATTCCTCCTAGTTGTCATTATATTTTTTCAATAAAATCATATTAAAAATAATTACTATATCCACTTTTTAGCGGTACACACATTCTCTTAATCGCAAATTCCTATTTTATTTCCTCTCTTTATCTATTTTTTTAATTTCAAGTAAATTGCTCCGAAAGAAGCAATCTTCAAGACGATCGAATACGGTTGATTGTGCATACTCACCTTCTTGGATTTCAATGGCAATCCGTTGTACTGATCGTTTCCCGAATAAACCGCCTTGTCCGAATTAAAGACCTCTTCGTACTCACCTGGATACGGAACGCCAATCTGGTAGTTGTTGTAGAAGTTTCCCGTCATATTGAAGATAAAAATCATCGTTTCACCTTCGACTTCACGCTTGAAAGCAAAGATTGATTGAGCGGCGTTATCAACCATGATCCAGCGGAAATTCTCCGGATTGTACTCCTGAACATACATTGCTCTATTTCCGCGATAAATGAGGTTGAGATCTCTCATCATGCGCGAGACGGAATCGTGTTTCGGATACTTTTTCAAGTTCCAGCTGAGTGACCGCTTTTCGCTCCACTCGTCAAAAGTGGCGAGTTCGTTTCCCATGAAATTCAACTTCTTCCCAGGATGAGCAAATTGATAGGCGTACAAGTTGCGCGCGAGAGCGAATTTAGTATCGTAGTCTCCCCACATCTTGTTGAGTATTGTCCCTTTCATGTGAACCACCTCGTCGTGACTCAGGGGAAGAATGAAATTTTCCGAGTAAAAATAGGCCATGGAGAAACTCAATAGGTTATTGTGATACGGCTTGTAAATAGGATCCTTTTCATAGTACTTCAGCGTATCGTTCATCCATCCTAAATCCCATTTGTAATCAAATCCGAGTCCATTTCCCTCCAAACCTTTGGTTACATTTCCGAAGGCTGAAGAATCCTCAGCCATAACCATCACGTCATTGAATTCATTGTGAATCGAATATGTAGCGCGCTTGATGAAATCCACACCGCCTTGATTGACGCCACAGTCAGAATTTCCATCCCAATAAATGATGTTGCTCACAGCATCAAAGCGCAGTCCATCAAAGTGAAAGTACTTTAAGAAATACATCATCGACGAAATGAGAAATGAGCGAACGGGATCTTTACCGAGGTCGAAATTTTTCGTTCCCCACTGCGAGAACTCGTGTTCCCCGGTGTATTCGTATACACACGAACCATCGAACCGGGCCAAGCCAAATTCATCAGTAGCAAAATGGACAGGAACAAAGTCCAAAATAACCCCAATATCAGCTTGATGCAATCGATCGACAAAAGACATTAGCTGCTTTGGATTGCCATACCGGGAGTCGACGGAAAAATATCCAGTGACTTGATATCCCCAAGACCCATCGAAAGGATGTTGAGTTATCGGCATAATCTCGATGTGAGTATATCCGTTTTCCTTGATGTAATCGATCAATCTATCCGCTATTTCCTCAAATGAATAACAAGTTCCATCCTCCTTGGTGCCCATCCAACTTCCAAGGTGCATTTCATATATGGAGACTGGCTTGTCAAAATTTCTATCTCGCTTGGACATATATTCCTGATCGTGAAAAATAAATCCGCGGTAATCAAAGGTTCTTGAGGCTGAAGCGGGTCGGAGTTCCGAGAAAAAAGCAAAAGGATCCGCCTTGTTTCTCCACTCCCCATCGCAACCGAGAATGTGATACTTGTACGACTGGTACATTGAAGCCCCTTTGACAAAAAGGCGATATAATCCGCGGTCGTCAATCTTTTCCATCAATGAGTCATATACCGACCATGAATTGAAATCTCCAATGACATTTATTTTCTTTGCCAGAGGAGCGTAAACGACAAATTCCATGCCGCTTTCACCCTTTTTATTCTTTTTAAAGTGCGCTCCAAAGTGTTCATAAGCATCAACACTGTTACCGTTGAGATAATTGTCAAACCATTCAATACTCATAAATGTTCCTTTCAGATCTAAAATTTATGTAAAGCTCAAAGTGAAATAATACGCGCTTCTCAATAAAAATGGAATAGAATATCGAGCGTTCTTCCACACTTCCTAATTATACATTTATTAATCGTGAGATACAAAAACAAACCGCGATTGACAAATAAAGTTATATCTTCTTTAACATTGTAATAATTCACCCGCTTTCTTGCTGATTTTAACTCGATTTCAAGGGTGAATTTTATCTAATTTGAGCCGGAAATACAGTTGTCGATAGAAAGCGAGTTAGCGAGTTAATAAGATTGCTTCAATCTATTTTGAGATGTACATATATATAATAATGATGTAAATTTTGACGATTTGTTGAAAAAGAAAAATCAAATGCTTAAACTAAATAAGGAATGGAGATAAAGAATATGTATAAAATTATGAGTGTAAACGCTGGATCGTCCAGCATGAAATTTAAATTATACGAAATGCCTGAAGAAAAGGTTTTAACAGCAGGCATTTGCGAACGAATTGGACACGAAGATGCCTTTTTTACAATCTCGGACAAAAGCAGGAAAAAAATAAAGAAAGTTTTGAGCATCAAGGACCACGCTGTTGCGGTAAAATTGATCATGGACGCCTTGATTTCATACGGCATTGTCAAATCGCTCAATGAAATTAAAGGTATCGGACATCGAATAGTTCAAGGAGGACCTTACTTCAGCGATTCTGCTATTTTTACAAAAGAGACCGAGGAGAAAATAGAATCTTTAATTCCTCTTGCCCCCTTGCACAACGGCCCGCATTTGATTGGATATAGAGCGTTTAAAAAAGCCTTGCCTGAAGTTGGTCAAGTCGCCGTCTTCGACACCGCTTTCCATCAGACGATGGCTCCGGAAGATTACTTATTCCCAATCAACCCGGAATACTACACAAAATATAAATGTAGAAGATATGGAGCCCACGGAACATCTCACAAGTTTTTATCTGAAGTTGCTATTAAAAAATACCTTCACGACAAAAAAGATTCGAGAATAATTACCTGTCACATCGGATCGGGCGCTTCCCTCTCAGCAATCAAAGATGGAAAAGTAGTCTTGACTTCCATGGGACTCACGCCTCTTGGTGGAATCATGATGGGAACACGCACGGGAGACATGGATCCTTCAGTCTTCAATTACTTGGTCTCCTCAACTGGAAAGTCAGCTGAACAAATTTTCCAAGAATTCAATAAAGAATCTGGATTACTCGGAGTTTCTCAAGTTTCCAACGACACTAGAGATATCGAGGATGCCGCTCAAAAAGGCAACAAACAAGCTAAGCTTGCTATCAAGATGTGGTCGTTAAAACTCGCGCAATTTCTCGCTTCCTACGCCTGTCGCTTAGGCCGAGTTGACCTCATTGTTTGGTCAGGTGGAATCGGAGAAAACGCTTCCTACTATCG
>JBAYAI010000024.1:0-15861 GCA_041669865.1 Bacilli bacterium | reverse complement strand
AGGTTGGCGACAGTCTGTTGTCTTAATTTGTTTGTTTGCAACGCTCTTATTCTCTATCCCCATTTGGTCAAAAGTAATTAAAAAAATAGGTTTTACTAAAGTGTGGATGATATCTTTCATCATGCTACCTATGGGTTTATTTCTTCTTTACTTTCCAAACAATTTTATTAGTGGATGCGTTGTAACAGCTTTGATTGGCCCATCCTTCGGCGGATTGCTGTTGACTCCCGACATGATCTTGGCTGAGTTAATCGATATAGATAAAATTAAATATCGCGTTTCAAGAGAAGCGGCTCTAGGATCTGTGGGATCATTTATTTCGCGCATTTCTGTCATCATCGCGGCAATCATAACTTCTCTTCTTTCCTTTGCTTTTGGATATGAGTCAGGAATCAACCCTGGCCCAAATCCATCCCTCACCTTTCAGGTCACTTTTGGAATAATGTTAGGAATTTTAGGTTTGATGGGTACAATTTGTGCAATAATCTATGTTAAAGTATCTAAGAAGGATAGAATGTCGCTTTCGAAGTTAAAACGCCTAGAGTGCGAAGAAACAACGGAAATCGACATTAATACAATAATCGATGAAACTAGATAATAACAAACCTTGCATTCTCGTATCCGCCTGTCTTCTTGGCTCTCCAACGCGATACGATGGTAAATCATCCAAAGACAACTTAGCTTTGCAGCTAATTGAATTTTTTAATGTAATTCCTATTTGTCCCGAGTCTGATTCAGGCATGACCACTCCGCGAGAACCGTCTGAAATAAGGGGAAATAAGGTCTTTTCTTCCAAAGGAAAAGATGTAACTTCCTTTTTTGTCAAAGGCGCAGAGATGGCTTTAGAACAAGCAAAAAAATACAATGTTAAATTAGCTGTCCTAAAGGAAAAATCCCCGTCTTGTGGATTTAGATCAATCTATGATGGTTCTTTCAGTGGAAAGTTAATAAAGGGAAAAGGAATCACGACAAAAATGCTGCTTTCTAATAACATCCAGGTAATTCCTGACACGAGTTTGCCAGAATTTATAAAATCACTTAGAAAAAAAGATAACTAATTATATCTAGTTATCTTTTTTCAATCGCTCTAGAATTTCCAAATATTCATTTCTCGTGCACGCGCGCACTAATTCTATCTTGTAAGGTTTGATGTTGTTAATTCCCTTGAGATAAAAAGGAATAAGACTTCTCATCAGACGACAGGCAATGCTTTCGCCAAATTCTTCTATCAAAAGATTTAAATGTTGCACTGCATCACCAATAAGTTCATCCTTTGTCATTTTACGAATCTCTCGACCACATTCGTGGTTTTCTAGATCTTCAAAAATCTTCGGATTTCCAATGCTACCTCTACCAATCATAAAAGCATCAGCTTTTGTGATTTTTGCTACTTCATCAATATTATCTAATGATATGTTTCCGTTGGCGATAACTGGAATACTAATCTCTTTTTTTATTTCTCCAATAGCTCGATAATCAACATCTCCCCTAAAGCCTTCCGCTCGCGTTCTACCGTGAACTGCAATCGCTTGAACACCTGCATTTTCCAGCAATTTTGCTATGTGAAGATAATTTCTCTCATCGTTATTGAATCCCAGTCTTATCTTGAATATAACAGGTTTGGTCGAGACTTTTACCATTTCACGCGCCAAGTCGTACAGTTCTTCTTCTCTTTGCAACCAAGCTGAACCTGCTCTTTGCTTTATTACTTTTTTAACCGGGCAACCGCAGTTAAAGTCTAGAAAATCATATTCTCCATTTGCCTCAGCAATAGGAATACTCTTTAATACGATATCCTTTTCCCCTCCAAAGATTTGTAATGCTACCGATTCTTCACCTGATTGAGGAATCATTTTTAGAGTTTTTTCATTGCCGTATACCAAAGCAGTTGAAGAGGTCATCTCCGAATAGACTAGACCCGCTCCATACTTCCTCGCCATCTCGCGCATGGCAAAACTGGTATAACCAGCTAAGGGAGCTTGGACATAGATATTTTTAATTTCTTTTCCAGCAATGCTAAATTTTTTCACAACTTTTATTTCCTTCTAAATAGCTTAGTGCTATCTTTGTTTTTCAATAAAATACTCCCTCCAACAAACAAATAGTCAAATATAAATTTATCGGATTCACATTTGAAACAATCCATTTGCAATGGAAGGAGTATAAATTTTACGATTAAGTTACCTTTTATTTTTTGTTGTCTTCATCGTTTTCTTTATTAACCAAGTCTTTCAATTCCTTTTGAGCTTTCTTCGCCTTCTTTGAAGGAGGAGTAACTTTCACGATTGAATTACCGGTAGCCTTATCGAAATTTGTCTTAAACTTACCAAAATCATCCGTAGCGACTTTAATAACGATTACTAATGTTCTCGTTTCATCCTCAACAATTTTCGCGAATTCTTCAAGCGAATCGGACATTTTAGTTATTTCTTCTTTGGAATAAGTCAAACTTACGCAGGGTTTATTTACAATCTTCGGGTCTTCTCCATTAGCGATTTCCTCAGCAATATGCTTAGCATATGCTTGCTGTATGGATTTAAGAGCGCCACGAGCGGTCAATTTCATGCCACTTTCATCTTCTGCGACAATAAAGATAATCTCATTGTCCGTATTTCCAATTTTTTTCTTAATGGCTTTTAAACCCTTTTCCAATTCTATTTGTTGAGGAGTGAGTTCAGGAACCTTTTCAACTGTGCTTTCCGCTTTAGATGCAGGTTCAGATTCCGAATCTGGCTCCACCTTTGGTTCTTCTTTTTCCTTTTCAGGAGGAAGTTTACGATTTTCGATTAGATATTTTATTTGTTCAGCAGTTATCGTTTCCTTATCAATCAAAGTATTGGCGATAAGTTCGACATCTTCCTTATATTTACTCAAAACATCAACAGCTTTTTTATGTGCTTCATCGATAATTTGTCGAACAACTTTATCAATCTCAAAAGCAACCTGAGTTGAATAATTAGTTCTATTAGAATTGTAGTCTCTTCCAAGGAACACTGATCCAGTATTCTTTTCGTATTGAATCGGTCCAAGTTCTGACATTCCGTATTCGGTTACCATCAAGCGAGCTATTTGAGTAGCTTGTTCAATATCGTTAGATGCGCCAGTCGAAATATCTCCTATGAACAACTCTTCCGAAGTTCTTCCACCTAATAGGCCAACAATACGCGCGATTAGTTCCGACTTGGTGAGAACAAATCTATCGTTCTCCGGAGTCATTAATACGTGACCCCCGGTTCGACCGCGTGGAATAATCGTTATTCTTTGAACCTTTTCTGAGTGTTCAAGTCTAATTCCTAAAACTGCGTGTCCAGATTCGTGGAACGCAATTCTCTTTTTCTCTTCAGGAGAAATTCCTCTATTAGTCTTAGCGGGTCCAGCGATTTGTCTATCGATAGCTTCATCGATATCGTTCATATTTATTGCATCTCTATTTGCTCTAACGGCAAGAATTGCCGCATCATTTAAGATGTTTTCCAAATCAGCACCGGAGAAACCAACTGTTCTCGAAGCGATTGCTTTAAAATCAACATCAGGAGCCATGGTCTTATTTCTCGAGTGAACCTTTAGAACAGCTTCTCTTCCTTCCTTATCGGGAAGATCAACGGTAATTTGTCGATCAAAACGTCCTGCTCTTGTTAAAGCGGGATCCAAGACATCTGCTCTATTTGTCGCAGCCATGACAATGATGCCATTGTTGTCTTCGAAACCATCCATCTCAACCAACAGTTGGTTGAGAGTTTGTTCTCTTTCGTCGTTTCCGCCGCCCATACCAGCGCCTCTCTGACGACCAACTGCATCAATTTCATCGATAAAGATTAAGCAAGGTGCATTTTGCTTAGCCACCTTAAACATGTCCCTTACTCTCCCTGCTCCAACACCAACGTACATTTCGACAAAGTCCGAACCGGAAATAGAGTAGAAGGGGACCTTAGCTTCACCTGCAACAGCTTTAGCCAGCAAAGTTTTACCTGTACCAGGCGGACCAACTAAAAGAACACCGTGGGGCAACTTAGCTCCCAAACGCGTATATTTCTTTGAATTTCTAAAATAGTCAACCATTTCGGTCAGCTCAGCTTTAACTTCATCGCATCCGGCTACATCTTTAAAGCGAACTTTAGATTGAGTTTGCTTCTTTGCACGCGATCTATTAAAAGTAAACTGAGAATTTGCCGCACCACCAGATGCACCGATGGATTTTGACAATCTATTAAATAAGTAAAAACCAGCAATTATAACAATTGCCCAAATAATTATAGTAGGCAAATAATCGGCAAAACTAGTTTCTGTCGAGTAATCGACAAAGGTATATATTCCATTTGCTTCACCGTAATATGGATATATATTTCCTTCTGCGTCAGTGACACTTCTAGTATTAACAATATATATAAAATAATCTATTGCTGTTTCATTATCACTGTTTATAGTTGCAGTGAAATACTGAAGTTCAACTTCATTTCCATCTTTAGCATAAGATCCAGTAAGGTAGTAATATCCGCCTTCAATGTGATTCTCCACAGATAACTCTTTAACATCTTCTTCATATAAAATGGTGTAAAGTTCACCATCAGGTGAAGCGATATCTGCATCTGTGTAATTATTAATTGTCTGACTGTTGTAATTAGACACAAACACATAAGCAAAAATTGCTATTAGTATTATCGCAATCAAGTACAAATAACTGGTCTTGAACGGTCTATTTGAGCGTGAGTTAGAATTATTGTTTCTGTTTAAATTAGGCATTCTTTAGCCTCCGTTTCGTATTCTTATAATATATTACTTTTTGTAGTGGTTTATCAATTATATATAATTATATATTATTTTAGAATAATTATAGACAAAATAAAAACAAAATACTTTTAATAGTCGAATATTCTAGCAATAGCACATAAAAAAGTAAAAATATATAAAAACTACTACCGCAACATCCAATAGTAGTTTTTATTATTAATCGTAATAAGTCAAATTATGAGATTTTTTGAATCGATGCAAATGGAACATCGACATTTGTAGGTCTACCAAAGAAGGTAAGTGTAACACTTGCAGTTGAGTTATCAATATCGATTGCAGTAATTTCACCTTCTTCATCAGCAAAGGCACCGTCGATGATAGTAACTTTATCTCCAACAGCATATGCACCTTTGGAAACTGCTTCAACCAAATTCATCTTCTTCAAAATGGGCATCATATCCTCGCGAGGAATGGGGAAAGGCTTTGTACCAGCACCTGAAGACCCAACCAAGCCAGTAACACCTTGGGTGTTTCTAATGACATACCAAGCTTCATCTGACATGATTGCTTCGACAAAAATATAACCAGGATACAAGTTAACTATCTTTTTCTTAACTTCGCCCTTCTTATTTGTCGCCGGTCTATTTGTCTTTTTATCAAGAACAATTTCCTCTTTTTCAGCGACAACAATGCGGAAGATAAGATCTTCCATATGCATGGTTTGTTTTCTCGATTCCAAATAATTAGCAACGATTTTTTCTCTTCCTGAATAGGTGTTTACCACATACCACTGCTTTTCGCTAAATTTATCTTTAGAATCGTTAGAATCAGCAGTACTTTCTTCTTTTTCCGGTTCGACCGCTTCTTCTTTTTCTTCTTTCTCTAATTCTAATTCTTCATCTTTCATTATAATAATCCTCCAATAAATGTAACTATTCTCGCAGCCGTCTCGGATGTTGTTTCAACTTCATTAGAAAAGGCCTCTTCAAATCCTTGCATAAGTCGAAGCGTGAGCCAGTCTTCATAGAAAATGACAACAGCAGCAAATACAGTGATAATGGTGACGACAGCAACAGCGTTCCAAAGAACTTTCTTACGTGGCCATCTTACTCGTCTTGCTTCGATGCCTACACCTTTAAAGTAATTTCTAATTTTGTTCATATTAAGCCTCCTTAAACTAACGAGTTTCTTTGTGTAGAGTGTGCTTTTTACACTTAGGGCAGTATTTTTTCAATTCCAAGCGCTCGTCGCCTTTTTTCTTCTTCACTTGATAATTGCGGGACAAACATTCGGTACAAACTAAGATAACTTTTTCTCGCATTTAAAAAACCGCCTTTCTTTTACAACTTAAATTTTAATAGCGTGTTTATATTATTATATTTGTCCATATTTGTAAAGACTTTTTAATCTTCTCTTTTTATTCTTTCTTCTTCTTTGATAAGATGTGCGTTTTTGAGGTATGAAAGAATCGAAGATAAGTATGTCAAAGAATTTTTCCTTCTTATTTAAATCTCTTTGAGACTTAACAGTCCAAGTCACCATTATCAATCCGTATATATACTTGCAGATAAAGTTTGAAATATGATGAGAATTATTGCATTTATACGCGATGAAATCGGGTCTAGAAATTATGTTAAACATGGTATTTGATAGACAAAATTTCAAGAAATATGGCATTTTGTTATTCCTGTCTCTCAAGGAATTATACGCGAGTTGTCCACGAATTATATCTTTCCTATTTTTCCTGTACCATCGCGGAACGTTCGGATTGAATGATTCAACAACATACGGCCCTTTATATTCATCTAGAATCTCTTGACCTTTTACTGTTGTTTCTAAATAATCGGCTCCCACTTTCACTTCAACAATCAGTGGAACTTTGCCATCAACAACTTTCAAGACGTCCTTAAACAAAGGTATAGTTTCATTCGAATTGAACAATTTGTATTGCTTCAGTTCTTCATATGTACATTCTTGAATAGTTTTATCAATCCCACAGTTGCGAAGCAAAGATTCATCGTGAACTATCACAACTTGCTTGTCTTTAGTTAGCTGAGTGTCCAACTCAATTCCATATCCATTTTCCACCGCCATCTCAAAAGCTTTTAAGCTATTTTCCGGATGGTCAGTTTTGTTGTCAAACAAACCGCGATGAGCAAAATATATTCCTTTAAACTTCAAGAGTTTTTGCTTTCGTCTAAGCGAAGTGTGAGAATACTGACTCGCGGTAAACAACAATAGAAAGATCAAAGTGACAGCAAGTAGGACAACAACGATGTTTTTTACCATTTCCATAATAATACCTCTAAAAAAAAGTTAAGCCTAAAATGGCTTAACTTTAAAAGTAACTTATTCTTTTTCTCCAGGACGACCATCGATTAATTCAGCAAGAAATTTCGTCTCTACTTCTCGATCCAATCTAGGGAACAACTGTTCACCTTTATTGGTAATAACGCCACCTAACTTCCCAATTTCACGAATGGAATCATACTTGGTTAATTCTGGTGGAACATTGAGTTGCTTTAAAGCTTCCGGTGCTTTTTCCACCAAGAAGGGGCGAAGAATAATTGAACCTATTCTCAAAACTTCGCAAAGAGCATATATGGTTTCTGCGAGTTCAGCTTTAGTGTTTTCACTTTTTGCTAAAGTCCAAGGTGCTTGGTCCTCGATATATTTATTTCCTAAATTTATCAATTTCATAGCAGCATCCGCACCTTTAGTAATATTGTAGGCGTCCATTTGCAATTCATATTCTTTCAAATACAAGTTGATATCTTGATATATCTTGCGGGTCAGTTCGCCTTTGGGTTCAACATAGACAGGAACAACGCCGTCGTAGTATTTCTTTATCATAGACAAACTTCTATTTAAGAGATTCCCGTAGTTATTAACAAGATCGTTATTTATTCTTTCGATAAATTGCTTTGGGGTGAATGATCCATCATCTCCGATTGGAACTTCTCTTACCATGTAGTAACGCAAGGCATCTAGAGAATATCTATCGATCAATGGAAGAGGAGAAGGAGCGTTTCCGAGCGATTTCGAAAGTTTGACTCCTGAGCGAGTCAACAGCAGTCCATGAATAAATATGGTATCAGGAATTCTAAGGTTCAAGGCAAATAATAATATCGGCCAATATATGGTGTGGAAACGATTGATTTCCCTTCCAGCAAACTGAACTATTTCTGTATCTTTAGACCAGTACTTCTTAAACTTCGAATCATCATCCGACAAAAAACCAAGAGCGGATAAGTAATTGAGCAAGGCATCGATCCAAACGTAGACAACATGTTTAGGGTCTTGGTCTATCGGTATCCCCCAATCAAATGTCGTTCTAGTTATGCACAAATCCTCAAGTCCTGGCTTAATGAAAGTGTTAATCATTTCATTCAATTTCCCTCCAGGAACAAATCCAGGATGTTCATCGTAGAACTTCAGCAGTTGAGGAATGTACTTTTTAACATTTAAAAAATATGCCTCTTCATCTTTTAATTGAACGGGTCTTCCACATTCGGGGCATGTGTGATTAGGACCGAGCTGAGATTCCGTCCAAAAAGATTCATCTGGCGTGCAATACCAACCTTGGTACTTTCCTTTATAAATATCACCTTGATTGTACAATTTAGTAAAAACTTTTTTTACTAAAGCGACATGTCTAGGATCAGTGGTTCTGATAAAATCATCATTTGAGATCTTTAATTTTCCCCATGTTGATTTGAAGTTATTAGCAATTTCGTCCACAAAAGTTTGAGGAGACTTTCCTGCTAATTCTGCGTTTTTAGCTATCTTTTCACCGTGCTCATCAGCACCGGTCAAGAAAAACACATCATATCCTCTTTCTCTCTTATATCTAGCAATGGAGTCTGTAATAATTTCACAGTAGGAATGTCCAATGTGAAGATTAGCGGATGCATAGTAGATAGGAGTAGAAATATAAAAGGTTTTTTTCTTTTCCATATTCGTTATCTCCTTAACGTATTCTACCAGTTAATTATAACATATGTAAATAAACACTCATGAAAATATTACCATTTTTTTGCTACTTTTTTTCACGAAAAAACCGCTCAATTGAGCGGCTAATTTCTTCAACTTTAATTTACTTTTCTTCTTTAGTGTTGAGGCCGTATTTCTTGTTGAAATGATCGATACGTCCATCGGTAGTGATTGATCCAGCTTTTCCTGTGTAGAAAGAGTGACAATGTGAACAAGTATCTACTCTAATCTCATCGAGAACCGAACCAGTCTCAAAGGTAGTGCCGCAGTTAACACAAGTTACTTTGCAGCGATGATATTCAGGATGAATTCCTTTTTTCATTTTTATAGATCTCCTTTCAGTTTGGATTTTGCCAAACAGACTTGCTAGTAAAGTATATAAAACCTTTTACTTTTTTGCAATATATTTATTAAATCTTCCTATACTATATATCATATAATTGAGATTATATTCAATCAAGAGTACCTTCTATAATAACATTTTTTGGTGTATTCGTACGAATTCAATAAGACATCATAAATTTCTTCGTAAGATTTGAACGACTTGTCGAGAGTGACTTTATACCAATCGTATTCCTCTCCGTTTCTAACGTGCTCAACATTTTTATGCTTCTTTATCAAGGTCTTATTAGCATAGTCTTCATCCAATTTCATGAAGATAATATATTGATTGTTCTTTAAACAAATGAGGGCAAAAGTGCTGGAGATAAATTTCATCTCGGCCATGTCCCTCTTTATATCTCTAGGAACATCAATAGTCAACGAAACCATATCTTTGCGCATCATTATATAATCGACAATTTTATTGAAAGCAATCTTTGCTGGATGAGCAACAGGAATATCGCCCAAACTTTCAAATATCCCCGGCAAATCGTGGATGCGTTCTTTTTCAGGCTCTTTGGTGGTTTCGATATATTTATCCTCCGTAATATTGATAGGAGCAATAAAATCATCAACATTGTGAGGGTCAATATACTCGTTGTTTTCTTCAATTTCTTTGAGAACTTTTTGCTTCGCCGTTATGAGAGGTTTGTCCAATTCTCTCTTTTTCTCAGCAATTCTTTGCTGTAGTTTCTTGAATTTCTTTGCTTCAGCTATCGCTTTGTCAAAGACCGGATCAAACTCTCGAGAAATTTCAATATTTAGCGAAAGCATGTCGCGGTTGAATTTTTCAACAGTATCTTTGTCAGCTAAGTATTCTTCACCTTCCTTAACATAAGATATGTAGAGTATGTACTCATAAGCGTGGTTGAGTATAGTGAAAAATTGCTCTTTCGTCTCAAAAGAATAATCTAGCACGAATGAGTAAATGTCATTTTTTATTTTAACGAGGGAGTCAACAATATCCATGCTTTCATTTACATAGTTAGCATCTGATCTAAAAAAGACCTTAAATGTGATGTCGGAATATATCAAAATAGCGTATATCAAATCTCCATTGTAAAGAATCAAAACATCCTTTCCCTCAGATTTTGCACATTTATAGCAGTTTATCACCGGGAAATATTTATTTGAGTTACTATTTCTTATATATTTTTTTACTTCGTTTAAGTTCATAAGTATGACTGGGATAACTTCCCTATCCGCTTTCTTTTTAATGTAGCGTGGAATCGGAACGTTTCTCATCTTTATCTGCCGATCCTTTTTTATGGTTTTATCCTCTTGCTCCACTTTCCGAAAATAAATATTTACATCCTTATTAGGCATCTTAAAAGATACGAGTGATCCCTCGGCTATGTCAGCGTCGCTCTCAATTTTAAAAGCTCTATATCCTTGATAGGTCTTAGGCAGCACAAGCGTATTAACTATTACTTCCTCCCCTATCTTATAGTGTTGCTTTTGAGTCTTAACTACTTTCCCACCGACAGTAACGTTCACATAAATGCACCTGTGAGTAAAAGATCTTTTTATATAATATATTGCCAAACCAAATAAAACGGTGAGGACAAGTATGACTACCGCCCAAATTGTAATAGATTTAATGTGTTCTGCATCAGCAAATATTGATATCATCAAATATATTCCTTTACGTAATAATTATATCATAACTACATATAATTTAATTTCTATAAAAATAATATTACTGATTTAAAAGTTTTGTATATTAATGGTTAAACTGTTTGAAAAATCACCAACTAATTATGTATACTAAATATGCCATCGCGATGGTATTTTTACGAACCAGGTCAGGTGCGGAAGCAAGCAGCCTTAAGTTTGAATATCATGTGCGGTGGTTTTTTACTAAAGCGAAATTATGAACAACAAAGAATATTTGGATTTGGCTTATGATCAAGCCAAGAAAGCATACGATCAGCGAGAAATCCCTTGTGGTGCCGTCATTGTCCGTGAGGGAAAAGTCATTTCGGTCGCCCACAATTTGTCTCAAAAAAATCAAGATCCCACAGCCCACGCCGAACTCCTCGCTCTACAAGACGCTTTTGCGATATTGAAAAACAAAAATCTAAGTGGGTGTAGGATATATGTCACATTAGAACCTTGTCTAATGTGTCTAGGTGCAATAATAAATTCTCACATCAAGGAGATATACTTTTCCGCACTGGATCCAGTCAAAGGTGCTTTCACTCACTACGGAGTATCTCCAGCCATTGATGGCTTGGAGATTCACTATATCAAAGATGATAGATGCGAAGAAATACTCACAAATTTTTTCAAAGAAATCCGAGATAAATGATTTGTTAATACATGTAATCTAAGTTATTTTCTTTTTTATTCTCAGGAAGTTCTTTTCTAAACTCAGCTATTTCTGCTGCATGTCGACGGTTGTATCTTACTGCTAATATAAAGAATATAAAACCGATGAAAACTAGTATAGACAAAGGGATCAGTCCTAAGTTCGCTGAACCGGTTGCTGAATTAATAACACCAAAGAGAAAGGCTCCCAAGAATGAAGCGCCTTTTCCAAATACATCGTATAATCCAAACAATTCTCCGGACTTTTGTCGAGGAATAATTTGTGAGAAATACGATCGCGATAGCGACTGTATTCCGCCTTGGAACAGTCCAATGCACACAGCCATGAACCAGAACATCCACATAGCACTAATGAAAACGGCAAATACAGTAATGAATAGATATCCTATTATACAAACTCCTATCATCACTTCCGTATTAAATTTCTTCGATAGTTTGCTTATTGCAATTGCAGAAGGGAACGCAATAAACTGAACCACAATCAAGACAATCAAAGCTTGTGATGAATCTAGAGTTCCATCTCCGAGTGATCCAGCAATTTTTATCGCGAGATCGATAATTGAATAAACAGAATCAATATAGAAGAAAAAGGCAATTAGGAATAGGAAAACACCAGCATAATTTTTCCTCGCCAATTTAAATGTCTGAAATATTCTTTTGTAAGAATCACCTATAACGTGCTTGTGTTTCGGAACAAAATTTTTTTGCTTGTAAGTACGAAACAGCGGAATGGAAAAAACGAGCCACCAAAGTGCATTAATAGCAAAAGCAATGATGTATCCTGTCTTGACTCCCAAGCTCTCTTCCATGGTATCGCCAAAACCAAGAGCGACAATCGCAACTCCAATGATAAAAGGTATGACACTGCCAATATATCCAAGAGCATATCCATATGAGGAAACCTTATCCATCTTATCATCTGAGGTCGTGTCTCCAAGCATCGAATCATAAATCATCAGCGCTCCAGAATAAACAACCTTTGTTACAACATAGATAACTAACCACAAGATATAGTACATCGGAAGACCTAAGGCAACACATCCCAAAACACCGAGAATCGTAAATGTCATAAATATGGGTTTTCTAAAACCTTTCATATCTGACAGCGCACCGACGAGCGGTCCGAGCAACACAGCTATCACTGTAACTGTAGCGGTAGCATACGCCCAGTAACTATCACCGAGTGTTGTGCTGATACCATAATCATCACACAGCAACTGAAAATACAGGGCAAACAATGAACATGCAACCATCGTAAAAGCACTGTTTCCTACATCGTAAAGAATCCAGTACCACTCTTTTTTTGTGAGTTTGTTTTTTTGGCGCACATAAATAGTATCGACTTTTGTGTCTTCACTCTTCATAGATACTCCTTTATTTGAAATTTTAACTGTTTATATTTTAATACTCGATTGGATAAATTCAAAGATTTTTTTGGAATATGTATATAAAAATTCACAAAAAAAGAGAATATTTTTCAATATTCTCTATAATATTTCACAAAATTACTTAATAATATCAGTTCCCATATACTTTCTCAATTCTTCAGGAACTGTAATACTACCATCCTCATTTTGATAGTTTTCGATTACTGCTGCAACCGTTCTACCAATGGCAAGACCGGAACCGTTCAAGGTATGGACTAATTCTGTTTTTGAATCTTTATCTCGCTTGAATCTTATATTCATTCTACGGGCTTGATAATCTAAGAAATTCGAGCAAGATGAAATCTCTTTATAGTCGTTATAAGAAGGTAACCACACTTCGATATCATATGTTTTCGCTGAAGAGAAAGAAACGTCACCCGTCGATAAGCAAACAACTCTATATGGCAAATTGAGCTTTTTTAGAATCTTTTCTGCATCGTTTGTTAAACTTTCGAGTTCATCCCATGAATTTTCCGGTTTGACAAATTTTACCAACTCAACCTTTTGAAATTGATGCTGTCGTATAATTCCACGTGTATCTCTACCAGCCGAACCTGCTTCAGATCTAAAGCAAGAGGAATAAGCGGCAAACTTTATTGGGAGAGAATCACCATCGAGAATCTCATCGCGGTAATAATTTGTAACAGGAATCTCAGCGGTGGATGTCATCCACATTTCTTGACCTTCAATTTTATATGCGTCTGCGCTAAATTTAGGAAGTTGTCCTGTTCCATACATTGAATCTGTATTTATCATATAAGGCGGAAGAATTTCTGTGTACCCCGACTCTTCCGTGTGCGTGTTGAGCATAAGCATTTCTATCGATCGTTCAAGGCGAGCAAATGCTCCTTTGTAAAAAGTAAAACGAGGTCCTGAAACCTTTGCTCCGCGGTCGAAATCAAACAAGCCGAGCGACTTTCCTAAATCCCAGTGAGCTTTTGGTTTGAAATCGAATTTCCGTGGTTCTCCCCATCTTCGAACTTCGACATTAAATGAATCATCTTTACCAACCGGTAAGGATTTGTCGGGTAAATTTGGAGTTTTAAGCAAAATATCCCTAATCTTTTCATCGATTTCTTTCATCTTTTTATCGATAGCTGCTATCTTTGTCTTAGCGTCGCCAATTGTTGCTATCAATTCAGAACAATCTTTCTTTTCTCTCTTATATTGCCCGATTAACTTTGATTTTTCGTTTCTCTCAGCTTTAAGCGCATCTCCTTCCTTAATTAACTCACGTCTTTTCAAATCGAGTTCAGGAATTTCGCGTAGATACGAATAATCGCCATTGCGAGTATTCAATCTCTCAATTGTTTCTTCTAAATTTTCTCTAACAAATTTGATGTCTAACATTGTTATTACCTCTTTCTAGGATTAAAAAAATCCCACATATATGGGACGAATTTATCGCGGTGCCACCCAATTTCGTAAGTAAGACTTACCTCATGTTTGAATTTTAGCATTAATAAACATTTAGAAGTTGGATTTCTTATTAATCGATTGAAGCTTTGCACCCACCAGCTTCTCTCTATAAATCAAAATTAATAATACTCACTTCCTTTATTAATGCCATAATTATACTCATAAATTTTCATTATTTCAACATGCGTGATTAATAATGTTTGTTTGTTGTTGCATAGTATTTTTACCAAACGCCTATACATTCGAAAAACGAGGTTTAATTCTCATATTAAAGAATTTTACATTTACTTGCCATCTCTTACAATTTCTTTACATTAGTTTACTGTAGAACGATATATCAAAAAATACTTCCGCTTTATACTTTAGATATCGGTAAAGAGAAATCCGATAGAAATAGGAAAAGAGGGAAAAATGAAAAAGAGTATTTTTAAGACAGTTATTGCCGCTTGTGCCATCTTGGCACTAGCATCTTGTGAGTCTACATCAAGTAACATCACAAATTCTTCACAACAGTATATTTTTGATACAACCAAAGACATTAAGGTTTATACGAGAGACACAAATTCAGGAACTAGAGATGGATTTATGTCAAAGATTGATTTTGATGAAGCAGTTAAAGACAACAGCGTTTTGGTAGATGATTTAGTTGAAGTCACCGGTAACGGAGACATGATGCAAAAAATTCAAAATGATGAGTATGGAATAGGTTATATTTCCTTATCCACTCTATCTGATTCAGGATGTAAAGGTTTAAATTTTGAAAATGTTGTACCTTCTGAAGAAAATGTCATAAACGGAACTTACGGATTATATAGAAATTTCAACTATTGCGTAAGAACAGACTTTGGCGAAAATACTGAAGTAAGTGAAATAGTTGAAGCGTTTGTTGCGTTCTTATCAACCGCTGAAGCAAAAGCAACAATGCTAGCGGAAAAAGGAATTTTAGAATTATCAGGTGATGAACCAACTTGGGCGTCAATTAAATCAAATTATCCCATTGCTAGTCAAGATAATTCTAACTTTACGGTTAGATTTGGAGGTTCCACTTCCGTGGAAGATATGTCAATTGCTCTTACAGATCAATTTTCTCCGTTGTGCGGAAATTTTATCGCTAATCACAATCACCTCGGTTCCGGTTCAGCTTACAAAGGAACTCAAGGAGAGGCTGATGATTTAGACGTAGGATTCCTTTCTAGAGAAATTAAGTTAACATCCTCCGAACCAGCCGCTGCCGGTTCTTACGATAAGTTATGCACCGATGCAATCGTCGCAATTGTCAATGAATCAAATACATATGATTCTACTGACGCCGAAACTTTAAAGTCAATATATTCAGGAGAAAAAACTCTCTGGTCAGATGTCATAGCCTAATTGCGAAAAAGAATAATGTATCATGACAAAATATCTCAATAGAGAAAGCAATACAATACTATCCAAAAGAAAAGCGCAAACGGACAACATGATGTGACCCTTGTCAAGTAGACAAAGAGTTATAAAACTATTTAAAGATTCAAAACAGGACAATAAGCATGATATCTCATTTCATTGGGTGTCATGCTTTTTAAGTTCTTTTGTAATCTTT
>JBAYAI010000023.1:0-16080 GCA_041669865.1 Bacilli bacterium | reverse complement strand
GCTCTCCAAGTCATCAGCAATAATGAGCAAAGGTTTGTGAGATTCTACAACTTTTTGAAGTAAAGGCAATATATCTTGGATGTTAGTTACTTTCATATCAGTAACCAAGATATATGCATCTTCAAGATTACACTCCATCTTTTCTCTATCAGAAACCATATAAGGCGAAATATAACCTTTGTCGTACTGCAAGCCTTGAGTAACCACCAATTCGGTTTCTGTTCCTCGGGATTCGTCGACGGAAATAACACCATCTTTACCGACTTTTTCCATTGCTTCCGCAATATTTTTACCTATTTCCACATCTCCGGAAGAGATGGTAGCAACAGATTCAATATCGGCGTTTGTGTCGATTACTTTTGTCCGCTTCAACAATTCTTCTGAAACAGCTTTACCGGCTTTTTCAATTCCTTTTCTAACAAATACTGGATTTGCACCATTATTCACGCTGGACAATCCTTTGTGAATAATAGCTTGAGCGAGAATAGTAGCGGTTGTCGTTCCATCACCAGCGGTATCATTGGTTTTGTTAGCAACTTCGTAAACCAATTTTGCACCCATATTTTCGAACTTGTTCTTCAGTTCAATCTCTCTAGCAATGGTAACTCCATCATTTGTAATAAGGGGAGATCCGTATCCTTTGTCCAAGACAACATTTCTTCCTTTCGGTCCCAATGTCAATTTTACAGTATTAGCTAGTTGGTCAATTCCAGCGACCATTTCATTTCTAGCATCTTCACCAAATTTAATTTCTTTAGCCATAACAATACCTCCCTAATTATTCGATAACTCCGATAATATCATCGGCTCTAACTAACAAGTACTTTGTATTGTTTTCCTCGTAGTCAGTCGATGTATATTCTTTATATATAACTTTTTGACCTACTTTTAAATCTATCTTTTCCAATTTTCCTTCGTCGTTTCTTCGACCAGGACCTACCGCAACAACAGTCGCAGTGTTTGATTTATTTTTAGTATCTGCAACAATAATACTACCAACCTTTTTTTCGGTCTTAACCTGCTGTAATACAACATAGTCATTTAATGGTTTTATCATTTTACAAATCCTCCTTAATTCGTTTGATACTATTATTGTAATCATTGCTTTAGCAATGTCAAGCGTTGAGTGCTAATTTTTTTTAAGTCGCTTTTCCCCTGCTAATTTTTCATATAAATACCGTCTCTTATTGGATTTTTTATAATTCTTTAGCGATTTTTGCGGCTACAAGAGCATTGTTTTTCATTAAGGCTATATTAGATTCAAGGGAGGTTCCGCCGGTCAATTCAACTATTCCTGCAAGCAAATATGGGGTTGTATCTTTTCCTTTTATTCCTTTTTTCTCACAATCGGAAACGGCTTGCTCAATGACTTTTTCCATCTTGTCGCCATCTAAAGAGTATTGTTCAGGAATCGGATTTCCGATGATCATTCCTTGTCCAATACCGAGAGTAGCGGTCGCGTTAATAAGATCAGCCGCCTCTTTGGGGCTGTTCACTTTTGCTTCTAATTTATAATTTGATTTAGCCGTGTAAAACAATGGAAGGACATCTGTCTTGTACCCAACAACTGCCACGCCTTTCGTTTCTAAGTATTCAAGAGTCAATGGTATATCCAATATGGCTTTTGGTCCGGAGCAAACAACTGCAACCGGAGTGCGAGAAAATTCTTCCAAATCTGCGGATATGTCAAAAGTCTCCTGAGCTCCTCTATGAACTCCGCCCAATCCACCAGTAGCAAAAATCTTAATATTCGCCATATTCGCTAAAATCATTGTTGCCGCAACGGTAGTTGCTCCTGATTTTCCGCTCGCTACACAGTAAGCGATATCTCTTCTCGATACCTTCATAACTTCCGCTTGACGACGCCCGAATTCTTCAATTTCATCCGGAGTCATTCCAATTTTAATCTTTCCATCAAGGATTCCTATTGTCACGGGAATTGCCCCTGCATCCCTTATAATCTTTTCAGCAGCAAGCGCTGTCTCTACATTTTTAGGATATGGCATTCCATGAGAAATAATTGTAGTTTCTAAAGCGACTGCGGGCTTACCTGAAAAATCCGGTAAAGTCCCAACGTATTCTTTCAACTGATCGATATTCATAAGATTCTCCTTATCTATTTATATTTATTATATTCCTTAATTTGTTATTTGATTAAGTATTTTTATAGAAAAAAGACACTTACTTTAACGACACAAATTCTTTATCTGGATTTTTAATCGTATTTAAGGGTTTAATTAACGCAATAAATATTATTGAAATGAATGCAGTAATTGCTAAAGAAATAAATATAAAAGTATAAGATGTCACACTGATTATTGTCGTGCTAGACAAATTAATAAGAGCACTCAGTGTTTCGTTTGCAGCAACAGCTAAAAAGAAACCTTTATTCACATATTTTTTATCTATAACATCTGATAACAAATACAAATTTGCAGATATTATCAATCCGTATGTCACACCTCTCAGTAATTGTGCGGAAAGATATACGTAGTTGTTTAATCCCGGAATCGCAAAAATACTAAGTCTAATCACCAAGCAAGATGCAGAGATAATAAACATTGCTTTTAAAGATTTAAATTTCCTAAATTTCGAGGCGACAACCAAAGTCAGTGCTTCCACAACCATAGAGGCGGAAGTGAAATAGCCAAATGTAGAATCAGGAATCTCTAGGTATGAAGTATAGAGATTATAAATATTATCCGAACTCCAATGAATTCCCAAGATAAAAATTATGCTTAAAAAATAGTATATGTAATTTTTACTCTTGAATACTTCTTTTGTCTTAACTGGTGCTTCTTTGGATTCGCGTTCTGAAATATCAAAATCCGATCTATCAAATTTGATGAATACAAAGACAATTCCAGAAAGAAGCATGAGAATTCCTCCAACTAAGAAAACATGTTTGTATCCAATGGAAGATATGAGAACTCCTCCGACGAAAGTTGAAAAAATATATGCTATAGTTCCAAACACTCGAATAGAAGAATATGATTTATCTACTTTATTTGCGACATAAATAATAAATGTATCGAATAAATTGTAAAAAGAATTAGAACAAAAACAGCATATACAATCGAATAAGAGTACCCACCAAAAGTTGGTTATAAAGCCACTTAGAGAAATAAAAGTTCCTTCAATCAAAATCCAAAGGATAAATATAATTCTATTAACTTTTAGATTTGTCGCTATTTTTGATAAAACAATATTTCCTAAGATTGCCATCCCCGGAATCACTCCTAAAAGTATGCCAACCTGTATATTCGTGAAACCAAGAGTTGAAAAATATCTAGTTAAAAATGCGTAAAATAGCGCATCACCAAAAAAACGGATAAATGCAACAAAGATAATTTTAATATAATTTCTTCTATCTAAATACATAATTATTTACTGACTAATATTATTACATCAGGGAAAATATAACAAGGTTAATAATAATTTGGAACAAAGGAAAAAAACACCATCTAAGGCGGTCCAACTCGTGTCATTTATATGGGTTGTTTTATATAAAATATTCCTTTATAGAAGTAAGTGGGGAGGAATACTACTTCGCGTTGAATCTAACGCAATCGGATCGAACTAATCACTTAAAGCTTACAATACTAATCGACTTATTCCATGACCAGGCTCGTAAACGAATTTGACACGAACAACGACTACAAATATCTAATAGCCTTAACTTCCGGTATTCCTCCCACTACTTATAATTTGTCACATTTTTACTTAATAGCAAATATAATCGGCCAAAAATATAATTAATTAATATTTCCGCAAAATTTTATGACCCTCTTCACTGATTATACATTCAATACTTGCAATAAATTAATATAACAATTCCTCGCAGTATTTTTCTCTTTTGGTTTATTTTAAAAATTTGTTGACATCAATTTTTATACGTGATACATTTGAAACAACCAAAAAAGGAGGAAAAAATTATGTCTTTAGATTTAAAAATCACAAGCTCATCTTTTAACGCCTCTTTTTATTACTACTATTATTACTGCTATTCAAGCGGTATTCTTTCTCAAGGAAAATAATAGTAGCAATTCCTTGGTAAGAATATAAATTACCAAGGTTAAGATAAAATTAAAAAATACTGAACCTGGGTAATTTATACTCAGGTTTTTTTAAAATAAAAATTAAAATGGAGGTTAACAAAATGAAAAAACTAAATTTACTATTACTACTAGGCGTAGCGACCACATCTGCTATGGGTCTATCCTCTTGCGGAAGCGATTTGACTGAGATTGGAATCCTACAGTTCGGTACTTTCGATGCTTTGGAAAACTGTAAAGATGGATTTATTTCCGCTCTTGAAGATGCCGGATTTGTCGATGGCGAAAATGTTAAATTCACAATCCAAAATCCGGAAGGAGACTCGTCAACTCAAGATTCGATGGCTATCAATTTAGCGACAAATTCCGATATGGTATTCGGGATATCTACTGGTTCATCACAAGCGTTAAAAAATGCGGTAGAAGATCAAGGAAAGGATACGCCAGTATTATTCTCAGCGGTTACCGATCCGGTTGCGGCTGGCCTTGTAACATCTTTCACAGAACATGGGAATGTCGTTGGTACTTCCGACGCTGGCCCGACGGACAAGAATATAGAATTATTTACAGAGTTTGAAGGAATAGATAAGATTGGTATTATTTATAATTCTGCTGAATCTAATTCGATCATTCAAAAAAATGAGGCAGTAGAAGCCTGTGAGGAATTGGGATTAACTTTAGTCGATGGAGGAATATCTTCGCAAACCGAGATTGATTCAACAATTCAAAATTTCGTAGCCCAAGGAGTACAAGGATTATTCATCCCCACCGACAACACAATTGCCCTTGCAATTGAAGGCATGAAAGATACGCTTGAAGAGAACAAAATTCTCACTGTTTGCGCTGATGCTCTAGTCACAGCTGAAGGTGGATCACTAGGTTACTCTGTTGATTACGAAAATCTCGGAGAAACCACTGGAAAAATGGCGGCAAAAATTTTGAACGGAGTTGACATTTCGACAATTCCTTGCTCAAAATCGGAATCTTTCCCTCTTTCTCTTCGAGAAGATTTCTTCACAAATACAGGAATAGCCATTCCCGAATCAATTCAAGCCATACTAGAAAGTCAGGAAGCCTAAGAAAATGAATTGGGGATCAATATTGGAATTTCTTGGAACTGACGCACCTACTCAAGGGTTAATATGGACCATATTTGCCCTCGGTGTGTTTGTTTCCTATCGGATATTAGACGTTGCTGATTTGTCGGTTGAATCGCTGTTTCCTTTTGCGGGAATTTTATCTTTGCTTTTTGTAAACAATGGAATTCATCCTATACTAGCGATTCTCATTGCGGTGATTCTTGGTGGAATTATCGGATTTATCAACGGATGTCTACATATATATTTTAAAATTAATCCACTGCTTGCTGGTATCATAATAATGGTCGCGTTATATTCTCCGAATGTCATTATATCCAGCGGAAACATATCTTTAAACACCGATACATACACTATATTTACAGGATTAAATACCGTGATTGATAACTATGTTGTCAGCAAACTGTTAATTCTGGGGTTCATAACTCTTGGAATAATGGCACTTATGTACTGGTTCTTTGGAACAGAGCTGGGCCTTTCGTTAAGAGCGGCCGGTAAGAACATAAACATGGCGCGAGCTCAAGGAATTAACACGAATTCCCGTTATTTATTGGGAATGGTTTTCTCAGCTATTCTCATCTCTTTATCTGGGGCTCTGTATGGTCAAATGATCAAGCACGTTTCACCGGATGCAGGAAAAGGTAGCATTGTTATCGGTCTCACCATCATTTTCCTAGGTGAAGTTCTACTGGGACACAGATCTTTCAAACTTTCCCTCTTTTCGGTCGCACTCGGCGGAATTATTTATTGGCTCATTATCGACATTATCATTCAAATACCAGGATTTAACACAAACTATTTGAATTTGTTAAAAGGAATTTTAATAACCTTCGTGGTAGTCATACCAGAAATAAAAAAATTCATTTCAAAACGAGCTAAAAATAAGGGTCAAAAACCTTTAAAGGAGAACGACTAAAATGATAAAACTTGAACATTTGTGTAAGGATTTTGTATCGAACAATCCTTTGCTTCCTGTCAACAAAGTGCTTAAAGATATAAACTTAACCATAAACGATGGAGATTTCATAAGTGTGATTGGATCTAATGGGTCTGGAAAATCTACTTTGCTAAACACTATCAGCGGATCTTATCTACCAACTTCGGGGAAAATCTATTTTGATGATACTGACGTGACTCAGTTAAAGGATTTCAAACGAGCAAAATACATTGGTCGCGTCTTCCAAGATCCGAATGTTGGAACTATTGGAGATATATCAATTGAAGAAAATTTAGCTCTCGCCTTTAAACGCGGCGAAAGAAGAGGATTAAGCTGGGCATTAAAGGAAGAATATGAAAAAGTATATGCTCGTCATCTTACTCCGCTAAATCTAGGAATCGAGAATAGACTGCACGAAAAAATAAGTACACTTTCGGGAGGGCAAAGACAGTCAATCACACTGTTGATGTCTATCTTAAAAAAGCCAAAACTACTACTTCTAGATGAGCATACCGCAGCTTTAGACCCCAAAACTTCAAAGAAAATTATGGAATTGACTAAAGATTTGGTCGAAGAAAACAAATTGACAACTTTGATGATTACGCACAATATGCGTGACGCCTTGAAATATGGAAATCGTTTAATAATGTTATCAAATGGAAGAATAATAGCTGATTTCTCCTCGAGTGAGAAAAATAGACTAACAATTGAAGATCTCTACGATAGATTTGATAAAGCAGAAGAAGATACTTCATTTGCTACAAACATAAATTAAAATATTGCATCCCCAATATTAAAGCCGCCTAGTAAACACTGGGCGGCTTTTCCATAAAAAAAATCCCGATTGCCGGGATTTATTATTAAAAATATTAACGATATGAAATTCCAACAAAGATAAGAATGGCGTCCACTAAGTTGAGAATTCCTAGCCAAATTGCAGCTGCTCCTAAACCCGCATCATAATTTCCATAGAGCGGAATTGTGCATAACCAAAGAACTGCTGAAGTCACAAAGAATGCGATTGATATAAATCCGACAATATCAGATTTTTGCATAAACCAGGCTAATATTATACCGATGGCCATGATGATAAATGCAGATAACAATCCGGGATTAACTCCAGTGTATTCCGATCCGAATATCATCTTGAACATATTGAAATTGTAATAATATCCCTGTATGTTGTCATTTTCATATGACAATCCGTTTGCAAACAACAGTAAGAAGCTCAATACTCCAACCGCAACTGCGATTATTGAAAAAATTTTCTTTGTCGATATTGCGTCTTGTTTTTTTCGTTTTGTGTAAGGCATTGGTTTCCCCTTTCATAACTATATTATATTATCACATTTAAAATACAATATGAAACAATAGTTTTTCAACAATTAATTAAAAAATCTTTTACCTAAGTTTTTAGTTTATTTCCTACATATTGTTGTTTTATTTTTGAATATTTATATGTGAAAATTTTTCGCTCTTTCTAAACTTTTTCTAAGAATTTTTTCTAAGGATATAATATAGAGAATATAAAAATTTAAATAAAAACCCTTAGGTAATAATTTATTATTGGAAGTTCCACCTCTATTTTCGGAGGTTATTTATACCTTCGCAAACTTTTCAATATAGAGAAAATGAAACAGTTTTAGTATCTACGTATAATTAATTGAAGATTATACTCAATTAATTGAGTGATTCTATCTTATGCTTTTCTTTCTCGCGGAATAAAACATTACTATATTTTATATATATCTTGTATATAATTATAAAAAAAACAAAAATAATGATATTATTATATGCAAAGAAGGAACTTATTATGACAGAATTTTTATTGAAATTATTTGTTAAGGATTATAAGAATGTCAAAGATTCGAAGGTTCGTACAAAATACGGAGTATTAGGATCAATATTTGGGTTAATATCTAATTTTGTTGCTTTTCTTTCAAAAATAATAATTGGACTACTTTCCGGAAGTATTTCCGTTATTGCTGATGCTGTCAACAACCTTGGAGACATAGGTACATCGGGATTAACCCTATTCGGATATAAAATATCTTCTAAGCCTGCAGATCGCGATCACCCTTATGGTCATCATCGAATGGAATATATCATTTCTCTTATCATTTCAGTAGTTATCATATCTTTAGGAATTAACATTGTTATCCAGGGGATAAATTCAATAGTGTATCCCGGTGATAAGTACGAATCCTTTCCCTGGGTTTCTTTCATAATTTTGTGTTTGACAATTTTAATCAAATTAACTCAATCATTTTTGTACAGTTCTTTGAGCAAGAGAATAAATTCCATGCCCTTAAAAGCAACTGCTGTTGACTCTCGAGATGATGTGATTTCGACTGTATTTGTAATACTTGGAATTGTTATTTCCTATTTCACCGGATTTACTCAAATCGATGGTATATTGGCTATTCTTGTCTCCATTTTTCTTATTTATTCTGGAATAGATATTTTGCGGCAAGCCGCAAATATGCTGATTGGCGAAACCCCTGAAAAAGAAATAGTTCAAAGATTCATCAAATTGCTTGAATCAACCCCTGAGGTTTTGGGGGTCCACGACATTAAGATACATTGCTATGGACCGAGTGCTACATTTGCTTCAGCTCACGTTGAAGTAGACGGCTCAAAAGATGTATTCATGTTGCACGATATGATTGACAATCTTGAGAACAAGAGTTTAAAGATTTTGAAAATCAATACAGTCTTGCATATGGATCCAATAAAAGTTAATGATCCTGAAACAAATAGGTGTAAAAAGATTGTTAGAGATGCCTTACAAGAAATAAATACCAAGTTGACTTTCCACGACTTTCGCATCGTTTCCGGACCCACACATATCAACGCTGTTTTCGATATAGTTTTTCCTTACGAAGAAACAAACAACAAAAAGAAAATACTTGAGCAACTTAGAGCAATAATAAAGAAAAAGGATCCTAAAATCCGTCCCGTTGTCACATGCGACAATGAATATACATATATCAGCAGCAAATCTGACGAATGATAACACCTTTTGTATTTCGCTTAACCAGTCATGGATTTTCTCAATCAATTTACTTTGAAGAAGAATATATATATAATTTAAAAGTTGAGTGTTACTCACTCAGAAGCAAAGGATAAATATTATGGAAATTAAAAAGAAAAAACTCACCGATCAAGAACTTGCTCGAAGAGCAAAACTATCTCGATACGAAGAGCTAGGTGTCAACCCTTTCGGACATCGCTTTGAAAGAAATTCCTTCTCGGAAGAATTAAAGACAAAATACAAAGAATTCACTGAAGAAGAATTAGAACAAAATAATGATTCTTTCATCCTAGCAGGTCGTATTAGATTTATTAGAAAGATGGGGAAAGCATCTTTCTTTAACATTCAAGATAGACAAGGAATGCTTCAATGCTACATTCGTTTAGATAATGTTGGAGAAGATAATTATAAGGTTTTCAAACTTTCCGACTTAGGTGATATTGTTGGTGTTGAAGGAACTTTGATGAAGACGAGAACAGGTGAATTAACCTTGAGAGTCAACAAGTTCACCCACCTCACAAAAGCTTTAAAACCTCTTCCGGAAAAATTCCACGGGTTAACCGATATCGAAGAAAGATATCGCAAACGTTATCTTGACCTAATCATGAACGATGAAGCTCGAAAGATCGCGTTTATGCGTCCGAAAATAATCCGTGAGATTCAACACTATTTAGATGGGCTCGGATTTGTGGAAGTTGAAACTGCTATACTTCAACCAATTCTCGGCGGTGCTTCCGCTCGTCCTTTCATCACACACCACAACGCATTAGATAAAGATTTTTATCTAAGAATTGCTACAGAATTAGCCTTGAAAAAATTGATTGTTGGTGGAATGGAAAGAGTATATGAAATTGGTAGACAGTTCCGCAACGAAGGAATGGATACAACTCACAATCCTGAATTCACTTCTATGGAATTGTATCAAGCATACGGTGATTTGCAATCCATGATGGATTTAACCGAAAATATGTTCAAAAACATTGCTAAAAATGTCACTGGAAGTACAACTATAACTTGGCTTGGTCATGAAATTGATCTCAGCAAAGATTTCAAGAAAGCATCGATGGTTGACCTTGTTAAGGAAAAAACTGGAATTGACTTTGCTAAAGTCACATCCACTGAAGAAGCCTTAAAGTTAGCCAAAGAAAACGACGTTCCTGTCGAGCCTCACTTCACTTATGGACACGTAGTCAACGCTTTCTTTGAAAAGTACGTTGAAGATTCTCTAATACAACCCACCATAGTTTATGGACATCCAATCGAAATTACACCTTTAGCAAGAAAAGATGAGAAGGATCCGAGATTCACTCAAAGATTCGAATTGTTTATTTGCTGCAAGGAATTTTGTAACGCCTATACTGAATTGAACGATCCATTGGATCAGCGTGAAAGGTTCGAAGCTCAAGTTAAAGAAAAAGAAAAGGGAAACGAGGAAGCGAATGAACTCGACGAATCATTCCTTGATGCCTTAGAGTATGGCTTACCCCCGACAGGTGGTATTGGATTTGGAATTGACCGCATGATTATGTTCTTTACTGGATCAGATTCAATTCGCGACGTTATACTGTTCCCGACTATGAAACCTATAGATTAATTGTTTATATCGCAATTTTTCTTAAAGAAATAACCGTATCTTTTATTTCTAAAACTAATGCAGCTTTTTAAATAACAATTGCTGTATTAGTTTTCTTTTTGGAATTTTTTTAATAGCATTTTTTATGCATTTTCACCCTTATTATATAATTATTCATTGATATTAAATTCATGTTGTACGAGTGATATATCCCATTTTTAGATTCAAAATTTTGTATAATTAATTACGATTTAAAGAGGATACATAATCATGAATTTAGAAATAGTACTATATACCGATCACAAACAAGGAAAACTAGTTGCTTTTCAAAATGATAAAAAAGTAGGTTATTTAACCTACGCAATGAAAAATTGTTCAATTGTAAATATCACTGATCTTACCCTTATAAAAGGATATGAGCAGCAAAACATTGAAAAAGAATTAATTGATTCCATAGCTGAATTGGCTCGCAATAATAGAAAACAAATCATCGCTGAAAGTAAATTTGCTAAATTGCTTTTGGAAATGGACAAATCATACCAAGATGTTTTGAATCCTAAGGAAATCAATCAAGTACTCGCTTAATATTTTCTCGGTCAATTACCAATTGTGACTTTAATTGATCGATAGATTTGAATTTTTTCTCGTGCCTAATAAATTTAACGAAGTTTAATTTTACTTTTTTCCCGTAGATATCAGTGTTGCATTCGAAAATATTCGTTTCAATTATAGATTGCCTCAATTTATTTATCGTGGGATGTATTCCTACATTTGTCATAGAGTCATACTCTTTGCCATCAATTTCAATTTTAGTTGCATACACTCCATTGCGAGGAAGAACGTAATCGCTAGTCAATTGAATGTTAGCGGTAGGGAAACCCGTAATTGTGGTTCCAGCATTATACCCATGAACTACCTCACCTTTAATAAAATACTTTCTTCCAAGCAATCGATTAGCTCGCATAATTTCACCTTCGGTTATATATTTGATTATTGTCGAGGTCGATATTTTCTTTCCGTTATCCAAAATGTATCCTACGACTTCGACATCGTAGTATTTTTTTAACATTTCAACATCACCTTTGGCTTTGCGACCAAAGCGGAAATCTTCTCCTACAAATATTTTATTAATATTCAGTGGTTTCAAATATTTTTGAATAAATTCAATGGGTGAAAGTTGCATCAGTTCCCGTGTGAATTCAACAACGTAAAGATAGTCAACATTTAAAGCGCTCAAACTTTCTCTTCTATCTGCAACTGTAGTGATAATTCCTTCTTTTCTCTTCTTAGTAATTCTTTTTAAAGATCCTTCAAATGTCAGTACAGCTAATTTTGCATCTATAGATTTCGCCTGTTGTATCAAATATTTATGACCGACGTGTAAACCATCAAAAAAACCTAAACAAAGGTTTATTTTTTCTTTGCTTCCTTTGAAGGAACCTATTTTACCATTCAGTTTATATTCAATCATACGAACTCCTTAACAACTTTAAACCAACCTCTTCCTATATTTTTATAAAGGGCGATAGCACATTCGTCGGCATCAACTAATAGAACTACATTTTTATCCAAATCCAATTTTATATCAGCTCCATTTCTAGCTCGCTTAGCGTTCTCCCCATCGATTTTTAAGTGGTATATATCTGAATAGAAGCGGGAAATGTCGATGATATCTTCCGTTTTTATATCTTCAATTTTTTTCGCTTGCTTTACGCTAAATCTTCCAACTCTCGTTCGTCTCAACTCAACTAAAGTTCCAACTTCACCCATCTTCTTAGCAATATCTTCACCGAGCGTGCGAATATATGTTCCTTTTGAAACCGATGCGATAAACAATAGTTCCTTTTGTTCCTTGTCGTAAGAAATAAATTCTATTTCTTTTATATTAATCTTTCTTTTCTTGCGTTCGACTATTTGATTCTTTCGCGCCAATTTATACAAAGGCACTCCATCAATTTTTAAGGCGGAGTACATTGGTGGAAGTTGCATGCTTTCGCCTTGGAAAGAAGAAAGAACTTCTCTCGTCTCTTGTTCGCTGTGCTCTTCAACTTCTTTTCTTTCAATAATATCTCCAGTAATATCTGCTGAGGTAGTTTTAATACCTAATTTCAACTTTGCTACATATGTTTTATCCGCGCTTTCCAATTCGTTCAAAAGTTTGGTTCCCTTGTTGACTCCACAAATGATGAGACCAGTCGCAAAAGGATCTAAAGTGCCAGCGTGTCCAACTTTTTTGGTGGAAAAGATTCTCTTTAATCCGACTTCTTCGCGCGTGGTCGATTGACCTCTTTTTTTATCTAATAACACTAATCCATTATATTTCATACGTTTTTACCACAAATATTATATAATTAATAGCGTTAGATATCTATCAATATGAGGAAAAGACATGACATCTGAAAAAATATTGCTGGCTTGCATTAGAAAAGCCGATTACAATTTTAACTTAATTCAAGACGGAGACAAGATTCTCGTTGGTCTTTCTGGCGGAAAAGATTCCTATGCCTTGATTAAGATTTTAAATCGCTATTCAAAATTCAAAAATAAAAATTTTGAGTTTACCGCTTTATTCATAGATCTAGGATTCGGATCTGACGCGAATCCACTGATTGAATTCTGCAAAAAGGAAAACATTAATTTAATCGTTCAACCTGCTCAAGACGTGGCAAAAATTCTCAATCAACACAAGAAGAATAATCTTTTACCATGCTCGATTTGTTCCAGGATGAAAAAAGCTATCATCAATCAAGCTGCTCATAAATATGGAGCGAACAAAGTTGCATTTGCTCACCACGCAGACGACGCAATAGAAACTCTATTCATGAATATGACATACGGCGGAAGATTTGCCACCTTTGCACCTAAAATGCATTTGGACAAGGAAGATATCACCTTCATTCGACCTTTTATATACGCAAGAGAAAAAGATATCATCGCATATTCAAAAAAAGAAAAATTTCCAATATTATCCAATCAATGTGGAAATGATAAGAAGACCAAGCGCGAAGAGTTTAAAATCTTTCTCGATGATTACTATAAAAAGTATCCAGCCGCTAAAACAAATTTTGTTTCTATGCTGTTGAATCAAGAAAAAATGCAACTGTGGTTTGATGATTTTGTATATGGATTTGACGATGGTTGCTATGTAAAAAAAGTTTCAACACCTTCGGATATGGCCAGGTGCTACCTCATTCGCAAAGAAGTTTTTATGAAAGAGCAATCAGTTCCACTCGACGATGAAATTGATATAGATGACACTGTATATACGCATTATTTATTCTTCACTGATCAAAATATTCCTGTAGGAACCATGAGAGTACTTATTGATAAAGATAAACACATCGCACTATTTGGTAGAATAGCTATTCTCAAAAAATATAGAGGAAATAAATATGGCCAGCGCATGGTGTGTCAGGTAGAGAAACTACTTTCGCAAAGAATCACTCCGCTCACAGTTAAACTTGCTGCTCAATCAAGGGCAGTTGATTTCTACAAAACTATTGGATACAGAATAACATCAGATAAGTTTGTAGAAGCGGGTATAGAGCATTACCGCATGGAAAAGTTCATTAAATTTCCTATTCTAGATAAAAAGAAAATATATTAGAATGAGTGTATAGGTGGTATACAAGTGAGATATTTTGTAAATTATGGCAGCATAGTTGGAAACAAAGATAATGTAAAGAGAGAAAAGTTGCGCCTTCAAGCGTACAACCTGACAATCAATTTTTTAAATCGAGGAAAGGAAAGCGAAAACTATATTTACGAGCGCTTTGCTTACCTGAAAAACTATTTTGAGTCTCAGGAATTTTGTCGAACATATTTTCTTTCACCTTTTGTCATAAACCAATCTCAATTGGTTCAAGATTTAATTTCATTCATCATGTCTTCTGGAGAAACAAATCAATTCAACAAAATAATAGATGAGATTAAGAGAGAAGTAGAATTGATTAAGCCAAGCAAAACTTTCCAAAGTATACGAAAGATTCAAACGAGTACTGCCGATGAATTTTTAGAAAAATATTATTCGAAAGAGTCACCATCGGAAGAGATGTATCTAACTGATGACGATGAATATAAATTACTTAAGCAGATTGCACTAGATGGCTACCGCAAAGGTGATGAAAAATTATCTGTCCTTCACGCTCAGCTTTTATATCGCGATGTCAAAGATAGAAAAAGCTTGGATCAGGTTATTATTCTCGCTGAAAAATTGCACAAAAAATTTGAGAAAAATATCGACTTAATTTTGCTCATCGCTACATGCTACTACAATCAATACTACCAGGATAAAGACAAAGGAAAAAAATCGCTATATTGGTACAAGCTTGCTGCGACAAAGTTTAATGAATCTAGCGCTATATTTATGGTGGGGCTCATATACTTTTTAGGAATGGGAGTTCAAAAAAATGTTGATTTAGCTCTTTCATACTGGGAAAAAGCGGCTGAACTTAACGACTCAGATGCCATTGCGTGCATTGGTATATATTATCTTTCAAAAGGAGATAAACAAAAGGCTCGCCCCTATCTAGAAAGGTCAGCAGCCACTGGCGATTACAAATCTCTCTTGCTACTCGATACTGATTTCGACCGTGTTTAGTCTATATTACAATTAATTTATTGCTAAACTAACATACACGTGGTATCATTATTTTGCGACTTTTACGTGGTTATGACTTCCCTCGGATTATAACTAGGTTTAAGTTAAGTCATATTTATAAAGGAGGAAATATTATGGCATTAGAAAAAGCTGAGATTGCTAAGATTGTTAAGGAATTTGGTGAAAACGAACACGATACTGGTTCAACAAAAGTACAGGTTGCTATCATCACCAAGAGAATTCAAGAACTCACCACTCACTTAAAAGCCAACATTCACGATTACAGTTCAAAGAGAGCTTTGTTCGTATTAGTTGGTCAAAGACGTGGACTTCTTTCTTACTTAGACAACAAAGATCACGCCGCATATCTTGAATTAATCAAGAAACTCGGTATTAGAAAATACTAAATTTAAATTTGTCGATTTAAAGGAGAATTATTTCTCCTTTTTTTTGTAATATTAATTATGTAGTATAATTAACTTTTAAAAGTGAGGTTATTATGAAAAAAATTATTGTAATCGGTGGTGGTATAGCATCTTGCATGTACGCATACAAAGTAAAGAAAGAACATCCGAATTACCAAGTTACAATCGTTGAGAAATCGGATAAATTGCTAAAGCGAATTTTAGTCAGCGGAAACGGACGTTGCAATTTTTTCAACGAGGCTCTTTTGCGCAATAACGTATATGAATCTTACAACTATATGAGCTTTTTTGAATATTTCAATCTTGCTTCTCTATCGGAAGAGTTGTTGGAATTGCTTTCTGATATGGGCTTTGCATAT
>JBAYAI010000022.1:0-16366 GCA_041669865.1 Bacilli bacterium | reverse complement strand
AATAGTGAAATAAAAAAGAAGCTGCCTAGAAACGAAATTAATCTTTCGTTTCTTTACAGCCCCTTTTTTAATGAAAATCTAGTTGGTTAATCTTTTACTTTTGCCAAGTATTTAAACATCTTGAGTTTTTTGTTATTCACGGGTGGATATTTGACATTTAACTCGTGTTTTCCCTTTACCAAAACGCTCTTTTGATGTGAGAAAGTATAGAAACTTTCCTTTCCGTGGTAGTGACCCATTCCCGATCTTCCAACTCCGCCAAAAGGAAGCTTATCGTTAGTTAGATGCATGATGGAATCGTTCACACAGCCCCCGCCGTAAGGCATCAGTTGCATGATTCTCCTGGCTTTGGCTTTGCTGCGGGAGAAGTAATAGAAAGCAAGAGGTTTCTCTTTACGCTTTTGCATTTCCAGCAATTTGTCAAGGGATTTAAAGGTAAGAATAGGTAGAACAGGTCCGAATATTTCCTGTTGCATCACCGGATCAGTCTCTTTTACGTGATCCATAATTGTCGGTTCAAGCTGGCGACCATGTATCTTTCCACCAAATATCACCTTATCATTTTCAATTAATCCAGTAATTCTAGTTACGTGTTTATCATTGATGATAAAGGGAAAGTCGCTGTCTAGCTTTCCATCGTGATAGTAGAATTCCTTTACTACAGCGATTAGTTTCTCGATAAATTTGTCTTTGACTTTTTCGTGTACGTAGAAGTGGTCTGGAGCAACGCAGGTTTGTCCTGCGTTTAAGAATTTCCCCCACGCTAGTCGTTTCGCTGCGAGATCTAAATCGGCGTCTTCATCGACAATAGCGGGAGATTTACCACCGAGTTCTAGGGCGACTGGAGTTAGGTGAGCTGCAGCTTTAGCCATGAGCAATCTACCGACGACATCACCACCGGTAAAGAAGATAAAATCGAAACGCTGATCGAATAATTCAGTGTTTTCCTTTCTACCACCGAGAATAACGGAAATCAGACCTTTATCAAATTCTCCCAACATTTCATAGAGGACCTTTGAAACGGTCGGACAGTAGTTGGAAGGCTTTAAGACGACGGTGTTTCCAGCGGCTATTGCTCCAACCAGGGGACATATGGTCAACTGCAAAGGATAGTTCCACGGGGCGACAACTAACGCTACTCCGTATGGTTCTTGCAAAAGGTAACCCTTTGAAGGGAAGTTAACAATTGACGTGCTGACTTTCTTGGGTTTTGACAATTTTTTCACGTGTTTTATCATAAAGTCAATTTCCGCGATTGTAATATAAAATTCAGTGCCTAAAACATCAAATTCGCTCTTGTTGTAATCAGTGATAAACGCCTCATTTAACTGAAGGCGGTACTTGTACATGAGCGATTTCAATTTTCGTAGATTGTTAAGTCTAACGTTAACATCTAAGGTTTTTCCAGAGTAGAAATATTCTCTTTGAAAATCAACAATTTCTTTTATGTTCATAATTTTTACCTCTATCTATAATCTACCACATTATTGGCAGTTAAGTAATAAATTGCTTCGCCTTACCATCAATCCTCAAATAGTATTATTTTTGTGTAAGAAATATAAATATATAATTCAAAAATAATGAAATTAAAGAAAAAGTTTTAGAAATAAAAGCCCTTACATTATATTTTAATCAGAAAGGACTATTATCGATGAAAAACAAAAAATTATTTGCTTTGATATCCATTGCAACGATATCGACGCTGGCGATAGCCTCCTGTAACGATGGAGAATCATCAAATTCAAGTTCAGAAACAGACACTTCAACCAACACCGAAACTGAAATCTCTTCAGAAGTTTCAAGCGGTGATGAAGACAGCGATACTACTTCTGAAATCACCACGGAATCTATCGTATTTCACTACCATCGAGATGATGGAGAATACGACGGATGGGGTTTGTGGCTTTGGGAAGATGGCCAAGAGGGATCGCTATATAGTTTTGACTACGAAGATGACTATGGCGTCTATGGGGAGTTTCCTCTCAGCAACTGGACCAATACCACAGGGTTAAATTACATTCTTCGATACGGAGAATGGGCATGGCAGACAGCGGATCTAAGTTTGCTTTACGCAGATTTCCCTGCCGATGAAAATCTCGAGCATCACTGCTACATCGCTGAAGGAAAAGAAACTCAGCTATTTGATAATCCGGAAGATGCTCTCGCTTCTTCTTTGAGCAGTTGCTATTTTACTTCTTTTAATGAAATTGGATTTTCCTCCTCTTCTAATGTTACTGAAATTACCGTTTACGATGGAGATGAAGTAATCTATACAGGAACACCAAATAAATCAAGCGGAAAGATTGACCTGGGCGATGAATTTGAGTTGGATTTGACAAAATCATATGAATTAGTGGCCTATTTTGGCGATGACGTTCACAGTTCATACATCGTGCCATTCACCTATTTGTTCGGACTGGATGAGTTCGATCAAAAATATGAATATACCGGACAACTCGGGGCGATTTATTCCGAAGATGAAACCACATTTAGACTGTGGGCTCCAACTTCTTCGGAGGTCACACTCAACATATATGAAACTGGAACTCCCGTTTCCATAAGTCCTTCCGAGGGCAGTGATGTCGCGGAAACATACGAAATGTTGCGCAAGGATAAAGGTGTATTTGAGACGACAGTCTCCGGTAATTTAGATGGAAAGTACTACACTTATACTGTCACTAATTCTCTTGGAACAAACGAGACGATCGACCCTTATGCGAGAACTTGTGGCATCAATGGAATCAGAGGAGAAATTGTCGATTTGGATTCGACTGATCCCGCTGGCTGGGATGATTTTGTTCCAGCAATTCATCCTACAACCGAACTTGCAGTATATGAAATGCACGTTGCTGACGTAACCAGCGATGATACTTGGACAGGCAACGAAATCAATCGCAAGAAATTCTTGGGTCTTTCCGAAAGTGGGACTACGTATACTGAAAATGGTAAAACAGTTACGACAGGATTTGACCACATTAAAGAAACGAATGTTAACGCTGTTCAAATTCAGCCTTTCTTTGATCAGGACAACGACGAGACAAATCCGACCTTTAACTGGGGATACAACCCGCAAAATTACAATTGCTTAGAGGGTTCATATAGCTCTAATCCCTACGATGGAAAAGTGCGAATGAACGAATTTAAACAAGTGGTTAAAGCTTACTCGGAAGCCGGAATAGAAATTATTATGGACGTCGTTTACAATCACGTCAGCTCTCTTTCCAACTCGGCCTTCAATAAGATAGTTCCTGGTTATTACTTCCGCTATAAGGATGATTTACTTACGGCGTCGAATGGTTCGGGCGTTGGAAATGAAACCGCCAGCGATCACTCGATGATGGAAAATTTCATGCTTGACTCCACCGAGTTTTTAGCCAGCGAGTACAAACTTGGAGGTTTCCGCTTCGATCTCATGGGACTTCACGGATGTGACACCATGAATTTAATTGAAGAAAATTTAACTGATAATGTCGATGAAAATATAACTGTTTACGGTGAACCTTGGACCGGAGGAACGACACCTTTGATCAATGGCGCAACCAAGTCTAATATTACACAAGTTCCAGAAATAGGAATGTTTAACGATGAATTTAGAAACACTGTTTCTGGTGACAATAACGGCGCAAGCGGCGGATGGGTTAACAATAACATCGGCGGTTCAAAAATTGCTGCAATCGATGTTGAATCCTCACTGCAAGGCGATTACGGATCTAATGGAGACAATGTAAATGTCAAGCAAAATGTCGCCTATGTCGGATGTCACGACAACGCGACAATATACGATAAGTTCTACAATGTTGACATGAACGACAACACAGGATATACAGCTGATCAATTAGCGGATATGTCTGTTCAAGCATCAACTCTTGTCTTTACTTCACAAGGTGTGTCTTTCATGCAAGGTGGCGATGAGTTCATGCGACAAAAATTAAATGAGGATGGAAGTATAAATACTAATTCCTACAACACTTCATACGAGATGAACGCCTTTAAATACGATCGCAAGATTGAATACGCTGATCAGTATGAAGAATATTGTAATTTGATCGATCTAAAGACATCTAGACCAGAACTTCAGTTGGATGATAAGTCCGATTGTGAAACGGCTTTGACTTTTGAGAAGAATATCAGCAATTCGTGTTTTAACTACAGCATCGTAAGCGGTGGTGAAGGAATATATGCCATTACCAACAACATATACGATGAAGAGACTGTTGATGTTCCTGCTGGTGATTACACCGTGGTTGTGGACACCAAAGATGTTATCTCTAGTGTCGATTATAGCGGTGGAGAGTTATCAGTACCGGCTGGTGCGACAATTGTGATGACTATTAACTAGTTTTCTCCTTATCTTTCTATGGAGCTGCTTGCTTTTAAAATTTCTCCTTTCGGTTAAGCAGCTCTTTTAATTTGGCAATATTACGTTTTATATCTATATCGATTGATTTTAAAACTCAGTAGTCTATAATAATTTATGGTTAGTTGTAGATAACTGCAATTAAAATATTCGCGCCATTTAGGGGGGATCAAAAAGCGCTGAATATAACTGGAAAAAAAAAAGAAATAGAGAATCACAATATATGAACGAAATAAACAACAGGAAAAAATACATAGATCAAGAGAGTGAAAACGGAGAAGCTTTTTCCGAGTGCGGAAGAGGGAGGAACCTCCGTGGAAAAGCATTTGGACACGGTCGTCGTTTCCGCAATCGCGGAACTCGTTTTCCTCACCATTTAAAACCAGGTGAAGAAGGTCATCTCAGTGATTTGCGACGCGGACAAAAATGCATTGTTTTAAATTTTCACAATGACAACAAAGCTCTGAGAAGACGCTTGTTAGATATGGGAATAACCAAAGGAGTTGAAATTGAGATTAAGAAAACCGCGCCACTGGGTGACCCGGTTGATATATATTTGAGAGGATACGAACTGTGCTTGCGCAAAGCCGACATGCACGGTATCGATATAAAGGTGATTAAATAATGAAAGTAGCACTTGTTGGAAATCAAAATGCTGGAAAGACCACACTTTTCAATTCATTAACTGGAATGAACCAGGTAGTTGGAAATTGGCCTGGAGTTACTATCGAACGAAAAGAGGGAGTTATTAAAGGAACGAATATTACTATCGTTGATCTTCCAGGAATATACTCCCTTTCTCCATATACATCGGAGGAAGAGGTTTCGCGGCGCTACGTGCTAGATGAAAAACCCGATTTGATTGTCAACATCATCGATTCGACATCGCTTGAGCGTTCACTTTATTTGACAACTCAACTTTTGGAATTGGACTGCAACGTAATTATCGCGATGAACATGATCGATATCATGGATTCCAAAGGTGTTAAAATCGATGTCAAAAAGCTGTCGGAACAACTAAAGACAACAATCGTTTCCATCTCGGCCTTGAAAAAGTTGGGAATTGATGAATTGATTCAAAAGATAAAGAATAACGACGTAATTGAAAATCCTCATCAAAAGATATATTCCGAGAGCGTTGAGGGAGCGTTAAAGTTTATCGATGACTACCACAGTGACCACCATTTATCTCGCTTCGAATTGGTCAAAGTTTTTGAGAGAGATATCGCTTTTCAGGTATTAGATGATGAAAATATTCGACGCTACATATCTGAAGTTGAAGAAAAGGAAGGAATGGATTCCGAACAAATAATTGCAAATCAAAGATACAATTTTATTGATAAAGTCCGCCAAGCTTCAGTAAAGATTGCTAAACCGGAATCAACCTTGACCGACAAGATTGACAAGATTGTTTTAAACAAGTGGTTAGCGATTCCCATATTCGTCGCTATCATGGCATTGGTGTACCTTTTTTCCGTGGGTTTGATCGGCGGATTGACTTCTGATTTGATTTCCGGCTTTTTTAATGGGATGGATTCGATTGAACTTTTCGACCATGTTATTCCTCTTGAGTTTGTAGGACTTGGGCCATGGTTGGCGGAAAAAATACTTTATGCTGGTGGGTCTTCCTGGGCAGCGAGTCTCGTCCAAAACGGAATAGTTACAGGTGTCGGCGCGGTGTTGACATTTGTTCCCCAGTTGCTCGCTCTATTTTTCTCTCTCGCACTATTGGAGACCACTGGATACATGTCGAGAATATCATTTTTCTTTGATCGTCTTTTTAAAAAAATTGGTCTATCGGGGAAATCATTGATTCCATTTATCGTTGGAGCAGGATGTTCAGTTTCTGGAATCATGTCTGCTCGAACGATTGAGTCTGAACGCGAGAAGAAAATGACCATTATCTTAACTCCCTTCATACCGTGCTCGGCTAAACTTCCTCTTATCGCACTATTTTCATCTGCCTTTTTCGGAGATTTAGCTTGGCTAGTCACGCTGAGTCTCTATCTCTTTTCCATCGTTATGATCGTTATTGGTGCGTTGATTCTCAAAAAGATTTTCAATACTCCAGCCGCGACGACATACATATCTGAATTGCCAGATTATCACGCTCCTTCCATTCACTATGTGGGGAGAATTGTCGGAGATCGAACTGGCGATTTCATTAAAAGAGCTGGAAGTATTATATTTATTTGTTCATTAGTAATTTGGTTTTTAGCCAGTTTTACATATAAAATGCAGTATGTTGATGGCGTGAATTACCTGATAAAGGATAGTTTGCTGGCAAATATAGGAAACAGTTTGGCGTGGTTCTTCTATCCGATGCTCGGGGGAAACTGGTCCTGGGAAGCTTCGGTTTCTGCCATTCAAGGACTCATTGCGAAGGAACAGGTAATCTCTTCAATGAACGTTATCGCTGGTCTTTCTGATTCTTCCATGAGCGCTAGCTCGATCTTCGCAACTTCCGCATTCTCATTCTTTACTCCGTTCACGGCCTATGCTTATGTTACTTTTAATCTTTTCTCCATTCCCTGTGTATCGGCTATATCAGCCATGCGCTCTGAATTACCAAGCCGCAAAGACTTTGTAATTGCCATCGTATTTGAAATTGTTATTGCATGGACCCTATCGAGTTTCATAGGATTCATCGGATGGGCGGTGATGTAATCATGAATTTTATTGATTTTTTAGTCTTGGTGACAGTTGTCATCATGGTTGTAACGATTTTGTACTTCAAGTACTTTTTTCATCGCGACAAGAAAATGCCCGGATGCACGAGCGACCCATCTTGCCGCTCATGTGCTAAGTCAAAAAAAATCTTAGCGGAGGAGATGCGAAGACAGTACGAGCGTGAAAAGAAGAAAGAGCAATTAAAAAAAGTACGTGAAATGAATAGAAAAGCAAATATTCCACAAGCTGATATCGATATGCTTAACGAAAAGAAAGAAGAGGAAAAATAGGATGAAGGAAATTTACATTGCCGGTGGATGCTTTTGGGGCGTCCAAGCCTACTTTGATTTGGTGAAGGGAATCGAATTCACGGAAGTTGGTTACGCCAATGGAAACATTGAGAACCCCAGTTATGAAGATTTGAAATCTCACCGCGCAACTCACGCGGAAACTCTCTATATTCGATACGATGAAAAGATGATTTCCTTGAAGCAAATTTTGTTCCACATGCTGCGCTTTGTCAATCCTTTTAGCGTGGATAGGCAAGGGGGAGATACCGGTCATCAATATCGAAGTGGTGTCTACTACCTTTCCGAAGATGACCGCAAGATTATCCTCGATGTCTTTGCGCAAAAAGAAAGAGAATTGAACCAAAAATTTGCTATCGAAGTTGAACCGCTGAGAAATTTCTATCCCGCGGAAGAATATCATCAAAAGTATTTAAAGAACAATCCAAACGGGTATTGTCACGTCAATTTAAAACTAGTAAAAGAGGATGAACGCAAGTGAAAATACTAGTCTGTTCAGATTCGCACGGCGACACTAAAGTGTTGGAGGATATATTTTTTAAACATCAGGACTGCAATTTGTATTTTCACTGCGGTGATTCTTGCCTTCCTGAATACTTGACTTCTAAGTTTATCTCAGTTAAGGGGAACTGCGATTATTTCGATTACCAAAAAGTTCGAGAAGTTCAAACAAAGTGGGGGACTATTCACGTCGAGCATGGAAATGCTCACATGTTTGATCGCGAAGAATACATTAAGAGTTTAAACTGCTTTATTTTCTTATTCGGTCACACCCACGTGAAAGGCCACTGGATTTATGGGAAGACTCACGTCTTTAATCCTGGAAGTTTGACTCGACCGCGCGATGGGGATAAGGGTTCATACCTTATAGTTGACATCGATGATGACACGGGCAAATTAACGTATAAATTTTACAGTGTCGATTTGTGATAAAATATACTTATGACAAAAGAAATACAAGCGATATACTATCAAATTCGCAAGGAAATCATCACTTTGAAGCGAGAGCCGGGTTCATTTTTAAAAGAAGTGGATATCGCTCGTAAGTACAACGTTTCGCGCACTCCAATCAGAGAAATTCTCAGCCGGTTGGAGTGGGACAAGTTGATCGATTCAGACCGGATTAAAGGAACGCGAGTTTCGAAGATCAATCTCGAGGAAATCATGGATATTATGTACGTGAGATCCCAGTTAGAGATAAGTATTCTTAATGAGATAATCGACGTTATTACTCCGGGCGATCTCGTCAAATTTAACATGATTACATCTGACCAGCGGGAAATGTTGAACAATCGTTCTCTCAGTCGAAAAGAGACTGTCGACAAATTTTTAGAATTGGAAGATTTATTTATAAAAATGTTCTATCGCAAAGCGGCAAAAGAATCTATCTTCGCGGAGATTGACGAGAGACAAATTACCTATCGAAGATTTCTATATCTTATTTTTTCATCTTACTTCAATGTTATGGTTGATGTTTGTCGCTATTCTGAAGATATTGTTGCCTCCTTGCGCCAGCGAGACAGAAAAAAAGTAGCTGAAATATGTCGCAATCAAAAGTACATCGGATTGGATAAAATTAGGATGATAAAAATTTCTCATCCGAACTATTTTAATTGATCTTTTTTCTTCAGCAGTCGCAAAGAGGTTGTTCGAACGATCTTTTCGAGTCGATCGTAGTTGATTTGAAGCGATTTTTGATAGTTGCCTTCTGTTCCGAGATTGAAATATTTCTTTGCTTCTAAACCTTCCGGCAAGTACTGTATATATTTCCATAAATCTGGTCGGTCATAGGGATACTTATCCTCCTCGAGTCGATTGACAGGAGTTAGTTTTAGATAGTCTCGGACTTCGACAGGATATTTTCCAACATCTTTCATCGCCCGGTGAATTGCATCGGTTGAAGCGCGCGATTTGGGAGATAAAGCGAGGTCAGCAACCGTGAATGCCAGAGGAATAATCGCTTCTGGAAAACCGACTTCCCTAGCGACATTGCAGGCGTTTACTGTGCGATTTACCGCTTGTGGATTCGCTAGTCCAATGTCTTCGTATGCCGTTATTAACAGCCTTCTAATTATTCCTTCTAAATCTCCAGATGCACAGAGACGAGCGAGGTAGTATATTGCAGCGTTAACTTGAGATCCGCGAATTGACTTTTGAAAAGCTGAAACTGAGTTGTAGTGGTCGTTTCCATCCTTGTCTCCGTAATAGTTGGGAATGGATGAAATTGAAAGGATATCACTGTCAGTTATCTTGTGAGTTTTGGCGAAGGAAAGGCTGGCAGCCTCTAGAATATTGTAAGCGTATCTAATGTCACCTCCCGCTGACTTGGCGATGACTTTTAAAGCATCTTCGCTAAAAGTGCGTGTTGAATTAAGTCCGTTGGGGCTAATTACGGCCTCCTTCAAACCCGATAATATTTCCTTTGGTGTCAGCGGACTAACTTCCAGCAAATGGCAGCGGGAACGAATGGAAGGATTGATCGACAAAAGAGGGTTAGCGGTCGTTGCACCGATGATGTAGATGCTTCCATCTTCGAGACGCGGCAAGAGCAAGTCTTGCTTGTCTTTGTTTAGACGGTGAATCTCATCGATGATGAGAATGGTGTCTTCGTAAAGTGCGGCTTCCTTAAAAGCGTTGAGCAAATCCTGCTTGTTGCTCGTTGTTGCGTTAAGTCGGATTGCGTGGACGTTTATCGAATTTGCAAAAGCTTCACCTATTGTTGTTTTTCCGACACCTGGAGGTCCGAACAAGATGCAGTTGACCACCGTATTGTTTTCGAGGCAATGAGTCAGAAAGCCGTTTTTTCCGACGACGTTTGTTTGACCTATTACTTTGTCTAAAGTTTTTGGCCTCATTCGATATGCTAGTGGTTTTTTCATGTTGGTACCTCCTTATGTAATAATTATATAGGATTTTCTTCTAACTTATCTGCATTTGTGTAATTTATGTGCACTTTTGCTTTTTTTATCGGGCATATCCCCACTTTTTTGAAAAAAGTTTGCTCTAGATAATGAAGTGTATTTAACTTATAATAAAATTGCATATATGGTAATTTAATCAGTTCATTTTTATATATTTTACCGTTTGTGAACTTTGATAATGAAGAAATGTGATAAAAGAAAGGTGCATATCGATGGAAGACTATGTTGTCGAAATGAGACATATATCTAAAGAATTTTCAGGCATCATCGCAAATAGGGATACATCTTTAAAAATGGCTTCTCAGGAAATTCATGCTCTCCTTGGTGAAAACGGATCTGGGAAGACGTCTTTAATGTGCATTTTGGCAGGGTCTATTATTCCTGATAAAGGCGAGATATACAAGAACAATCATCGCGTCATATTCAAAAGGCCAAGCGATGCCTTGGATTGCGGCATCGGCATGGTTGATAAAAACGTTTCTCTCATCGATTCCTTTACCGCTTTGGAAAACATTGTTATCGGAGTTGAACCTACTGGTCACTTTAAGAAAATGAGAATGGATCTCATTCGCAAGGATGTTGAAAGAATAAACGAAAGATATCAATTGAAAATAGACCTGGACAAGAAGGTTGCTCTGATGAACTCGGAGATGAAGTTTTATGTTGCAATTGCCAAACTGTTATACCGCCAAGTTGAGGTTTTCCTTTTTGACGAACCGTTCTTTTATTTGAATCCTGAGGAAGCGGAAAATTTTAAGGTATTCTTGCTTAAATTAGCCAATGAGGGAAAATCGATTTTAATAACGTCGCGCAAGGTTCAAGAAGTGAGAGACATCGCTGACAAATGTACGATTTTAAAAGATGGAAATTGTCTTGGCACAGTGTCGATGAAAGATGCTGATGATCGCGAAATCGACAAGTTGATATTCGGGCGAGAAGCGCTACCTCCACTTAAGCGAAGTAAATCGAAAGTGGGAGAAGCTGTCTTGTGTGTACGAAATCTATCAGTGTATTCCAAAGATAAGAAAACGGATATTGTCAACAAAGTGAACTTTGATGTAAAAGCAGGGGAAGTCACTTGTATTTTAGGTATGGTCGACAGCGGTAATATTGAATTGCTCTACGGAATCGGTGGAATTTTACCAGTGAGCAATGGTCACGTTATAGTTCGCGATGTCGATTTAGGAAAATACTATGAGGAATACAAGCCGGTAAATGGCAAGAGATATGTCGGAAGTATAGATATAACGAAAATGTCGATAAGGAGAAAAAATCTTGTCGGTCTTTCGCAAGTTCCCAGCGATAATCGATCCTATGGGATAATCGACGACTTTAATTTGATGGAAAATATGATTCTCCAAAGATATTGTGAGCCCGAATTTTCGAAAGGCGTTTTTCTCAACCAAAAAAAGATTAAAGAATACACGGAGAAACTTATCTACCAATTCGAGATAGAGACTTATCCAAATGAGCCAGCGAGGCACTTGTCGGAGCTGAGCCGCCAAAAACTTATGCTCGCTCGCGAAATCGACCGCGCCTCAAAGATATTTATCGCTATGAGACCAACCTTTTCTCTCGATTTTCAGGCGAGCCAGGAAATACAAAAACAAATAATCAGGCGGAGAGATTCTGGAACAGCTGTTTTGATGGCTTCGAACGACATAGATGAAGCCTTGAAGTTTTCCGACCGTATCTTAGTTATGTATAAGGGGCGCTTTATCGCCGACATCAGAACGGAAGAAGCCGATGAAGAAAAACTAAAAATGTATATGTCTGGATTAATTCGCATGAAAAATATGCACTTGTATGACCCGATAATATCTCGCAAAAAGATCAGGGTTAGCAAGAAGAAAATAAAGACTCGACTGGCGAAATCTCACCTTGATAACAACGTTGACAGCGATAATGTTATCGTCAAAAAGATTGTTAAAAAAACGATTGTTCATCGAAGGAAAGTAATCATTCCTTCGAGCAAAAACAAAGCCGATTTTAGACCTGGAAACAAGGACGGAGAACACGGAAAACTTTTCGTTAGCAACAGCGGTAAAAAGATTGCTCGCACCGCTGAAGAATTGAAGAGAATTAGAATGAAAAATCTCGTGCAATTTAGAGATAAGGAGATTTCCTATGGCAAGAAATAAATCTCAAGACAGCTACTCTTACTGGAAGGAAAACGTAAATAGAGTATTGCAAAGCGATAAATTTTTGAAATTTTCATCATCTTTTAGCTCGCTTATTTTAGGTATTCTTGCTGGCTTTATAATTTTGATGAGCATCAATACGGAAAATTCAGTTTTAGCACTAGGTTATTTATTTACTTCCGGTTTTGCCGATTCTTCCAGCACTGCTGAAGTATTATACCGCACTACTCCGATCCTTATGACAGGACTCGCCTTTGCCTTTGCCTACAAGGCAAAATTGATTAACCTCGGTGTTCCAGGTCAATTTGCCATTGGTTCATTTGTGGCCATTGTCTTGGCCTTGAATGGGTTGCCGTGGTATCTAAATATAATTTTTGCCTTTCTTGGTGGTGCCCTTTGGGGACTTCTACCTGGTTTGATGAAAGTTTATTTCAACATGACTGAAATTGTTTCTTCAGTTATGTTTGATTGGATCGCTGTGACAATTATTTTTATAAGTTTAAGCAACATGACAAAATTACTCAATGCTTCACAAACGGGTACATTGAGCATAGCCGCAATCAATTCATCCGGTGTCATTCCATCCCTAGGGCTTGAAAATTGGGATTCGAACTTGAGCATAGCTATCTTTATTGCGGTCATTTTAGCAGCAGCGACGCACACAGCACTTTACAAGACGAAACTCGGATATGAAATTCGCGCATATGCCTCTAACGCAAGCGTGAGTAAGGCTGTTGGAATTTCGGAAAAGAGAGTGATTTTAAATACTTTCCTCATCTCTGGAGGTTTAGCGGGAATCGGAGGCGCATTGATGTATCTAGCGCCATATTCTTACGAAGGATACGCTTTAACTTACACGGCTCTTCCACACGAAGGAATCATAGGATTAGCGGTTGCTATCTTGGCTTTTAACAATCCGCTTTTTTGCATTATCACCGCATTAATATTTTCCTATCTCAGCACATCATCTGAAAATTTGATGAGTTTGGGATATTCGGGAGCGAATGTATCATTCATTATCGGATTTATCATATACTTTGGCTCTTTCGGGGTTATTTTGAATAGATGGATTAGAAAAAAATATGTTTCTCGCGCTATAAAATTCACCTCTAAGAAGATTCAAAAGTTCAGCGAATGGCTCTTCTATTTATTTAAAGGGACGGCTAAACCAAAGACAAAATCAAACGAGGTTGTTGATTCGATCATTGAAGTTGCTAATTCCAGCATCGAAACAATACACAAGGAAGAAGAAGTTTCGACAGTGTTTATTGAATATAACGAACCGAAGAAAGAAAAAGATAAGATTTTAATCAAAATCAATCCTGAGTCCGAGGATTTGGAAGATTACAATCCCGATCACTACGCAAATGCGGATATTCCTCAGTTGAAGCGATATTCTACCTATAAGAAAGATGGAGGAAAGTAATCATGGATACTTCTACTCTTGTTTTAATTGGAAAGATACTAGCCAGCTATATCGCTTTGAGCGTGTCCTTTATTCTCGTTTCCTTTGGCGGAATGTTCAACAAGCGAGCAGGCTTGAGCAATATTGCCCTTGAAGGAATCATGATTATTGGCGCGACTACAGGAATATTTATCACTTACGCTTTCACGAATGCAGTTAACAGTGGCTTTCCCTCACTTCTCGCTGTCTTCATTGCTGTTCTCGCCAGCGGAATAATTGGAAGTGGATTTGCTTTACTCAACGCCGCTGTGCGCATCACATTCCGAGGCAATCAGTATGCTGCTGGTATCGGAATAAATATATTAGGTACGGCCTTATTTGTCATTCTCGCTTACTTCTTGATCGGCGAAGAAGAACTTAGCTTGCCTTCTTTTGCAAGCATAACTCTTGAAACTTTCGGTGGTGTGACTCCGAGCTTGTCGGGATTTTGGGATGCTTTTCTCTTAACTGCTTTTAACAATTTAGCAACGGTTATAGCGATAATTCTTATCCCTGTCTCTTATTTTATCATCAACAAGTCGCGCCTCGGTTTTCGTCTTCGAGCCTACGAAGATGACGCAGAAGCAGCAAGAATGTTGGGATTGCGAATCAAGGCGATAAGATTGTCTTCCATCAGTATTGGAGGTTTTATTGCCGGAATCGGAGGTTTTTCCTTCCTGTACGGATTGAATTCTACCTTCAATGGACAAATTTACGGATATGGTTTTATATGTTTAGCGATCGTCCTTATCGGTAGATGGAGACCAGGTCGAATCTTGGTTACTTCTTTACTTTTCTCAGCTATTGTTACCCTTGGGAGCTATGCGAACGAAATATTCTGGCTCCCTAATTTTAGCAGTATTGCTCAGGGCGATAAAATATATAACTTAGTTCCCTACCTTTTAGTTTTGATTGTTTTGGCTTTAGCTTCCAAGAAGAAAAAAGACAAAAGGGCGAAAAAAATCGAGAAACAATAAGCGCAATTACTCAAAACCTGGAATAATATTCTCTTGGATAAAACGGAAGTCTTTCTCTATAAAAAGAGCGCAATAAATGTTAATATATTCAAGGGGAAATTACTCTAGTGAGATTTGTTATTCAAGTTGTTAAAAATGCATCGGTTTTGATCGGTGGCGAAACAGTATCAAAAATAGATTACGGAGAATTGGTTCTCTACAGTTTTAAGCCTGGCGACAATAAAAAAATTGTCGATAGGATGATTGAAAAACTTTTAAAATTGCGCATTTTTCCTGATGAGAATGGGCGGACAAATCTAAGCATTTCCAAGGTTGATGGGGAAATTCTCGCCGTGAGTCAGTTCACGCTATACGCTTCGCTCAAGGAGGGAAATCGACCAGCATTTGTCGATTGCATGAAAGCGGATGAGGCTCGCAAGCTGAGTCGGTATTTTGAAGAGAAAATTAAAGAAAGATACGAGAATACGAAATTTGGCATATTTCAGGCTGACATGGAAGTCAATTTGAACAACTATGGGCCGTTTACCGTGATTCTCGATTCAATGGAGTTAGGATATGAAGGATAAAGTATTACTTGGATTGTCCGGTGGAGTTGACTCTGCCGTGGCTGGATATCTATTGAAGGAGCAAGGGTACGATGTCACCTGTTGTTTCATGCGCAACTGGGATTCGATTGCAAATAACGATATTCTCGGCAATCCCACCCTCAACGGCGACCAGTGTTCTCAGGAAAAAGATTATGAAGATGCCGTAAAGACGGCAGAGCAGCTGGGACTTCCACTCTTGAGAGTTGATTTCATCAAGGAATATTGGGATGATGTCTTTTCCTATTTCTTGAGTGAATACAAAGAAGGAAGGACTCCAAATGCTGATGTTTTTTGCAACAGGCACATCAAGTTTCAGGCTTTTCGAAACTATGCTCACGCTCATGGATTCAATAAGATTGCTATGGGCCACTATGCTAAGCGAGTTGACCTCCCCGATGGATATGCCTGTCTTTACAAAGCTGATGACCGCAATAAAGATCAGTCATATTTTCTAGCGGAAGTCACCGAAGAACAGTTGAAAGATGCCATTTTTCCGCTTGCAAAAATAACCAAACCTGAGGTTAGAAAAATCGCAGAAAAATTGGGATTAGTCATTGCGGAAAAAAAGGATTCAACCGGTGTATGTTTCATCGGAGAAAGAAGATTCAAGGAATTTCTTTCAAACTATTTACCCGCTCAGCCTGGGAAAATAGTCGACATTGTTCACAATCGAGTTATCGGTGAACATACTGGAGTCCTCTATTATACGGTAGGTCAGCACCGCGGATTGAAAATTGGTGGAATTCACGGATATGAAAACAAACCTTTCTTTGTCGTCGGAAAAGATGTGAAAAAGAATGTTCTATATGTCGGGCAAGAAGATAACAAATATATGTATTCCTATAAGTGCCGTCTAACGAGAGTGAATTTACTTATGAAGGATGCGCCTAAAGGATTGTATAAGTGCAATGCAAAATTTAGATATAGAGGAAAGGATATGCCGGTAGAACTTGAGTACGTT
>JBAYAI010000021.1:0-16573 GCA_041669865.1 Bacilli bacterium | reverse complement strand
TCCTATAAGTGCCGTCTAACGAGAGTGAATTTACTTATGAAGGATGCGCCTAAAGGATTGTATAAGTGCAATGCAAAATTTAGATATAGAGGAAAGGATATGCCGGTAGAACTTGAGTACGTTTCGCCAGATGAAGCCTATCTTCACTATCCTGGATACAAATATGTAGCCAAGGGACAGATTGCTGTACTCTATTTGGAAGATCGCTGCCTAGGAGGCGGGATTATTAAGGATATTTATGATCGAGAAGGCGAAAGAATTACCATTTAAAGTCGAGTCTTATCTCGAAATAGATCTCAAGGATGACGCCTGGCCTGAAACTGAGGTTTGCGAAGTTCGCCATACCGCTCGAGCTGTTGTCCTCGATGGTGAACGCCTTATATTTGTTCATATTGACCGCAATGATGTTTTTGGTAATTTGCAGTATATAGAAACATCAGGTGGTGGGGTAGAAGAAGGCGAGAGTGTGTTTCAAGCTTTGAAGCGAGAGCTTGGTGAAGAGCTAGGAATCGAATTTGAATTGCTCGCTTATCTCGGACAGGTGAGAGATTATTATAATTTAATAAAACGAAAGAATATCAACGATTACTTCTTGGTGAAAGTTACAAAGAAGAAAGATAGACACCTGACGGAAGACGAAATATCTAAGTGGCACTTGGAACCCATAAGGTTAACTTTCGATGAAGCGGTAGCTAGATATGAAAAGATGAAAGATACTAAGCTTGGGAGACTCGTGAGCCAGCGCGAACTGCCAGTTATTTTCAAGGCAAAGCAAACGCTTGAAAGCAACGCCGAGAAGGGGGCTACAAATGAATGATATCGTTTTTCTAGTATTGACTATTATTTCGTTTACAATAATTCTTGCGGTTTTTATCGCAAGATTGATTAGTCGCGATAAGAATCGCGAATTGTACTTTATATTTGAGTTGATGTCGTATGCTTTATTGATATCGACTTTCGTTATCCAAATGCTAAATAGCGGATGGAACGTTTACAGCTTTGGCATTCTATTTGCCTTGCTGACAGTGATGACTCAGGTTATCTATCGCACTGTTTTTAAAATTATTGACAAACATGAGGAGAATAAATGATGAAAAATGTAGGAATGATTTCGCTTGGATGTGCGAAAAATCGCGTAGATTCAGAGGAGGTATTGAGTTACTTTGTGAGAAATGGATACAATCTTGTTTCTGACCCGAATCTCGCAGATATTATTGTGGTAAATACTTGTGGATTTATCGAATCAGCAAAGCAAGAAGCTTTAGATACGATTTTTTCCACATTGAAATTGCACAAGATTACAGTTGTGATTGGTTGTTTAGTTGAGAGATATTACGACGAATTGGTCAAGGAAATACCCGAAGTTGACCTGTTTGTGAAAATTGAAGACTATCCGCGCTTTGGTGAATTGCTCGCACCAGTATTGAAAAACAATAAACTCTCAGGTGAAATTGAGAAGGACAAGAGAATTCTTACCACACCGAGCCAGCAAGCATACTTACAAATTTCTGATGGGTGCAACAACTTTTGTGCTTTCTGTGCAATTCCTTACATTCGCGGTAGATTTCATTCTTTTCCTTTTGAACTGATAAAAAAGGAAATAAAGGACCTTTCGGAGACGGGAATAAAAGAGATTATTATAATTTCTCAAAACACTTCAGTTTACGGTAAGGATTTGGATGGCGACATTAACATTTGTAGCGTTTTGCGTGAGTGTCTCAAGTATGAGCAGTTCAAATTCATTCGCCTTTTATATTTATATCCGGATATGATTACCGATGAGTTTATTCAACTTTACAAGGATGAGCCACGGCTTACTCCGTATTTTGATGTTCCGATTCAACACGCGAATGATCGACTTCTCAAGTTGATGAGAAGACATGGAGATAAAGCGCTTTTGGAAAATTTGTTCCGAAAACTCCGCGAAGTACCTAATGCCGTTTTGCGCACAACACTCATCGTAGGATTTCCGACTGAGACAGAGGAAGATGTTCAGGAATTAAAGCAATTTATCATCGACAACCCCTTTGATCACCTCGGTGTTTTCAAGTATTCAAACGAGGAGGGAACAGCAGCATATGCTTTGAAGGAACAAATTGATCCTGAAGTCAAACAAGCGCGCTACGACCTTTTGATGAAAACACAAGCTGGTATTTCCTTCAAGTTAAATCAAAGACACATTGGAGAAACAATGGAAGCAGTGATAACTGGGTACGATCCTGAAAATTATTGCTACTCTGGCATTTGCTATCTATTTGCTCCTGATGATATCGACGGACAAATATACATATATTCGAGCGAAAGAGAGTTAGAAATTGGCGAAGTTGTCAAGGTAAAGGTTGTCAACGCTGGCGCATACGATTTAGATGCGGAAGTAATATCTCAATAAAACCAATTTATTTTAATAAAAAAAATCTAGAAGTTAAATAACTTATATAATATACTGAATGAATACAGTATATAAACAAGAGGTTTTTTATGTTATTTGGAAAATATGTCAATAAATTTTATTTGAAATACTGGTATCACTTTGTCGGTGGAATCATATTTTTAGTGCTCGTAGATATTGGCCAATTATACATTCCAAGTCTTATAGGAAATGTATTGTCGATATTTTCTAATCCTGATCGTGCGAGTGACTTGTCCTACTTTTGGACAGCGGATGTTTCGAATGTGAATTCATATGCCTATTTTTTAACTTCTTTGGCAACTGTAGGGCTTGTTATCTTCGTCGGAAGATTCATTTGGCGAGTTTTCATCAACAATCTTGGAGTGAGAGTTGAGAGAGATTTTCGCTCGATGCTTTTTAAGCACGCTCTCGAGCTTGATGTCACGTATTACAACAATCAAAAAACAGGTGCATTGATGTCGTATTTCAACAACGATCTCGAGGCGATTAAGAGCGCATTTACCGAAGGAATTATTTTCTTGATCGACGGTTTTGTCTTAGGAACCTTAGCGATAATCAAATTATTTCAAATAGACTGGAAACTCGCGCTGATCTCAGTTATTCCTCTCGCCCTGATGGGAATTTGTGCCGGTTTGATTGGAAAGGGAATATCCAAGCGCTACAAGAATCAATTGAATGCATTTGAAAAGATGTCCGACTTTTCACAGGAGAACTTTTCGGGCATATCTGTCATAAAAGCTTTTGTTCGCGAAGGTCACCAAATGCGCGTGTTTGCAAAGCACAACAAGAAGAACAAGGATACAAATATGGAATATCTAAAGCTATCCATTGCATTAGATACCATTATAGATCTTTTGATCTACACTGTTTTAATAGCGATCTTTCTCGGTGGTGGTTACTTTGCAATTTATCAACCGTCCTTCGATATTGGTACGCTGACTGAATTCTCAGGATATTTTGATTCGTTAATTTGGCCGATGATTGCCATTGCGTATCTTATAAACATTGTTTCTCAGTCCTATGCTTCTTTAAAGAAAGTTAACGAATTTTTAGATGCGAAAGTCATGCTTAAGGATATCCCAGTTGAAAAAGCAAAAGAACTTCCTGCGATATCTGGGGATATTATCTTTAAAGATTTTAACTTTCACTATCCCGATGGCGACACTCACGTTTTAAAAAATATAAACCTTCACATAAAAGCTGGAGAGAATATCGGAATTGTTGGTAAAACAGGTTCGGGAAAATCCACCTTTGTCAAAGTTTTATTGAAAATATACAACATTGAAAACGGAAAAATATTTTTCGATGGCAAGGACATCAATGAATGGCCTTCAAAGGTAATAAGAGACAACATTGGTTACGCGGCTCAAAACGCCTTCCTCTTTTCTGATTTGATTGAAAATAACATCACTTTTGGACGTACTAATGTAACCGAACAGGACATTATTAATGCTGCTGATTTTGCCAGCATAGATGGAGCGATAAGAAGATTCAAAGATGGATACCAAACTATTGTAGGAGAAAAGGGAACTACCTTGTCAGGCGGTCAGAGACAGAGAATTGCAATGGCTAGAGCAGTCATTAAAAATCCCCCTATTCTCATCCTCGACGACTCGGTTTCAGCTGTCGATTCGGAGACGGAGGCAACTATCTTAAGAAATATAAAACAACTGAGAAAAAACAAGACGACTTTCATCGTTTCCTCGCGTATTTCTTCTATTCAAAATGCTGATCACATTATCGTTATGAACGATGGTCAAATTGTTGGATACGGAACACACGACCAGCTGATGGAAAGCTGTCAACTCTATAGAATACTGGTAGAGTATCAAGCTCTAGAAGCGGAGGCTGCATAAAATGGAAAATCAATTTGAAGAGCAAGAATCTGATCAATTATCGACTTCAACCTTTTCGATTCTCAAGCAAATTAGCAAGTATATCAAGCCTCACTTATGGGCGTTTCTAACTGGTTTACTCTTTTATATTATCCTTGCTGGAGTCGAAGTAGTTTTACCACTTATCACTGGAGAGATTATCGATGTACTCGATGTTCCGAATCCGGAATATTTAACTATCGTCAAGTATTCAATCCTATTTGGCGTGGTTGTTTTGATGAACGGTTTCTTTAGATTTACCGGTTCTTTGTTGATTCAAAAAACAGCTCAAGAGGTGGTCTTTGAGTTAAGGAAAGACGTTTTTAAGAAGATTGAAAGTTTTTCTATCGGTCAAATTTCTGAGATGCCGATTGGAAAATGGGTTACGCGCGTTACCAACGACACCAACTCCGTTTTGACTTTCTTTTCCAATGTCTTAATATCTCTAATCTACAACGTAATCGTGCTTGTCATCATCATTTGTGCGGTTTTGATATCCAATTGGAAACTGGGCTTGATGCTTCTTGCTTTTCTTCCGATTGTATCGGTCGTATCTTTCGCCTTCGCGCGTTTCTCGAGAAAAAATTATCGTTCGGTTCGAAAAAATGTCTCTTCGATGAATGCTTTCTTATCTGAAAATTTATCAGCGATGAATACAATCCAGATCTTTAATCAGGAAGAAAATAAGAAGAAGGAATTTGAAAGTGTAAACGAAAAATTGAAACGTGCCAACTTCAAAGCTATTAACGTATACACTGTTTTTAGACCTTTGATTTTCCTGTTGTATTACGCAGCGATTTTTCTCGTATTTGCGGTTGGTCTCAAGTTTGTTGCTACCGGAGAAATGACTATAGGTGGGCTTTATGCCTTCTATCTATTGGCTGAGCGTTTCTTCTACCCGGTGCAATCAATTGCAAACTTGTTTAATCAAATTCAATCTGCACTAGCTGGAGCGGAGCGCGTATTGGGTATCTTGAACAAAGAGACAAAAGTTAAGAACTGTGACAATCCCATCGATTTAGGTCGAGCCAAGGGGAAGATTGAATTCCGCCACGTTTGGTTTGCCTACAAGGGCGAAGATTGGATACTCAAGGATATTTCATTTGTCGTTAATCCAGGAGATACAGTCGCTTTTGTCGGTGAAACTGGGGCAGGAAAGTCGACAATAATCAATCTAATGGTTAGAAATTACGATATTCAAAAGGGTCAAATTTTAATCGATGATATCGACATTAAAGATATTAGCCTTGAAAGTTTGCGAGGAAATATCGGACAGATGTTGCAAGATGTTTTCCTCTTCAGCGGAACAATCAAGTCAAATATCTCATTAGATAATCCGGAGATAGATGAAAAGGCGATTGTCGATTCCGCAAAATATGTCGGCGCTGACCGCTTCATTTCACGATTGGAAAACAAGTACGATCAAGAAGTTCTCGAAAATGGAAATAATTTCTCCTCTGGGGAAAGACAGTTGATTTCCTTTGCTAGAGTTGTTACTTATCATCCGCCAATTGTCGTCCTAGATGAAGCGACGAGCAATATCGACACTGAGACTGAAGTGATAATCCAAAACTCTTTGGAGAAAATCAAATCCATCGGAACGATGGTAATGGTTGCTCATCGTCTCTCTACTATTAAGCACGCGAGTCGCATCTATGTTATCGATGCTGGCAAGATTGTTGAGCAAGGAAGCCATCAAACATTATTGAAAAAGCGCGGAATATATTATACTTTATATAGAATGCAATCGATGAGAAAGAAAATCGATAATGCATAGGGAAGGAAAATAGATAAAATGAAAACTAGATCCATCAGACTTTATGACACTTATCAAGCAAAAGTTAGAGAATTTGTTCCAATCGAAGAAGGAAAAGTTTCCATCTATTACTGTGGCCCGACTGTTTACAATTACGTGCACATTGGAAATATGCGCCCTGTCGTCACTTTTGACCTTTTGGAAAGAGTTATGAAAGCCTGTGGATATGAAGTTCACATGATTTCTAATTACACCGACATCGACGATAAGATTATCAAGCGCGCCCTCGAAGAAAAAAAGTCTGAGAAGGAGCTCAGTGATTATTACATAAAAGCATACGAAGAAAATCTCAAAGGATTGAATATTTTACCTTTAGAGAATCATCCGCGCGTATCCAATTACATTCCGGAGATTGTCGACTTTATCTCGAAAATAATGGATAACGGATACGCTTATAAAGCGGGAGGAGATGTCTATTTCTCCGTGACCGATGATCCTGGATATGGAAAACTTTCAAAGATGAATGTCGATGACCTTATCAGCGGATCGCGCGTAGAAACCAACGAGGCAAAGAAGTCTCCGATGGACTTTGCCCTTTGGAAGGTTACCGATGACAAGGGAATAAAGTTTGATACAAAACTCGGATCAGGACGTCCTGGATGGCACACTGAATGCGTAGTAATGATCAATTCGTATTTCAAAAAACCGACAATCGATATTCACGGCGGTGGTTTTGACTTGAAATTCCCACATCACGAGAATGAAAATGCTCAAAGTTGGGCTTATTCTGGGAAAAATCTCGCAAATTATTGGATGCATGTTGGCTTTATTAATCTCAATAATGCGAAAATGTCGAAATCCCTTGGAAATATTGTCCTGGCTAAGGATGCAATTGAGAAGTATGGTGGAAATGTCATAAGATATTTATTCATTTCGACATATTATCGCTCTCCGATTAACTTTTCTTCTGAAGCGGTCGAAACTGCTCGTGTTGAAGTTGAAAAGCTGAAAAAATTCAGCGACTCTTTCCAAGTTAAATTCGCTCTAAATGGACTGGAACCAAGCGACGGTATTAACAGTGAGGAATTTGATGAATTTCTCGGATATCTTGCAGATGATCTAAATGTCGCTAATGCTATTACTGTTCTTGACAAGGTGATTAAAGAAGGAAATAAAGCTTTGCGAAACTCAAGAACTTCGAGTGAAGAATTGTTTAAGTGCTATAATACTTTTAACAAGATGATTGACACGCTTGGATTAAAATTTGAGCGCAAAGTCGTGAGTGAAGAAGATAAAAAAATATATGATGATTACTTAGCAGCTAAGAAGGAACGAAATTTTGATAAGTCCGATAAGTTGCGTGAAAAACTAATCGAAAGAAAAATATTGTAAAGGAGCATAGTATGGAAGCATTGAGAGACTTGTTTGTTAGCGGTGGTGAAGCATCGCGAGTGGGATATACTGCAATAGTACTGATTATTTCAACGATACTCAGTGGAATAATCGGATTGGAAAGAGAGTTTAACGGGCACACCGCTGGACTTAGAACTCACATCATCATCGGAGTATCAGCGACTGCTGTCGGTGTATTAGGAATGTATTACTCCGATGCCGGTCCTTTCATTTGGGCGGCGATGATACTTGGACTAGGATACATATCTGGATCTTCGGTTGCACAAACGGGAAAAGACGTCAAGGGAATAACCACATCATCAACGGTTTTTCTCACAGGTATTCTTGGATTAGTCATAGGTCTTGGCTATATTTATATGGCTCTATTTATTACAGCCATAGGTGTTATTGTACTCATTGCTTTGCAATATGTTGAAAATCGAACATCCAAGAGAACCCCTACCGTTTCCGTCTACGTTAATAACAAAATTAACGCGACTGATGACATAGTTAAAATCGCACAAAACTACGGTTTAACCATTCTCAGTATTTCTTCTAAAATTGTCAATTATAAAAACGAAGAAGTGATAAAGATATCTATTTGCTTTGCTAAAACTCCGAAAGGAACTTTGGAAGCATTCTCGGAAGAATTGGCAGGTGTTGTCAATTCGCTTAAGACTGAGGTTAAGGTTCCAAGAACACATTAAAAAAAATAATAATTTGTTAAAAATTCCCAATTTTATCAATAATAATACCGAATTTTTACAATTTGTCTTGACGAATAATTTACATTATTAATATCATTTGCTATGATAAATTTAGAGAGGAAAACACATGTCAGATATTATATATGGTCGAAATTCCGTGATAAGTGCACTAAGCGGAAACGACAAACCAAACAAGGTTTTACTTTCGAACAGGAATCCTGACAAACGCGTTTTGTCTCTTTGCCGAAAATTTAATATAAAACCCGAATCGGTGAATCCGCACGTCCTTGATAAAATAACCAAAGGCGCGAATCACCAAGGTGTCTTGGCATATGTTTCTGAATTCACTTATGAGGATTTTAATGAGATCTTAAATTTGACTAGAAACAAGGAAAATAGCCTTCTCCTGGTTTTAGATGGAGTTGAAGATCCCGTTAATTTCGGCTCTATGATTAGAACTGCCAGTTGCTTTGGAGTGGATGGGATAATCATTATGAAGCAAAGACAGGTGCAAGTAACGCCGGTAGTGAGAAAGATTTCGACAGGAGCTGAACAATTTGTTCCCATTTCTCGTGTTACGAACTTATCCAATTGTCTTAAGCGCTTAAAGGACGAGGGATATTGGATTGTAGCCGCTGATGGAGCGGGAAAGCAATATTACGATGACATCGACTATAATGGAAAAATCGCAATAATAATTGGCTCAGAGGGGCGCGGTATTTCTCGATTGGTCTTACAAAATAGTGATTATGTAGTCCGGATACCCATATCTGGACCAATTACATCCTTAAATGCTGCTATATCCGGTGCTTTGATGTTGGCTCAAGCAGTTACTTATCGTAGAAAAAATATAAAAAAATAGTTTTGTTCTTCAATGAAACTATTTTTTTAATCGAAAGATAGTTGATAAGGATGGACAATATGCAAAAAAACTTTATCGATTTTGACGATTCCAAATGTTATTTCGAAGAATACAAGGATGATAAGATTGAAGATTTGGTAATGAAAATCAACGATGGTTACAATTATGTACCATCTCCAAAAGAAGAACTGTATTTGCGCATTAATGATGCGATCGTCAAGCTAGCAAAGATTTATGAAAAGGAATATCACTCAATTGAAAATGACTGGGGTGAATTCTACTTTGCCATTGTGATTGCAACTGAAAAAGCAATTTGCTGGTACGACAGAGAGAAAGGGAATTTTCAACATTTTTGGCGAAAAATAGTTAAATACGAAAAAATAAGATTGCTTCGAAGTCGAAAAGCTTTCAAAAGAATACAAACTTCCAATGTCGTATTTGTTGGTCAATGCCAAGATTCATTGGCAGATTTAATGCTCTACCGCTTCGGCGAAAAAGATAATTATACTTCCTTTATAAAGGAATTATATGTTGATGAATTACTGGAAAAAGTTCTCGATTTTATTCAAAAAACATACGGCGAGAGAGATTATAAAATGCTTCTACTTTGGCTGAATTATTTTTCTCTAAATGAGATTGCTGAAAACCTTCAAGTAACGAAAAAATACATTCTAAGTCGATTGTATACAATTATAAATGCAATTCGTAGAAATCTCGATTGCAATGAATACGTTTAAAAAAACTCCTTGGATGTCCCAAGGAGTTTTTCATTGTTTCTAAATTAACTAAAATTTAGAGTCATCGAACTTATCTAAATATTCTTCAAGCACGGGCGTAATCTTTTCGATTGTTCCTTTGACCATGGGGCTAGGGATTCCACCCTTAGCAAGCAATTGTTTAAATGGATACTTTCCACCCAATTTGGTAAAGGTTAAGTATTTGTCGAAGGCTTTTTCATAGTTTTCTAGCGATTCGACAAAGAAAGAGAAAGCACAAACTTGTGCGATTGTATAATCGATATAGTAGAACGGATCCTGATAGATGTGCAACTGGCGCATCCAAAAACCACCTGAGGCCAAGAAATCATTTTCTCCCTCATATTTTAAGTGAGGTAAGTATTTCTTTTCAATCTTTCTCCATTCGGCTTTTCTCTCTTCGTGAGAAGCATTGGGATTAGCGTAGACGAAGTGTTGGAACTCATCGACACTTACACCGTAAGGAATGAAGCAAATTGCATCAACAAGGTGGCTGAATCGATATTTATCATCTTGGTCACCGAAGAATTTTTTCATCCAAGGATAGGCGAAGAATTCCATGGACATTGAGTGAATTTCACAACTTTCATATCCGGGAAATCTCAGGGAGGGATTTAAGAAATCTGCACAGAGATTTCCTTGCAATGAATGTCCAAATTCGTGAGTCAAGACATCGATATCGCCTTTTGTTCCGTTGAAGTTTGAAAAGATGAATGAAGATTTTAAGCTCGGAATGAACGATGTGTAACCACCAGGCACCTTACCTTCCTTAGATACTAAATCCATCATTTCGTGGTCATCCATGAAATTGAAGTGTTTGCTAGCAATTGGATTCATTTCCGCGTACATTTCTCTAGCTTTTTTAACCAATTCTTTTGGCGTTCCAATGGGAACGGGATTTCCGGATTTGAAAGCGACAGTATAGTCGTAATATTTAATGTCACTCAAACCTAATCTTTCGGCTTGGCGCTTGAACAATTTGTTAGATAGCGGAACGATATGATTATAGACTTCATCGCGATATTCTCGCACATCGCTTGCATTGTAATCTAAACGTCCCAAACGCAAATATCCGAGTTCAGTAAAATCTTTAAATCCTAGTTTTTTCGCAATGGTATCGCGAACCTTCACCAGTTTTCCGTAAAGTTCTCCAAGTTTTTTATCATTGTCAGCAAAGAATTTCCAATAAGCTTCATTGGCTTCTTTTCTCGTCTTGCGATCTTTTGATGAGCGGTAGGGTCCAATTTTAGTGATGGGCAACTTTTCACCGCGAAATTCCACCGTCGCTGATCCCATGATCTTATCGTACTCGGAAGCTAGAACATTTTCCTGCTGTAAATCCGGTATTATCTCTGGTTTAAATGTTTTCAAACTTGCTTCCAATTTTTGAAAGTAGTAGGAGCCAAATTCCGCTTCTAGTTCTTTTCTAAATTTTGAATTGAGTATCGCCATAGTGAATTCTTGACTATATTGCGAAAGTACGGGAAGCTTTTGATTGTATTCTTCGATGATATCCGAATAAAACTTATCGTTGGTATTTACAGTGTGACGAATACTTGCAATGTTGTAGTTGGACTCGATTTCATCCGACAATTTAAAGTCGTCATATACGATTTTAATCGCCTCTTCTGGAGTTTTAGCTGCTTTGAGCGCAGCGGTTTGAGACTTGGCTGTTTCAATCAGTTTGTCAAAGTCTGGTTTTTCAATTGTTACTTCTGAAAACTTATTAAATTTCATTTTAAGTCCTTTCTAATTATATTTATTCTTTAAGTAATTAATAAAAGCATCAGGTGAGAATTGTTTGTTGGTTATATCTTCAATCCACGATTTTGAATCGAGGTAGTTTGCCTTTTTAAATACGTTATTTGTCATCCAAGATATAATGGGTTTGAAGTTCCCCTCACTAACGAGTTTTCTAACATCCAACTCTTCTTGCATCTTTTCAAAATACATTGAATTGAAGGCGTTTCCCAAGGCGTAGCAAGGGAAGTATCCAAATCCGCTTGTCCAGTGGACGTCCTGCAGTATTCCTTCTCTATCACTTGTAGGTCTAATGCCTAAGTACTTCTCGTATAAATCGTTCCAAAGTTTAGGCAACTCCTCTACATCGACATTTTCATCGATGATTTTCTTTTCGAGCTCATAGCGAATTATGATGTGAAGAGTATAGGTGAATTCATCAGCATCTGTACGTATGAAGGTTGGACTTACGAAATTTATGGCTTCGTATAATTCTTCTTCACTGACATCAGCGAATATATCACCAAAAATTTGTTGGAAGTGAGGATAGATATAGTGGATAAACTCCTTCGAACGACCGATGATATTTTCAAAGAAACGAGAAACAGATTCGTGCATGCCCATACTCATGGAGTTATCGATGTAGTAATCATAACTCTCAGCAGGTTGGCACTGACCGAATATTGCGTGTCCACCTTCGTGAATTACTGCGAACATATTTGAAACACAATTATTCAAGTAATAGTGAGTCGTAACGCGATTATCGTCGATAGCGAGCGTTTCCGTAAAAGGATGTTCAGTGGTAGTAAGACTGCCGCGATTAAAGTCGAACCCTATTGTTTTCAAGAGAAAATTCGAGAATTTTTCCTGAAGGTGAAGGGGGACTGGACGCGACAAGAAGTCTGTTCTTACCTTTTTATTCTTTTCGACTACTTCTGGCAATTTCTTGATAAGATATTCCTTGACTGTGTTAAAGAATTTGTCGTAATCTTGCTCTTTCATTCCTCTTTCATAAAGGGAGATAAGGTTATTGTAAGGAACTGGATCTTTTTCATCCAATAAGCTTATTTTTTTCTTTTCGAGTTCTATGATCTTTTTTAGATATGGAGAATAAATCGAAAAATCATTTTTCTCCTTAGCTTTTAGCCAATAGATATACGCCTTATTTTGTGCTTGATTAATCTCATCTTGCAATTGGGGAGTAATATTTTTGGTTCGTAGATAGTCTCGATGTAGGGATTTTATAAGTTCCTGTTCCATCGGTTTGAGCTGATCTAAGTTTTTGTAGCAATATTCGCTTGCTTCCGTGAATTTTGGATCTTTTATCAAGTCGAAGATTAAGCTGGAAATGTAATTGTTAGTGTTACCTTGATTTTCCTTCGCGTCTTTTGGACAAATTGTTGATAAATCAAAATAAATAATTTTGTTTGCATGAGTCAACAACTTTATCTTCTTTAGCGATGAATATAAAAAATCCAAATTGGTTTGTAATTCTGACATGTGTGTAACTTCCTTTCTATTTTCTCTCGTTAAATTCATGATAAGTTAAATATAGCACAATTAAAGAAATATGTATAATATTAACTTATTATCTAAAAAGTGGAAAAAACATTTGATTTTTTTTAAAAATTTAATAAAATATAATTTACACAAATATATTGCATATATATAGCATATATACGAAAATGCGACTAAAAACGCTATTGATATTTTATTTACTTTTGTTATAATCAATAAACGTTAAATATTTTAATATATTACAAGGAGTCAAATAATATGAAATTAACTGAAGGAAGTTTTGAAATATTAAAGAAAAGGCTTGCAAAAGCGATGGAGGATGATACAGAGATTATCAACGAAATCGAAGAAGCGAGAAAGCAAGGTGACCTTTCTGAAAATGCAGATTATTCTGCCGCAATGGAAAAGAAGAGAAGCAACGATGCGTTGATTAGAGACCTTAGAAAACAGGTTGAGAACGCAGAGGTTGTTGGAAATCCAACTGATAATTCTGTTGTTGCAATCAACACAATAGTCAAAGTTTTAAAATTGAAGAACAATGTCGAAAAAACATATCAAATTGGAGATCCAATCAACACCAACCCAGATGTCGGTATTATTTCTGAACATTCGCCTTTGGGGCAAGCGTTGTCCGGCCACAAGATTGGTGACGTTGTCAACATCCAATGCCGAGTTCCATACGCAGTGAAAATTATCGATATAAAGACTATCGACTAAATTTATCTAAATTCCTCCTCTGAAATCTATACATATAGATGAGGAGGTTTTTTATGTATAAGGTAATTGTAATTGCAGTAATAATAACGATTATCAGCTTGTTCGTTATGACAAAAATTGATCCAGGATACACGACTAACACGGTTAATGGAGTCAGCACTTCAATCGTGTCTGAAGACTTTGTTCAAGTTGGTATCACAGGTCAAATAATCCATCCTGGTGAATATGAGATAAACCCTTCTTACACTTTGAAGGACTTAATTGATATGGCAGGAGGTGTAACCGAAAATGCTGACCCAAAATCTTACACTCCTTCCTTAGTAATTGGCAGCAGGTCCGCTTTTTATATCTCTAAGAAGGCCGAGATTCCCGAGACAATAGTGACTACAGATATTGCAAAGGTCAATATAAATACAGCAGATGAAGATAGTTTAAATGAAATTGGCTTCAACACCGCGCAATCAGCGGCTATAGTTGAGTACCGTGAAGAAAACGGTGATTTTCAAGCTTTGGAAGATATCATGCTCGTCAGTGGAATCGGAGAAAAGACATACTTGTCTGTCCGAGATAAAATTTGTTTGATGTGAATATTTTTTGGAAATTCACCTGCCTTGCTTTGACCTTAATATTTTTTACTCATTCTTTCAACCTGATATCGCTATTCTTTCTTGTGGTAATAATCGCTTGTGAAATGTGGAAAAATCGCAGATTTGGGCTTGATTTATTGATGGTAGTTCTAACTGGGACTCTGCTTTTTTACAGTGTTAAAAAGCAGTATTCCGGCAACTTAGATGCAGTTGGTATCATTGTAAAATCAAAGGAAAACTACTTGTTGGTTCGGACTTTTAAGTCGACGTTTTACATTAGAAACAAAGATAATATTTACGAAGTGGGAGATATAATTCACTTTAGTGGAAAATGCGCTGATTTAGCTTTTTTTCACTATCAGGAGAGTTTTAATTTTGCGAAATATTTGAACTCATATGGGGCGTTTACCGAAATTGAAAACGCTAAAATTTCTTCGATTTTTTGTAATCCAATTCGTTTACGAATGTGGAAAAACACACTTTTAAGCGGATATTCTGATGAAGCTAAGTCAATTGTTGCTTCGATGATATTTAAAGAATCGGCATCGGGAAGTCAAACTTACGAAATCGCAAATGATTTGGGTATAGGGTATCTTTTATCAGCTAGCAATATTCACATAAGTTTTTTATTTTACGTTTTTTCTCATTTTGCAAAACGAAAGTTGCAAGAAAAAAAGATCTATAGATGCTGCTCTGCATTTTTGGTATTAATATACATTTTTTCTGAGTTTTCAATATCAATTGCAAGAATACTTCTAATGTATTTGTTGTCACAGGTGTCTGCGTTAAATTCGAAATGGAAATTCAACTATGTTGAGAGACTGAGTTTAAGCGGAATCATCATTTTGTTCTTTCATCCATTCTACGTATTAAATATAGGATTTTATTATATCTTTCCTACCTTGATTATGTTCTCTTTTATTCTAAATTCATTTAAAAAACGTGAAAAATATAAAAGGTTAAAAATATCCTTTGTCTTTTTTATTTTAATGTTGCCTTACCAAATGCTTATCGATCATTCATTCAATCTCCTTTCTGTGTTTTTCCAAGCACTAAGTGCTCCACTTTTTAGCGTTATCTATCTCTTTGACCTTCTCGTCTTTTTTGGGGAAGTAACTCGCCCTTTCATAGAAATATTAAATACTGCAGTAGCGAGTTTATTAAACAAAATTCCAAATGTACAACTTGTTGTTCCAGTAGGGAATTATTCCTATATTGATGCTTTAATATATTTCTCATTAATATTGTTAATCCTAGAATTTCATGAACTAAATTTAAGGATTCCTAAGCGAGTGGCTGTTTTATGCTTTATTTCAACTTTAATATTCAATGTTCTTCCTAATTTCAAAGATTACTACGAAGTTCACTTCATCGATGTGGGACAAGGTGATTCCACATTGATTAGATATAAAGACAAAAATTTTTTAATAGATACTGGCGGCTCTTTATATGTTGATTTAGCGAAGGAATGTCTCATACCTTATTTCCACAAATTAAAGATTAATAAGATAGATTGCCTTTTGACAACTCACGATGACTATGATCACGTTGGGGCAATGGAATCTCTTCTCGCTAATTTTCAAGTTGAGCAAATAAATCGTGGCGGTAATCAATTGAAAATGCAATTTGACGATTTCTATATCCAGGATTTAAACATCTTTAAAGATTGGTCGAATCAAGATACAAATTACACTTCAGCAGTTTATTATTTTCAAATATTTCAAACCAAATTCCTCATTATGGGAGATGCTCCAATCGAAATAGAAAAGAAACTTATAAAACAATATCCTGAATTAGACTGTGATGTTTTGAAGGTTGGACACCATGGATCCGCGACGTCATCTTGCCTAGAGTTCTTAATGCATGTGTCTCCCGATTTGGCAATTATATCATGCGGATACAACAACATTTATCACCATCCTAATCAAGCAGTTTTAGACAATTTAAACCTCTTGGATATCCCGTACATTAGAACAGATATCTCTTCTACCTATATTTATAATATAAGTGCTTGATAACTACATATTTAATCTAAAAAATCTTTTCTAATACTCTTGCATTTATAAATATTCTATGCTAATCTATCTAAGCGATAAAAAGTGCTCAGTTAGCTCAGCGGTAGAGCTATCGGCTGTTAACCGATCGGTCGTAGGTTCGAGCCCTACACTGAGCGCCATCGCTTTAATTGGCCTATTGGAGAAGTGGCTTAACTCACATGCCTTTCACGCATGCATTCATGGGTTCGAATCCCGTAT
>JBAYAI010000020.1:0-16603 GCA_041669865.1 Bacilli bacterium | reverse complement strand
GGAATTCCAACTGCATCTGATATTTCTAGCATTTCCTTTAAACCTAATTTTGGTTCCCCTTTATATACACCGTGAACTGAGCCTAAGGCTGGAGCGAGAGCGTCGATTCCGGTACTTTTCACCATTTCGATGCACTCATTCTTATCAGCGTACATTTCTTCAGCAACAACATCTTCTTCTTTTCCGCCAACTTTTCCCAATTCCGATTCAACAGTGACTTTGTGAAGGTGGGCATATTCCACTACTTTTTTTGTCTCCGCGATATTTTCCTCGAAAGGGGAGCGAGACTTATCAATCATAACCGAAGTGAATCCGGCATCGATGGCTTGTTTGCACACTTCGAAACTGCGAGAGTGATCTAGATGAATAGCGACTGGAATATCGATATCGTTATCCTTAATATAGGCTTCAACCATCTTGACGACGACATCCCATCCACCCATGTATTTAGTCGCACCTTCACTTACTCCTAAAATTACTGGACATCTTAGTGCCATGCACTCTTCTAAAATGGCTTGCACCCATTCTAAATTGTTGATGTTGAATTGACCTACAGCGTAGTGTTCCCGCTTAGCTTTTTGCAACATCTCTTTCATATTTACTAATCCCATATAATAACCTCCATCTTTAAAAAGTAAGCATAGTATATGTCATGTAAGCGGTTAAATAAAGAAAAACTTTAAAGAAAGTAAATTAATAGTAAATATAAAAGTGCTTAAAAATATGCTTAAATACTTGCTTATTTAGAAATAACGAATTTTTTAAAAAATAAAAAGTTAAGGAAAAGTAAATTTTTTCTTGAATTAAGCGCTTACATATGATTTAATACCGATATAAGTTGAAATCATTTTGGAGGTAAAAAAATGAAACTTAAAAAATTAGGCTCTATTATCCTATCTGTTGCGATGATGGCTAGCTTAGGCTCATGCGGAGTAACTGAAGAGGGAGAATCCGAAGTTCAGTTAGCAATCGATGAAGCTGAGACTATGACTTACGACGAATTAGTCGCAAAGGCTAAAGAAGAAGTCGGAGAAGATAGCATTGAAGTTTATGGTAACTCCAGCGCTCTCGAAGCCGCTCTCGAATCGTTTACCGAAAGTACTGGTATTGGCACAGTTAATAACAAACTAGGTGATACCGAATTGTACGAAAAATTAACTAATACTCTTGCGAATGACACATATGTTGCAGACATGGTATTAGCTCAAGATGATAACAAATTGCAGACCACGATGTTGAATAACAATTTACTACTTAATTATGTTCCATTGGATTATGTCGACGTCTTGGATGCTGATGATTTAGATCCTACTGCCGCTGTTTACTTAAATTAAGTATTTATGTACAACAACACCAACTTCGATGGATCAAATGAAGATACCGCCACATCTGGCGTACTCAAAGATTACATTACAAACATCTGGCAATTAGCCGGCACGGAAGCTGATGAAGGACACATTTCTTCACCTTCGTTCAAAACTGCCTCACAAGAAAATATCAACATGAACATGCTTGCTATGTTGACTCAAGATAAATGGCAACAAAAATTGACAGATGCTTATGTTTCTTATTACGGTGAAGAACCCGTCATTGAATCTAAGTATGAAAATATCGCATACAAGTGGATCGGTGAATTTTTAGAAAACTGCACCTATCACTCGAGCGATGGTACCGCTTGTAAAGAATTAGCTGCAGGACTCGGTTGGTCAGTCGCCTATGTCAACTTCAACAAGCAAAAATCGCTTACTGAAGAAGGAATTGGAAGTTACGATATCGATAACGTAACAACTCCTTTAATTGAAGAAGATGGCAATGTCGAGGGATTCGGAGGATTTGTCTACAAGATGTACACATTGATTCCCAAAAATGCAAAATACCCTTACGCCGCAGCTGCTTTGATTAATTACATCTTATCAGTTGATGGATTCACAAACGCCTGGGGAACAAAGAAAGGCTACTATTCTACTAACCCTAACGCTCCTATCGCTGAAGGCGATAAAGCCCTATCTTGGTGGAAGGAAAACACCGTCATCGAAGATCCCGAGTATGTCGCAAGTGCATACGGAGATGTCTATGACTTTGTCACATCCTACGAATCATAATTCGGGTCTAAAAAAATAGAGTAGAATGCATTCAAATTGAATGCATTCTATTGTTTTATAGAATCGACAAAAAGATTCTATATAGGAGAAAATATGGTTAACAATATAACATTAAAAAGAAATATTAATAAACTGAGAACATATTTTTCAAATCCATCAAATATAATTCTCATTATATTTGCTGTAACCCTTTCTGTTCTCGTTTTGCTGCCACTTGGTTATCTCGTGTTGAACACATTTGAAATTCATCTTGGGGAAACGTACTTAGGTACATATGGATCTTACACTTTTCAACACTGGATTAACATTCTAACCAAAGCGACTAATGAGTATGCTTTAAATAACTTTTGGAAGCCGATGTACAATTCGGTGTGGATGGCAGTGGCCGCATGTATCTTAGCGGTCGTAATTGGGGGAACTAACGCTTGGCTAGTGACCAGAAGTAACATTCCCTTCAAGAAGTTCATAAGTGCAGTCTTTGTCTTCCCATACATCATGCCCTCGTAGTCAATCGCGATGTTTTGGGAGAACATGTTTAAGACATATCAGACAGCAGGATCAGCTGGAACTTTGCAAAATATGTTTGGAATAGTGTCGCCCGCGTGGCTTGTTTACGGTGGAATTCCCTGTGCAATTTGCCTCGGCATACACTACGCTCCATTCGCTTATATTCTCATCGGCGGAACACTTCGCAATATGGATGCTAATTTAGAGGAAGCGGCAACCATTTTGAAGGCTTCTCGTTGGAAGATTCTGCGCAAAATCACTTTGCCGATTGTTCGTCCTGCCTTGCTCTCTACCGTTTTGCTAGTCTTTGCTTCGTCGATCTCTAGCTATACGGTTCCACTTTTCCTCGGAGTTAGAGGCGACTTTTGGACACTGTCTTTGAAGATGAAATCTTTGCTCGGATCTGGACAAAAGGTCGGAGAAGGTTACGTCATTGCGGTAGTCTTGCTCTTATTTTCGGTTGCAATCTTGCTTGTCAATCAGCTTTCCATAGGCAAGAGAAAATCATTTACTACCATTTCGGGAAAATCGTCACAGGTGACTTACGTCAACCTCGGAAAAGCGAAATGGTTCATATTCATTCTCACCGGTGCATATTGTGTTTTCTTCGCAATTGTTCCGCTCATCTCCTTTGCGATTGAAAGTGTCGTGCAGGAATCCGGAGATCTTTCGACCTTTACTATGTACTATTGGATAACCGGCGAAGAAACTTCTGAATACATTCAAGGAAGCGTTGGATTGTTGAGGAATGCCACAGTTTGGAAAGCGTTCTTAAATTCATTCCTCATGTCAGCAGCAGTAGCTTTCTTAGCTGGTACATTTGGTATCTTGATTGGATACTCCATTGCTAAAAAGAGAAAAACAGGACTTGCCAATTACGTCTCTAGCTTGTCCTTCTTTCCTTATTTAATTCCGTCGATGTCATTCGGTGCTATTTATCTAGCTGTTTCTTGTCAGCAAGCCTTCTCATTCTTATATGAATCGCTGTTCTTACTGATACTCGTCGGTTCTATTAAATTCTTGCCCTTCGCATCAAAGAGCGGGACAAACGCTATGTTGCAAGTGGGCGGAGAAATTGAAGAGGCTGCTATTATTCAAGGGATTCATTGGTATAAGCGCATGACGAAGATCTTGTTCTTGATACAGAAATCGAGCTTTATTTCAGGGTATCTACTCCCGTTCATCTCATGTATGCGTGAACTGTCTCTCTTCGTTTTAATCGCGAGCCCCGGATTAATTCTTACCGCGGTTCTCGCGAACTATCAAACGTATGATTTAACACAGATGAGCAACGGTATTAACCTTATCATCATCTTGATGGTTCTGTTGTCGAACATGATCGTCAACAAGGTAACTGGTGCATCGATTGATAAAGGTATTGGAGGAAATTAATATGCCTGAAATAAAATTAGAACACATTACAAAAAGATGGGGGAAATTTGTAGGTGTTAAAGACATGAATCTATACATTAAAGATCGTGGATTTATAACGCTACTTGGCCCATCCGGATGTGGTAAAACCACAACTCTGCGTATGATTGCTGGCTTGGAAACGCCAACCGAAGGTAGAATTACCATCGGCGATACCGTTGTCTTTGATTCGGTTGAAGGTATCAACGTGCCACCGGCAAAGCGAAATGTAGGATTCCTTTTCCAAAACTACGCTCTTTGGCCTCACATGACTGTATATGATAATATCGCCTTTGGTTTGAGAAATTTAAAGTGGAATAAGGAAGATATTGACAAGCGAGTTAAGGAATTGCTTGAAATGCTAAAAATCTCGCAATTTGCTCATCGCTTTCCGAATGAAATTAGTGGTGGACAGCAACAGAGAGTAGCAATTGCTCGTACGCTTGCCCCTCGACCTAAGGTTCTCTTTATGGATGAACCTCTAAGTAACTTGGATGCCAAGTTGAGATTAGAGATGCGTTCGGAACTGAAGAGATTGCACTTGGACACAAATTCAACTTTTGTCTATGTCACACACGACCAATTGGAAGCGATGACGCTAGCTACAGAAGTTTGCTTGATTAAAGAAGGTGTCATACAACAGTACGATCCACCTTTAAAACTCTACACCTATCCGAATAATCTCTTTGTTGCCGACTTTGTTGGAAATCCTTCCATGAACTTTGTCGACAGTAAGGCCAAAAAGTTGAAAAACAGTGAAATTGAAGTTGATTTTGCTGGTGTTAAGACGATATTTATTCCAAACGAACCAATCGATTTAAAGAATGAAGATGTCGTACTTGGCATTAGACCGGAGTTTATTAAAATTGTCGATGATTCAAACATTGTAGGTAAAGTATATGCTACTTTACCGGCCGGTATGGAAACGACAATAAAGTTCAAGATTAACGACCAAATCATGACATCTGTCGTATTTGGAATTATCGATTACGAACTCGATTCCAACATTTCAATCGATTTCCTCGGCAAGAATATTTGTCTCTTCGATAAAGTCACAGGTGAGAACTTAGGACTAGGTCGATTAGTTAATTATTCGAAAAAGTAAAATGAAAAACTGGCATATTTATTTATGTCAGTTTTTATGTCATCGGTTGACAATCGCGTGATTGTATTTTATTTAGCAAAAATAGTTGGTATAATAAGAAAAGAAATTATCCCATTCAAAGTAAAATTAAAATCGATGAAAAAAGTAGAGGTAGTATATGAATAATTATCTAATTTATTCAGTTGAAGATGATGTCGAAATTTCTCACGTCATCAATTTGACTTTAACAAAACAAGGATACAATGTCGTGTCATTCTATGATGGAGAATCCTTTTTGGATGCATTTGCAAAGCAAAAACCGAACATGGTTCTATTGGATATGATGCTTCCAGGTATTCAAGGGAAAGACATATTAAAATACATACGCAGCGACAGCGCTAATGACGAGATTCAAATCATCATTATCTCTGCTAATCGACTGGTCGTGGACAAAGTTGACGGGCTCGATTCAGGAGCAGACGACTACATTGAAAAACCTTTCGATCTTCTCGAACTCATGAGCCGAGTAAGCGCTCGTTCGCGTCGAGCGAACAAGCCTGTAACTTCGATTACTATCGGTTCGTACACTCTCGATTTAGATGCCCGCAGTTTAAAGAAAAATGGAAAGATAATCGAATTGACATGCAGCGAATTCAAAATTGCAAAATTGCTCTTTCAAAATCGCGGTAAGGTTGTTACAAGGCGAGAGATTTCATTTACGCTCTGCGGAGATGACAGTATGGTTAAGACGAAAACCATCGACATGCACATTAAATCACTGAGAAAGAAACTGGGCGATTCTGATTTTTCGTTCATCGTTTCGATATACGGAAGTGGATATATAATCAATTAATGAAAAGCACGAAATTTATCTACAATAAAATAATCATACTGATACTTGCTATTTTGGTCTTTACCATTTCAGCACTTACTTTTAATTTGTCTGCTAAACATCAGTTAGAATCGGAATTGATGTCGTATTTTTTCGATATTAAAGCTGAGCTAAATAACGGGGAGAGCGAGGAGGAAATTCTTGAGAGATATTCTTTGGTGGAAGGAATTCACCTCTCTTTTTATCAGGATGAAGACACTTTGCCATACCTCGATTCTAATCCTCAGTATATCGATGAAATTGATGTGGATTCCTTAAAGAATAATTTGAGTGAGGTATACGTCGAACACAGCGATAGTTTGGATGAAACCTACTACTATATGACCGCATATATTCCGCTTTCAAAATTTTACGTTCGCGTTGGTTTAACGGAAACAAGTCCGATAATTGTCAGCGAGTATTTTCTCTACATTGGACCTTGGTTAATTGTTGCTATTGGAAGCTCTATGATTTATTTCTCATATCGAGCGTACAAAAAAAGTTTGATTCCTATAAAGTCCCAAGTTAAGAAATTGCAAAATATCATGCATGAAGATTTGCAGGTGGAATATGGCGATGATTTGAAAAATCTAGCCATGATTGTCAGGGACAGCCGCAAGGAATTGACCGAGCAATTGCATTTGACCCAAATTGGCGAGCAGAAGATTAAATTTATTCTCGACTCCATCGGCCAAGGTTTAGTAGTTGTAAACGCCAGCTATCAAATTGTAATGTTTAACAAAAAAGCTAGTGAAATCTTTGGAGTGTCAAAGGAAGAGGTTAATTTGCAATCGATGGATGTCCTTCGTTCTGCTGGATCCATTGAAAAGAATATTTCGCTCGTTATCAATACTCTTCTAACAAAGGTTTACTACGAAAAGATCGATGGACGAATATACAAGTGCAATATTTATCCCATAAATTACTCTTGGATAAAGGTAAAGGAAAAAAACGGCGCTGCTTTACTGATGATTGATGTTACTGATGAATACAATAGTTCAAATATGAAGAAGGAATTTTTTGCTAACGCTTCACACGAATTAAAGAGCCCTCTAACTTCAATTCTCGGATATCAAGAGATGATTAGTTCTGGTTTGTTATCTTCCGAGGAAGAACTCAAGGAAGCAAATGAAAAGACTATTAAAGAAGCGAAACGGATGCGCAAGATTATTCTCGATATGCTCGAATTATCATCGTTGGAAAAAGAGGTCTTGAGACCGATAGAAAAATTAGATGTTTATCAGCAAATGAAGAAAATAATCAATTCTTTAAAACCTCAAATTATTGAGAAAAATATCGAGGTCAATCTTGAGAAGAAAGAATTGAATGTCGATATGAATTACGACGATTTTGAAGATATGGCTAGGAATTTATTGGAAAATGGTATTAAATATAATAAACCAAATGGAAAGCTAGACATCATCTTATCGCCGGAAAAGAGAACTATCACTTTCAAGGATACTGGAATAGGAATAAGCGAAGAAAATCTCGTTCGCATTTTTGAAAGATTCTATCGCGTTGACAAAGCGCGCTCGCGACAAAATGGCGGGACTGGTTTGGGACTAGCCATCGTTAAGCATATCTGTAATTATTACAATTTTACGATTGAAGTTAATTCGAAAATTAATGAGGGATCGGAATTTACTATTCATTTAAATTCTTAATCTTTCACATGAGGATAACACCGTATGCCGAAGATCGTATTAAAAAATATCACCAAATGCTGGGGTGATATTTGTGCCGTCAAAAATTTAAGCCTCACGATTGAGGATAAGTCATTTGTGACAATTTTAGGTCCATCTGGTTGCGGAAAGACCACTATCCTTCGCATGATTGCTGGGCTCGAAACTCCGACTAGTGGAAAAATCACTATCAATGGTGTTACAGTTTTTGATTCTAAGCAAGGAATCAACATTAGTCCAGGAAAACGACACGTGGGATTGCTTTTTCAAAATTACGCGCTTTGGCCACACATGACAGTTTTTGATAACATCGCTTTCGGTTTGCGAAATATCGATGAAGAAATGCCTGTTATTACGACAGAATACAGGCGTTTACTCGCGATTGCTGACGTGTTAAAATCCACTCGGAAAATTGTCGATATCTACGATGAGTGCCTATATTTTTACGGAAAAATCATCAAGGAAGCAATTTTGAATCTCTTGATGAACGACTTTAAGTTGTCATTATTTTCTGCTGAAGAAATCTACTCAATGAGAATTTACAAAGTGAAGGATGTCGATAAGTTTGCTGAAGAGTCGAATAAAAAGTACCTGTATTTAGCGGACCAGGAACTGGCAGATATCGAAAATCGCGGCTATGGTGTCAACGATAAATTTGAATTGACGAAGGACAATAAAGTTGTTATCAAAAAGCGAAAACTAAATCGCGAAGAGATAGATTTGAAAGTGAGACACGCGGCGCGAATGGTGAAGATAGAGGACTTACTTCAACGCTATCCAGCCGAGTTATCAGGTGGACAACAGCAGCGCGTAGCGATTGCTCGTACTCTTGCGCCGGGTCCAAAGATTCTTTTTATGGATGAGCCGCTGAGTAATTTGGATGCCAAGCTGAGATTAGAAATGCGCTCGGAGTTAAAGAGGTTGCACTTAAATACTGATTCCACATTTGTCTACGTTACCCACGATCAACTTGAAGCGATGACACTAGCGACAAAAATCTGTCTTTTGAAAAAGGGCGTTTTACAGCAATACGCTAGCCCTTTAGATATATACAAGCATCCGAAAAATCTTTTTATTGCCGATTTTGTTGGGAATCCTCCGATTAACTTTATCCGTGTCAAAGCTAAGCAAAGTGGAGAAAATATCAAAATAACGATGTTTGATGAATATGAGTTCACCTTTGTTCCCAATACCTACGTGAATCTCGATGAACACTTGAGAGAGCGAAGGAAAAAGTTGGATGATAAGATGGATGGAAGCAACATCAAGAAAGCACTTATTCACGGAAGATTGAATGTCAATAACAAATATCGCATTAGCAGGATAAACGAAAAAGGAGATTTTAGACGCTTTTTTGAGATATCACCGGACGAATATATAGTTGGAATACGTCCCGAGTGTATCAAAGTAGACGAGAACGGTTATATTGAGTCCAAGATATATTCTGCGCTTCCCTCGGGCGTGGAAACGACAGTAAAGCTGAGAATTAATGAATATTTGCTTAACGGAGTCGTTTTCGGGGGAGTTAACTATAAAATAAATGCCAAAGCTATGTTAAAGTTCGCTGGGCGTGAAATACTACTTTTTGACTGCAAGACCGGCGAATTAATCGGACAAGGTTCGTTAGTTTTTCAAAGAGAGAATTCCGATTAAAGAATGGTTTTCATATTTTAATATGATTTCTCGATCAGATAATACTTCTTTATTAATTAGAATTTGCCCTAATATTTTTTTAATGCTAAAATAAGAATAGTAAGAAAAATCGAGGAAAGAAATATTGAGTAAAATTATTGCCATAGGTGGAGGAAATATTGCCGAGGGTGACACTTTAGCTATTGATGAATACATTGTTCAATCCGCCCACAAAGAAAATCCAAAATTGCTTTTTTTACCAACCGCATGTGAGGACAATTGCGAATATATTTCTAATGTCAAGATAGTTTTCGAAGATCTCGGTTGTACTGTTACTCCTCTTTGTTTAGTTTCGACAATGTTGAGCAAGAAAAAAATTGAAGAAGCAGTTTTTTCTTCGGATATCATCTATGTTGGTGGTGGTGATACAAAATTGATGCTCAAGACATGGAAGACTTACGGAGTTGACAAGATGTTGATAGACGCTTACCAAAGAGGAATAGTACTCGCTGGACTTTCTGCCGGAGCCATATGCTGGTTCAAAGGCGGTTACAGTTCTCCTGGCATTGGTGAAGAAAATCAACCTAACACGTTTGTCGAGGGTTTGGGATTGATTCCATACATCGTCTGCCCACATTATGAAAACGAGAGAAGAAAGAAATTTGATTTTGAACTCGAAGCGATGCCATATCCGGGAATCGCTTTAGAAAGTTCAACCGCTTTTGTCTACGACGGGGAAAAGTATGAGTGCATAAGAACGGATTATAAGCGCAACATATATAAAATATTCAACAATAAAAAGCAAAGACTCAAGATTCGATATATCTAAAATCATCAACTAATGTTCAAAATATAGATAGCTAATGCAAGAGAGGGGTATCTCTCTTTTTTTTAACTGTTTTTAGAATTTTAAAAAGTACTCTTGATAGTAATCCATTTGCTCGTAATTTTCAATCATACTTTCGTACTCCTCGATTGGCATCGGTCTAGCAAAATAATATCCCTGGATAAAGTCGCAACCAACATTTTTAAAGAAAGCAACTTGATCTTCGTTTTCGACCCCTTCCATAACAGTTTTTATGTTAAGGGATTTTGCAAGGCTCACTAGTTCCTTTATGATGCATTTTCCACGCTCTGTATAATTATCCAAGAGGCTCTGATCGAACTTTATTACGTCGATTTTAGCATTGTTGAGTGTCTTGATGGACGTGTAACCCGCTCCAAAGTCATCGACATAAATTTTAAAACCGAGTTTTTTAAGTCTTTTTACCGTAGAAATAAGTGCCTTGAAATCTTCGATGTAAGCTGATTCGGTCACTTCGATATGCAATAGATCTATTGGAACGTGGTGTTTGTCCACGAGCTTCTTTAATTGCGCCACGACATCGACATTGTATGCATCTAATCTCGACATATTAACTGATATGGGGGCAGGTTTTTTATCTTGGTCGAGCCATTTACGAATAAGAATACAAACTTGTTCCCACACGTACAGGTCTAATTTTGCTATAGAGCCATTAGCTTCAAATAGGGGGATGAATTTTGCCGGATTTATCATTCCTTTTTTAGGGTGAATCCAGCGAACGAGTGCTTCTGCCCCGTATGGCTTTTCTAAGGAAGATATGTATTTTGGTTGAAGATATACTTGGAATTCGTGATTGTCTATTGCTCTTTGCATATCGTTGATTATCTCTTGCTCTTCTATCGCTTTTTTCTTCAATTCTTCCGAATAGTAAACGATGTAATTATCTTGATTTGCGACAAACCGATTGAGAGTTAACGTGCTTAAATTTAGTAAATTATCGAGATTTTGTTCATTAAACCCAAAGACATTTATGCAAGCTTTTGGAAGCAAAAAATAGTTGCTGTCATAATTGACCACAGATTCCTTTATTTCTCGCAAGGCGGCTTCTAACAGTTCCTTATCAAAGGGAATGATGGCGATAAATTTATTAGGGTTATATCTAGCGAAAATCCCATCGCCTACACCTGATAAGCACGACGTAATTTTTGAGGATAAATATTTAATTAGTTCTAATGATTTTTCCAATCCGTTGTAGGTGAAATAGAGATCGAATTTTCCAATCTCAACAATAACTAATGCCAGTGGGGTGTTTTGGTGATCTTTAATAAATAATTTTGATTTTTCTGTGAACCCGTGATTGTTATATAGTCCAGTTACAATGTCGTGCTCCGAAAGGTACATGTATTTTCTCAATAAGTTATCGTGCAAATTAAGATTTAATAGTCTCAATTTCCCAAGTAGGATAGAGGAATCGAAATCTCCATCTAAAAAATCGACGAGAGAATATTTCATCAACTTGTTTTTTTGATCTACACTGAGGGTCTTTGAAATGACAAGTGTGGGAATCAGTTTGAAATTTGTACTTTCACGTTTGTTGAGCATATTTAAAACGTCTGAAAAATTATCATTATCGACAATTGCTATATTGACATTTTCCTTTTCGAAGTTAAATGAGCAAGCGAGAGACGTTTTGCAGAATTTTATCTCATATATAGATTTAAGAGCAGGGATAAAATTTTGGTTTTCAAAATTTGACACAAATAGAATAGTTGATTTATCAATCATAAAATTCCCTCTAGATACACTAAGTTGTTAAACAAAAAGTAAAAATATAGTAATACTATACAATAAATGCTTACAAAAAAGAATATAATTCTTTACAATTGTAATTTGCAAAAAAAATATATCTGGCTAGATAAATTTTAATTTTGGTTAAATTTGCAAAATAATTAGAATTTAAGGCGTTTTTGATGCTATTGCCAAGCGTAAGAAAAATAAAAAAATTTTTCGAAATTCACATATAATTATTCATTTTTGTGCATTTATCTCAAATTTTTTCCACAAAAAAGAATCACCGAAGCATTGATTTTAAAGTCAATTTCTATTGGTGATCTTTTTTTGAATAATAAAGATAAAGTAAAGAAATATTAAATTGGTAAATCTTTTTTCTTAAAATATATAACGCTAGCGGTGTAAGTTATAACGGAGATTGAAAACATCGCGATGAACTGGAGAACATAGTTGCTTCCGGCTACGATATTTGTGGTGTCAAATAAGGTGTTAAGTGAAAAGTACTTGAGAAACTCAAATGAATCATCGAGCGTGGAAACAAGGGACAATACGTAGAATAGAAGTGGCAATCCTGCTCCAAGCCCCATGGCGCTGCTGGACTTATTAAAGATTGATGACGATAGAAAGACGATTCCGCTTACAGCGAGAGAATAAATTGTCAAACCGAGGTTAATCATCAAAAATGTTCCAATATCTAAATCAGTGGAAAGTATTGAATCCATAATCAAACCGGTTATAGTTAGTACCACCATCATCAAAATGATTGAGCAAACGAGATAAAACGCTTTGGTTAAAATCAGTTTCGTTCTCGTGATTGGGGTATTGAGCGTGCATGACATAATACCAGAATCTACTTCCTTTGCTACGAGTCTATTTCCTACAAATATGCTGTATATCATAGGTAAAATGACCGCTATCATGCCATAGAAAGAAGTAGTCAAAAGAGACAAAATAGTAAAAGTGAACGGATTGTCATTTGTCGCATCAGCACTTCTGAGGTTAAAAGCGGCGAAGATCATTACCATAAATAGTGAAACGACAATTGTTATTGCTAACCAAATCTTGTAGTTGGTTTTTATGGACTGCTTCAATACTGTCTTAGAGATCATTATTTGTATCCCCCTTGTAGAAATTCATAAAATAGTCTTCAAGCGTATATTTAATTTCGGAAATATAAACTATATCAAAATGAGAAATGAGGCTCAGCAATTCGTTGATATCCTCATCGAGAACTTCAACTTTAACACGCGATTTTTCTTCGTTGTACTCCAGCAAAGTAAACTTGCTTTTTTTGAAATGTTTGAGATCTGAAATATTCTTAAATTTGATTTCAAAAGTCTTCTTATTTCGGTGTTCGATATCTTTTACATTTATCGTGGTAATTATCCTACCTTGCTTGATTATAGAGACGCGGTCGCATGTTTTTTCAACTTCATCAAACATGTGAGAACTCAAAAGTATGGTTTTACCTCTCTGCTTTTGCTCACTAACTAATTTGATGAATTCAGCTTGCATTAGAGGATCTAGTCCCGAGGAAGGCTCATCTAATAGTAGGATATCAGGATCGTGCATAAATGCGACTACAATACCTATTTTTTGTTTGGTGCCTTTGCTCATGCGCTTGAGGTTGGCCTTGACATCAAGGTCGAACCGCTCGATTAGTTCATTAGCAAAAGTCATATCTTTTAGGCCGCGAAGCTCGGCGATCATTTGAATAAATTTCGCTCCTGACAAATTGTCAGGTAACGCCATTTCTCCTGGTATATAACCGATTTTTTTCTGGATAGAACTCGGCTCTAGCCAGCAGTTTAATCCATCGATAAAGGATTCGCCTTTGTCGGGTTTAGAGAATCCTAGCAAATGTCTTATTGTTGTTGTTTTTCCAGCTCCGTTAGGACCGAGAAATCCGTAAATCTCTCCCTCTTTAACGGAAAAAGTTAAATCGAAAATTCCACGGTTGTGGCCGTAATCCTTAGTGATGTCCCTTATCTCTATTTTATTCATATCTTTTTCCTTTTTGTTTTTTTGGTATAAAGTGATTATAAACGAGCGAGTTTATTAATCAATTCATATGCTTTTATATTCTTTTAGCCTGACGGATAAGAAGTTTTACATAATCAGTCTTAGGGTGATTTAAAATATTCTCAGGTGTATCAAACTGTTGGATTTTACCTTCGTGCATTACGAGAACCTTTGTTCCAAGATAGAGGGCTTCCGCTATATTGTGAGTGACAAATAACATGGTAATTTTCGTTTTTCGATGCAGTTTTTTTAATTCTTCTTGAAGCGAAGTTCTAGTTATTTCATCAACTGCACCAAATGGTTCATCCATAAGTAAGATATCTGGTGAAGCGGCCAAAGCTCGGGCTATACCAACTCTTTGTTGCTGCCCACCGGAAAGTTCGTCGGGGTATCGCGAAAGAAGACTTTCATCAAGCTCGACTAATTTCATCCATTTTTGAACAGCTTTCTTTGTTTTTTCCTTGTCTTTTTTATTCAAAAGATTAGGAACGTAAGCAATGTTTTGTTCGACATTCATGTGTGGAAAAAGCACGCTTCCTTGTATGGCATATCCGATAGTTCGACGCAGCTGAATAATATCCATCGTTTCAATGTCTTTTCCGTGAATATATATCTTTCCTTCAGAGGGGTGGTTGAGACGATTAACCATTTTTAGGATTATTGTTTTACCGCTGCCGGAAGTGCCAATTATGGAGATAAAATCTCCTGAATCAATGCTGAGATTAAAGTTCTTGATGACTTCATTATCTCCGTATTTCATTCCAATGTTTTCATATTTTATTATTTCTGACATGCTTTTTCCTCCTATGCCGGTATCAAAGAACTATCGCTCAAGAATTCGCGGGCAACATCCTCCGGCGATTCTTGTAATTCTTCGACTTTGTAGTTTAATTCAGCCATCTTATCATCGGAAATGATGTTTTCGAATTTTGTAAGAACGGTATCTATTTCAGGATATTGTTCAATAATTTCATTTCTAACAACCGTTCCACACTTGTAGGAAGGATAGAAGTTCTTGTCGTCTACTAGAACGCGAACATTTGAAGTAGATAGCAAACCGTCAGTTGTAAATATGTTCATGATATCAATTTGACCTTGATTAATCGCTTGATATTTTAGTCCAATGTCCATGTCTTTCGTATCTTTGAAGTCGAGATTGTAAGTGTCGCAAAGAGCATCGTATCCATCTTCACGCTCGTAGAAATCATATTCGGCGCCAAAAGTCAGCTGATCTGCGATAGAAGCGAGATCTGAATAGGTTTCGATGTCATATTCTTCGGCGATTTCATTTCTCAAAGCTAATCCGTATGTGTTGTTAAAACCGAACATTCCCTTCCAACTCATATCTATTTCGTCGTAGCCTTCTTGCAAGGCTTCAAATTGATCTTCGGTATAAATTGAATCTTTTTTCAATACTAAATTCCATCCAGTTCCAGTGTATTCCGGGTACATGTCGAAATCACCATTCAACATCGCTGGATGAATATTTGAAGTTCCTCCACCGACACCTTGAGTGAGATTGACGTTGAGGTCGGTGTCCTGCTCGATCATTATTTCCAACATATTTCCGAGAATATATCCCTCCGTCATGGGTTTAGTAGCAATGTTAATCGTATCTTGCTGCTCGTTGCCAACGCTGTTGTAGACAGCACCGCCGACAATGATAACGGTGAGAACACCGGTTAAGCCGACGACGAATGAATCTTTAACTTTTTGATTTGTTTTTTTGACTTTGAATGATCTATGTCGATTTTTTAACATTCTTTCAACAAGACTCAAGAAAGCATCGAAGATTAAAGCGAGAAGAGCGATGAGCAAACTACCGTTGATGGTCATTGCAGCGTTATTTGTCGTAATGCCGCGATAAATAGCAACGCCTAAGCCTCCTGCTCCGATGAATGAAGCAATACCTCCGAGTGCAATAGTCATGACTACCATCGATTTAATTCCGGTAATTATGTAAGGAATAGCAAGAGGTAGTTTAATCTTATAGAGAATTTGATTTTTGGTACTTCCCATTCCACGCGCTGCTTCGATGATTTGGGGATCGACATTCTTAATTCCGGTATAAGTGTTTCTCACCATTGGCAACAAGGCGTAGATGGTGAGAGCTATCACGGCTGTCGTATTTCCAATTCCTGAAAAGGGAATTAAAAAACCAAGCATCGAAATCGACGGAATTGTATAGAGAAAATTGACTGATCCTAGCACTGGTCCAACCACTTTGCTGTGTTCGCTGATTATGATACCTAAGAGTCCGCCGATAATTATAGCGAGAATTATTGCAATCAGCGAAATTACTACGTGTTCGATCAATAACTCCAAATAAAAATCCCAGTCGCTGACTAGCAATTCCCACATTTGTTGCAACATATTAATACCTCTCTATTGCCTTTACTGGGCAATTTTCCTCGCACAAGCCACAGTGGAGACAATTCTCTTGCTTAATTCGATATGGAGTTCCTTTAACAATGCAATCCTGAGGACAGTTTCGTTTGCAAAGTCCGCACTCGATACAGTTATCGTGAATGAAAAAACCTTTTAGCACCAATTTTTCCTTTCCAAAAGTTCCGATGAATCTTTCGATTGGTTCTTGGGCAACGCTGAAGGTTTCAACCGTACCTTTGACAAATTTGAAAACCTCGAGAATATATCTGCTATCACCAGGATATATTTTATCCAAAGATGGATTTTCTT
>JBAYAI010000019.1:0-16963 GCA_041669865.1 Bacilli bacterium | reverse complement strand
AGAGCAATCAGCATCGGACGCTTGAGCAAATCTAGTTTATAAGCAGCCAGTTCCCCATTGATCTTTTCGAAGGATTCGAATATGTCATCTTCGCGAGATACGTCGACAACGTGAATAATAACTCGACATCTTTCAACGTGGCGCAGGAAGACAATTCCCAACCCTCTTCCGCGAGATGCACCTTCAATCAATCCGGGTAAATCAGCAATGACAAAGGATTCCGTATCCGACAAACGAACGGAACCGAGCATGGGCTCAAGTGTAGTAAAATCATAGGCGGCTGTCTTAGGTTTCGCGTTGCTGACGACAGAAAGCAAAGTAGATTTTCCGACAGATGGCAACCCAACAAGTCCAACATCAGCTAACAACTTCAATTCTAAATATAGAGTTTTTGCCTCGCCTGGCGTCCCGTTCTCAGCTGTCTTAGGTGAGCGATTAGTCGAGGAAGCAAAACAGGCATTTCCTCTTCCACCTCTTCCGCCCTTGCAAGCAAGATAGGTGTCGCCTTCCTTGGAAAGATCCGCAAGAATCTCTCCATCCAGCGTCAAAATAACCGTACCAATTGGTACGTCTAAATATACGTCTTTTCCCGCGCGGCCAAACGAGTTTTTCTTGTGACCGTTGTCTCCGTTTTCCGCTTTTACTTTAATTGCGTGACTGTAGCGGGAAAGGGTGTTAATTCCCCTTCGTGCAATGAAGTAAATCGATCCGCCTCTTCCGCCGTTTCCGCCGTTCGGACCACCGAATTCTCGACATTTTTCTCGCAAAAAAGATACAGCACCATCTCCGCCAGAACCAGCGACTAAATAGATTTTAGCTTTATCAATAAACATTTTCGCACCTACTTTCTTGAAAAAAGACTCCCGAATATAAGGGAGTCTAACATTCTATCTTTAAGTTAATTATTTGCTAGCTGTAGCGACTTCAGCGACAGGATAAACAGAAACTTTCTTTCTATCTCTACCGAGTCTCTCGAATTTGACGATACCGTCGACTAAGGCAAATATTGTGTCATCTTTAGCAAGCTTTGTGTTTGCACCCGGATGAATCTTGGTACCTCTTTGACGATATATAATCGATCCAGCGTGGCAAAATTGACCATCGGACAATTTAGCTCCTAATCTTCGACCAGCAGAGTCACGGCCATTCTTAGTAGAACCGACACCCTTATGGGAAGCGAAGAGTTGAAGATCAAGTATGATTTCCATAATCTTAGTTCCTTTCATTAATTATTTTTACAAATTTAGGATAACTTTTCGCAATTAGCTCAAGTTGTCTATATAAGACATCTAATACAGTGGAGTCGTAAGAATTGATATCCTTGGTGGCTTCAACGTATCCCTGTCCTTTATCGTATGAGTATTTTACTGACTTTGAATTCTCAATAGCGCTGAGCGCTCCTAAGAAACAAGCGGATACTCCGGCACAAACAATATCTTTGCCTTCTTCCGCATAGTCAGCGTGACCTCGGAGTTCTATTCTCAAAATACGCTCGGTATTTTTTTTAACAAGAACTCTAATCATAATAGCGCACCTTATTTAGCAAGAGCGATAGCTTCGATGCTAATTTTAGTATAGGGTTGTCTATGACCGGTGTGACGACGATAATTTGCCTTTGCTTTGTACTTGAAGACATCAATTTTCTTAGCCTTACCTTGCTTGACAATCTTTGCTGTAACTGTTGCGCCTTTTACGTAAGGAGCACCAATTTTCAAAGATTTTCCATCAACGATAAGTACTTTATCGAAAACTAATTCATCGCCTTCTGTGCCATCTAACTTTTCAACAAAGTAAGTTTGACCCTCTTCAACGCGAAGTTGTTTACCGCCAGTTTCAATAACTGCAAACATATATTTTCCTCCTGTTTTCTACACTTTATTACTCGCTATTAGCGGCCCCGTTAGGAGTTGATTGCCGTCGATATGCGGTTGAAAGCCAAGTGGAGTGCAATTCAACTTTGTATAGTTTAGTCGAAAATGGCGCAATAGTCAAGTTATTTTCACCCCTGGATGCAAATCGCTAAAGGTGGTCATCAATATGGAGATATTTCAGATATTGTGGGATTTTTCACTACTTTTACATTTACAAAACCAATTCGTAAACACATCGCTTGCGGTCGGTCTTTAAATAATCGAGATAGACGATTCCACAGTAGACAAATCCCCGCTTTTCAATGATGTGTTTCATTCGTTTATTGTTGGGATGTGTGTCGATGCGAATCGATTTAACTTTGTACTCCTTGCATATGCGCGCTTCAGCCGTGACAAAGTCAAAAAAGTAGTTGTACAATCCTCTACCTTCATACCCCTTTTTTACCGCAATCGAATGCAGAGTTATGTAATCGCTGGTGTAAAGCTGCCATGACCCAGAGTAAAGGTGCTTATATGAAGACTCTATCTCTCCGCAAACCACGGCACCGACAAAACATAAAATCCCATCGGCAAAGACTCCATACAACTGTCCTTTGCGGATGAAATCCTTGATTCTTTCTAAGTTTGGATTCCCGTCTTGCCACTGGGTACAACCGTCTTTTTTTAAGATTTCACGCCCGTTTTCGATGATATCGTAAGCGTCGTAAGTTTCCGCAACTTCAATCCTTTTAACTCTAGCCTTCATTTTTGCTTTTCCTTCTTTGAAACTGAGATGGAATAAAAATTAATTTTTTTAACTCGTGTCTACCATTATACTAAATTTCAAAAACAAAGCAAAATATATCCACTATTATGATATTGCTCGTACCGTTATATTTTTTCGAGTTTGATTAAACAGAGCGAGAGAAAACGCGAAATATGTTAAACTATGAGCGAGGTGTAGCAATATGAAAAACAATATAGAGTGCCAGTATCGCTTCAGTTGCGGTGGTTGCGATTTACTCGAAGCAGACTACTGTAAACAGCTAGAATACAAAAATCAAACAACTGAAAAAGCACTGGCTAAGGCCAACATTCAATACGAGCGCTTAAATTCGATTGTTCCATCTGAAAACATCACCAATTATCGAAATAAGATTCAATACAACTACGACATAACTCGCCAAGGCGAGATACTTTGCGGTAATTACGCTTTGGGATCGCATCACTTAGTCTCTATCGATCACTGCTTGTTAGAAAACGAATTGAGTTATAAAATCAAAATGTATTTTTTGCTGTTGATGAAAGATTTTATCATCTTACCTCACTGCAACTCACAACCGAACGGAAGCGTTAAAAACTTGGTTATTAGAACTAATTTCAACTTGTCAGAAGCGATGGTAATCATCGTTACAAATTCCAGTTTTTTTCCAAAGTCAAAGATGATTGTAAACAATTTAGTTAAAAAATTCTCTCAGATAAAATCCGTGGTCCAAATCATCAATAACCGCCACTCTGGGTATATTCTTAACGGCGAGAGCAAATTGCTCTATGGAAACAACTACATCAAGGACGTTCTTTGTGGTTTGACTTACCACATATCTCCAACTTCTTTCTTCCAGGTCAACCACGGGCAAACGGAAAGACTATATGAAGCGGCTCTTTCCCTTTCCAAGCTGACGAAAGATGACCTGTTGCTTGACGCTTACTGCGGAATAGGAACAATTGGACTAACCTCCGCCTCTAAAGTTAAGGAAGTGCTGGGAATTGAGATTGTTTCCGCCGCGATTGAAGACGCTAGAAACAACGCTGAAAGAAACAAAATTAAAAACGTTAGATACAAGGTTGGAGATGTTTCTAAAGTAGTCGAGCGCATTAAAGATTTTCATCCTACCTGCGTCATTGTCGATCCACCTCGCGGTGGTCTCTCTCAAAAATTCATCGGATATATCAATTATGCTAAGCCTTCTAGATTAACCTACATATCATGTAATCAAAAGACCCTCATGAGAGATTTGAAACAACTTAGCAAAAACTATGAAATCAAACTAATTCAACCGTTTGACATGTTTCCTCTCACTCGCAAGATCGAAACGCTCGTCACGCTTTGCCTCAAGTAGAGCATTTAAAAATAGAAAGGGATTATCGAATTTGAAAAACAAAGATTTAATAAGCTTCTCCAGCGAACATTACAACTATTATTTTCAACCGAATTCGCTAGCGGAAAGAGATATTGTTTCTATTGCCAACGGACAGGAAAGATGTTTTTTAGACATCGTATCTTTTCTAGAGGTTATACCTGATTACAAGTTTGAATACTACCTGCTGGACTCGCCGGAAGCGGTTGGGAAATTGTATGGAGACAATCAACCGTGCAATGGTTTTGCCAAATATCCAAATGAGATATATGCTGTCTACAACAAGGAAGTCAAATGCATCGGTTACCACGAGGATGCTCACCTCGTATCAAATCTAATCAACCGTCCGCATTCAACCTTCATAGTCGAGGGTCTAGCGATGTATTTCGATCGATCCTGGTGGGGAAAGCCCAACGGAGAATGGGTCGATAATTTCTTAAAAAACAAGAAGTATATCTCGATATTTCAACTGCTTCACAACCGCGATTTTTTCGACCATCCTTGCGAGATAACTTATCCTATAGCCGGTGCTTTTACTGAGTATTTAATAGAACTTTCTAAAAGTAAATACCTTTCGCTATATCGCTACACTGGCAAGAATATCACCGCCGAGATCGAGCGGATATACGATAAAAAAATATCAGACTTAGAAGCGGATTTTATCGCGCAGATATCTAATTAAGTCATCAATAAGGATGCAAAGCTGCTCTCTCTTTTGGTTGAAAAAACACACAAATTTAAATTAGAATAATACTCGAGGTTAACAAATGTGCAAATAATTACAAAAAGATGCGTAATTCGCAATTTTGTCGAAGGTGATATCAAAAGTTTTTCCAAATATCGGAATGATGCCGACTGGATGCAATATCAAAATTTTAAATGCTTAAGTGAAAAAGAATACCGTGATTCTCTGCTCGTCAAATGCAATTTTAAAAACGGGTGCCAACTGGCCATCGTCGATCAATATACCAACAAACTGATTGGCGACTTATATATTCGCCAAGAAGGTACATCCTTTTGGATTGGTTACACGATTTCGCGACAATTCGCACGACGCGGGTACGCTTTCGAAGCACTCAAGACGATGATTAGATATATAAAGGTAATCGGTGGAACGGAAATATTAGCTGATGTTGACCGAGGAAATATTCCCTCGATTAACCTGCTTGAGAAACTGAATTTTTCACTTGTTGAAAAACGAAATGGTAATTTAATTTATATTTTAAGCCTGAATTAAAAACTCTATCTTAATATTCTTTGACTAAATATATATTTTTTGTCACGCCAAATGCGGATTTATATCCGTCTTTTGTGTCTTCAAAAACAATGATATTTTCCGGTTTAATCCCGTAAGTGTCTCTGACTAGTTCATAGCAGTCGGAAGCAGGTTTATGACGCTCAACATCACTACCACCGACAATGGTATCAAATAAATCAAAGACACCGAAAGTTTTGAGTATCTTTATTGCGCCATCTTTGTTACTGGAGGTGACAACGGCGAGGTAGTACTCTTCCTTTATCGCTCTTATGATGTCAAACAGCGGGTAATTCGGCTTAGCATCCTTGATAAAATCATCAAATATCTTTGTTTTTTCCTGGTGAATCTCATCCATTTCCTCATCAGAAACTTGCGGTACAATTTTCCGAAGAAACTGCGTGTAATACTTGCCGAAGCACTCGCGACGGAAAAATTCCCTATCGAGTGAATAGCCTCTCTTTTTCAACACGCTTTCGTACGCTAAAAAGTGAATCTCAAAGGTGTCGAATAGCGTTCCATCTAGGTCAAACATCGCCAGCTTTGTCTTTTCGTTCATATTCCCCCCCTTAACTTAATTTGCAATCGATTTAAAGTAAAATTACTTTATTATTTTAACATAAATGATAAGAATTTAAGTATAATAGAATCATGTATAAAGTATATAAATGCCCCAAGTGTAACAAAGAATTAATCCAAGAGGGGAAATCGTTAAAATGCGCTAATAATCACTGCTATGACATTGCGCGAAAAGGATATGTCAATCTGCTTCTCGTCAACCAAACTCACGCGAAAGCACCTGGCGATTCTAAGCTTATGATTCGCGCCCGAAGAGATTTTCTAAATACTGGAAAATATGACAAATTAAAAGTTGCTATCAACTCGCTAGTAAAAAAATATGCGAGTGAGAATGATTACTTTTTAGACCTGTGTTCCGGCGATTCTTACTATACCAGCTACATCGCCGCACAAAATAATAGTTTAAAAGTTGTAAATTTAGACATATCTAAAGAGGGAATAATTCAAGGATGCAATCGCAGTCGTGCGAATAAGCTCTCAAACATGGAATTTGCTATTGGAAATATCGATTATTTGCCATTTCTCGATAATTCTTTCGATTTAATGTTGAATTGTTTTGGTCCAATTAATGTTTTTGAATTCATTCGCGTTTGCAAGACAAACGGAATTTACATCCGCGTACTGCCCGGGGAAAAACATCTGCTGGGCCTAAAAAAAGTTCTATATGGAAGTAAAACTTATTTAAATCAAGAAAAAAACACTAATCTCGAAGGATTTAGTCTAATTGAAAAATTGATCATAGATGATGAAATCACCCTAAATAACCAACAAATAAATAACCTTTTCACGATGACTCCTTACTACTATAAATCTCCGAAAGATACCACCGAAAAATTATTGAAGATGGATTGGTTGGAGACACCAATCCAATTTGAAATATTGGTATACCGAAAAAAATAGTATTTAAATTATCTTTTAGTAATTCTATTTTGCCCCTTCTCTTTTCAAGACAGTAATGATAGTCCTAAAAAGAATTTTGAGATCAAACCATAAATTACGGTGGGAAATATAGTAAAGTTCCATTCTTTGACGCTCGCCAGTTTGGTAGCAAATATTGCTGCGGCCATACGATTGCCAATATCCAGTAATTCCAGGTTTAATCGATAAAAATATGTCTTTAGTGTCTTTGTAATACATTTCGATTTCCATATCGATGACTGGTCGAGGTCCGATAAAGGACATCGAGCCAAAGAGGACGTTAAAAAGTTGAGGAAGTTCATCTAGACTCGTCATTCTAAGGAAACGTCCGAATCTCGTCACACGAGGGTCGTTATCGATTTTAAATTCTGTATTCAACTGGTGCAACTGTTCTTTAGTCAAAATTTCTTCCAAAGGACGACGATCGTTCTTCATTGACTGAAACTTATAAAGCTTAAAAACTTTTCCGCGATATCCAAGACGTTTGTGAGAATAAATTGGATTTCCGTGTACCGAAAAAGTATCAAGTATCAGCAAAATCAAAAGAAGGGGTGACAAAATAGCGATTAAACTTAAGGAAAAAATAATATCAAAGATGCGCTTGAAAAAATCGTTGACAAGCATCATCCCTTTTTTCTTTTTTACCTTGATCAACTTTATTTGTTGAGTGTCGGTCTTGTCAACGTAGTTTTCTAAAAAATCTGGATCCAAAGGAAGTTTACCATTTTCACCTGTTTCGACTTCCCCTGTGTAAAAGTCACTGCAATCTATTTCACTACTATTTAATTTTGATATGGTTACTTCAATATTATTCTCTTTATCATCCATTTATTATTATCTCTCTATCACTGCAAAAATATATCTGTAGTTATTGTTCCAACTGTTCAAATAGAGGCTCAGACATTCTTTGCTTGCAGTCAGAAAATCTTTAAACTGCGCCGTCGTGCTTGATAACTGCTGGAACCGTTTTTACTATCAAAATCGCATCCATCAACAAATTACGCTTGCGAATATATTCTTTATCCATTTCTATTTGAGCTTCAAATGGCAAATTAGATCTCCCGGAAACTTGCCATATACAAGTCAAACCAGGTTTTACGAGTAAGCGATACTTTTGGTCCTCACTGTAAAGGTTAGCCTCACGCGGAAGTGCTGGACGTGGTCCAACAATACTCATGCTGCCAGCAAATATGTTGAACAGCTGTGGCAATTCATCAATACTGGTCTTTCTAATAAATTTTCCGAATGGAGTAACACGCGGGTCATCTTTTATTTTAAACATAGGGCCAGTCGCTTCATTCTTATCTAAAAGATCAGCGATCTTTTGTTCAGCATCTGGGCACATGCTCCGGAATTTAAACATATTGAATTTTTTTCCATTGAGTCCCACTCTCTTTTGAATGAAGAATACAGGGCCACCATCTTGGAGCTTAACTATCAGTGTAGTCAATAAGAATATAGGTGACAGGACAATTATAGCCAAACTTGACAAAATCAAATCAAAACAACGCTTAAAGAAGTTGTACACTGGCTTTTTCTTAAAGCCCAATCTCACGTCGACCTTTGGCATATCGATGGTCGCTGTATTAAATAACTTATTTAAATTATTTATCCTTCTTATTTCATTCTCTTGATGAATCGTACTATCTACATCGCGAGGATTGTAATACTCGCTGTTTTTATAGGAAGTATCTATGTCAGTTTCAGTTTTCATAAAGCCTCCATTCGCACAAAAATATAGTTCAAAAAAATTACTTCTATTTTGTCTATATAGAATTTTACCACTTAAAGAGATATTGTAAAAGTACTTTAAGGCATTTCTATTCTTTAAAGCTGAAATCTTTTTCTTTCAAAATGACTGAAAAAGTTGGAAAATCCACTTTTTTTAGTTAAATTACACTAAATTCTCCAATGTATTCGTTCTCACTGACAACAACCTCGACAAATTTTCCGATTAAATTATCCTTAGATTTGATTTTTAAATCGAGATAGTTCTCTGTATATCCCCGGAAAACTCTCATTCCATCAACGGGTTTTAATTCTTCCTCCAAAAGTAGAGTCAGCTTTTTTCCGACAAACGAATGCAAATAATTGGAAGCAAGCTCTTCACCAATTCCAACCAGTACGCGAACCCGTTGCTTTGCACAGGCGCGGTCAACTTGATTTTTCATGTTCGCAGCCTTAGTGAAGGGGCGACGAGAATAGGGAAAAACATGAAGCCTCATAAAGCCAACCTTTTTAATAAAATTGCACGTTTGAAGGAAATCTTCCTCGGTTTCTCCAGGGAAACCAACGATTACATCCGTTGAAATAGCGCAGTTTTTTACTTCTTTTTTCAAGCGCTGTACCAACTTGTAAAATTCATTTAAATCGTATTTTCGTCCCATGGCTTCGAGAATTTTTTCACAACCAGATTGAAGAGGAATGTGAATGTGAGGAACGAGTCTTTCCTGGGTAGAATAAAGTCTGATCATCTTTTCATCAAACTGCGATGTTTCCAATGAACTGATTCTCACTCTAAAAGTCTTCGGCTCAACATTTAAAACTTCTTCAACTAAATCAGACAGTTTCATCTTTCCATCGTTGTAAGAGCCCATGTCTATTCCCGTGAGAACAATCTCGCGATAACCATTTACCGCCAAATTATGTATTTCACTTAAAATATCTTCGCTTTTCCTCGAGCGAGACTTTCCACGCGTCAGGGGAATAATGCAATAAGTGCAAAAATTGTCGCAACCATCTTGAATTTTTTCAAATGCTCTAATTTCGGAACCAAAGTACTTAATTTTCAGCTCTTCGTAATTTGCCAAACGCATGTTTTGCGCAACTTTGATAACTCGATGAGGTTCCTCGAGATAATCGGCAATATTCGCCTTGTTAGCCGAACCAATCAAAACTTTGACATTAGGAATATCCTCAATTTGTTCGGCGTGGAGTTGAGCAAAGCATCCGAGGACAATAATCTGACAATTGGGATTGTTCCTGGCTGCGGATTTAATGTGTTTCAAACACTTTTTTTCAGCTACCAAGGTGACTGCGCAAGTGTTGAAAATGCATATGTCCGCCTGCTTATCCTCGGTGTACTCATAACCGTGAGAAGTTAATTTTTCCTTCAAAGCTTCGGATTCGTAAGAATTTACTTTGCACCCGAATGTCGTAATATTAAATGTTCTTTTTTCTTTCATTTTTTCTCTTATCTTTCGTTATTTTTATTTTCTTTCATCAATATGTAATTGTAAGTTGTGTTGGATATGAGTTTGTAATTGTACAAACTGTCGATAAAGGCCTCGCGATTATCGGCAAAGTAGTGACTCATCAAACTCTGAAGGTGACCGATTAAATGATCCTTTGACTTATAGGGAAGATCATCGTCAAAAATCGGAATTTTCTCTTCCATGCATCCTTGATTATCGATAACGTATATCGTTTCTAATTCCACTGAATAAAATGCCGCTAGTTCACCGCGTTCATTCTTACCTAGATATATCAAATTCGAAAAGTAAGAATTGAATATGTCATATCCGTAGTAGTCAAAGGGATCTACTATTTCATTGTCAAAATCATTCTTTAAAATGTTGTAAGGCGGAATTAACAGCAGCGCCAACTTTTGGTCGTAGCACTTGTTGTACAGCTCCGAAAAGAAAGGGACGTAAATCCTTGTCTTTTTATTCTTTTGCAAGTATGGTAAGCGCTGGTGAATCGTATCGATAGCCTCTTTAGAGGATAAATCAGCCTCGCGATATAAGTCAACATCTTCATCAATTTTTATCTTATTTTCCAGTCCGCGTATGACAATAACAGTTTTGATTAAATTAAAATCGCTCGATGGATCATCGTATTTTAAGAGCTGAGGAAAACGCGCTAATAGATATGCATGCTTGTCGTAGTAACGCTTGTAATAAGTGTTGGAAATGAGACTAGTCTTGTCATTTTTCCACCTTAAATATGAAAATAATAAGAACTTATTCATCTTTATTTTCTCCTAAAAAACTAAGGACTGAAAGCATATATAAAGCCGCTGTCTCAGCCCGAAGGATTCTCTTTCCGAGGGATACAGCTTCAAATCCATTTTTCAAAAATAACTCCACTTCACTAGAAGCAAATCCCCCTTCCGGTCCTAACAGACAAATGACGCGCTCGGAATCATTGATCATTTTTTTGGATATCATCTTTCCCTTAATCGCTTCATTTTCATAAGCAATGTACTTCCTGTCACCTGTTATAGACGAAAGTTCTTGAAGTTCGCTCAGCTCGTGAAGAATTGGAATACTTGTGCGATTTGACTGTTCGGCCGCTCCGCTGATGATTTTTTCAAAGCGCGCCTTTCGCGATGAAAACTCTTCCCTTGTTACGCGCTTGATGACTCGGCTGGATACAAACGGATATATCTCACTGACTCCAAGCTCAACGCTCTTTTGCAAAACTAATTCAAAATTATTTTTCTTGAGAAGTGGACATAGTAAAATCAAAGAAAATCTCAATTCGCGAGATAGATCGCTCTCGCACTCTTTAATGACTTCAGCTTGAAAAGGCAAGATTTTCTTTACTTGACAAAGAAAAACTCTTCCCTGGGATACAACTTCAAATTTCTCACCAATTTCAAGACGAATTACTTTGATGTGCTTAAGAGTGTCTTTGGTGAAATTTATAGTGTGATCTGCCAAATTAACTGTTCCAAAAAATCTTCTCATTATTCAAACCTCAACTAATAAATTATATCATAAATGTTCAAGGTATTTGCAGCCATAAAAAAAGCTCTCCTACAAGAAAGCTTTTTTTCTCAGATTTATCAGTCAAAGAAAACTTTGCCAGCGAATACCAGCGTGAATATATCAATGATCCAGCAGATTGCTGCACCAGCGAAAATCCAAATAATTCCAATGATAAATGTGATAACTCGCTTTTCAACTAAACCTTTGAAAACTCGATATAATCCCCAAATAATACCGTCGATGATAGGTAGGGCGAAGATAAGCTTAATCAAAATAGGGCTTTTATCCAGCAATTTAATATAATCCTTCATATTTACCTCCAATATAATTTAATTTTAACATATATAATTGAAATCCTCCAACAGTGTTTTATAATTAACTATACACAAAAGGCATTAAACATTGTCAGCCTTATATATTGGAGAGAGAAATATGATTAAAATTACCTTTGTTTGTCACGGGAATATCTGTCGTTCCCCTATGGCAGAATACATTTTTAAAGATCTTGTAGAGAAGCGCAATCTAACGGATAAGTTTGAAGTGATTTCTCGAGCGACTTCAAGCGAAGCGCTTGGAAAAGATATTTACCCTCCAGCTAAAAAACAGCTTGAGCTTCATGGGGTTCCTTTCGATTTGCACCGTTCACAAAGAATTGATATTCGCACGTATTCCAACAGCGATTATGTCGTGTGCATGGAGGAGTATAACGCGATAAGCTTAAAGAGATATCTATTCATCAGAAATTCCGAAAAGATCAGTTTGCTTTTGGATTATACTGACAATCCACGCGATATAGAAGACCCGTGGTATTCCAACGACTTCACAACTGCATACAGAGATATTGAATTGGGTTGTAAAAGCCTGCTGGAATTTCTTATCAATAAGCACAATTTATAGCATAAAAAAACTCGAGTATATCAATCATAGGATACTCGAGTTTTTAATTGTTATTTTTTATTTGAAGATTTATCGTCGGACTTTTCTTCACCGTAACCATAACCATAGCCATAGTGGCCACCGTGCTTGTTATCATCTTCAGTAACCATTGTCATGACAATTCCGATGATATTTGCATCTGCTCTCTTTAAGGTTTCAACCGCTTCGGACAATTCCGTCTTAACGGTAGAGTGCTGAGCACAAACAATTAGGAATCCATCGATGAATTTAGATACAACTAATGCATCAGCTACCGCAATCACAGGAGTAGTGTCAATTAAAACATAGTCATATTTTTCACGAAGGGTACCAATTAATTCCTTGAGTTTTGGGGATTGAATGGTCTTTAACGGGAAAGGAGTCTTGGTTCCTGCAGTAATTACATCAACACCATCCACCTTGTGTATAATGTGCTTCAAGTCAGTTTCACCACGGACATATTCAACGACACCAACTTTATTTTCTAAACCAAACAAAGTGTGAACCGAAGGTCTGCGAATATCGAGGTCGATAATGCACACTTTCAAATCCTTATTTGCATAAAGTTTAGCCATATTTCCAAGGGTAGTAGATTTTCCTTCAGCTTGCGTCGCGGATGTAACAGAAATAACTTTAATTTCCTTGTCGATAGAAGCAAAGGATATATTTGTTTGAAGTTTTTGAATGTTTTCACTAGCAATTGAAGTCATATTTTTGATCAAGCCAACTTCCTCATTGTATCGCTTATTCCTTCTCGCCCATCTATTTTTCTTAGAGTTGCTATAATCGGGAACTAAACCGATGACCTTGAGTCCAGTATTGTTCTCCAATTCCTTTCTAGAAACAACGTAGATATTCGTCAATTCTTTAATTATTGAGTAAATAACTCCAACAATCAAACCGAGCAGGATGCTGATACCACTGATGAGAACAGTTGAGGTTGCGACATCTTCAGCAGACGTTAGCGTTGCATAAGATGTAATGTGCAAGCAATTGTTCAAGAATCCATAATCGTCGCTATCAGAAATCAAATTAACGGTATCAATTAAACAATAATTGACTAACTTGACAGAAAGTTCGGGATCGGAACTAGTAGCTGTCACATCGATAAACAGCGATTTAGATGTACTAGAGAGAGTGCGCGGAGAAACCGAAAGCATATTTTCAATCTGAGCAATAGTGTAATTCTCGCCACTGCTATTCTTGTATCCATCTTCCGCTAAGGAATCAGATATCGCTTCTAATACCGGGTCATCAGTCATCAAATCGTTTACGGTTTGCAGTAAAACCAACGAATAATTAACATCTTTCGAGGTAACTTGGTCGCTAGTGAGATCGTCGTCGACTGAAAGAACCATCGCACTTCCAGAAACTTCCCACTTTTCGCTTTTAAATCCAAGGTCGTAGGACAAACCTACCGCGAGAGCAACAATTGTACAAATAACGACGCTTACCCAGTGTTTTCGGATCATTGCCCAATATTCGCCAAATGTTTTACCGCGTTCCTCTTCAGGGACGGGATTTTCCAATGAGTTACATGATTCTTCGTTTTCCATGAAAACATTCCCTTCAAATTAAATTGTAAATTTATATTTATACTTTTTTATTATACGTGTTTAAGTTAGCCATTTTCAACTAGCCGTGTGATTGAACTTACTTATAGTGCAGGCAATAGCTAGTTAAACCTTGAGTTTTTTTGTTTTAATCTTTTTGTGAATATATTTTCCCAACACAATCAGTTCGTGCAAGTAAAGCGGAGCAAGAGCAATGAGAATAATATTGATCCACTCTACAGTATCCAAAGCATATGTGTGGAAGAAGTCACCAATGACAGGAACTTCAATAACAATCCACTGCAAGGCAAAGCCTATAGCAAACGCGCCCCACATCCACTTGTTACCATCTTTAAAGCAGTGTAATACAGATCTATTGATGTCCGACATACCAAACATGTGAAATAATTCAGTGAGTGCCAAAATAGTAAAGGCGGTAGATTGAGCTTCTTCTAATCTAACTTCACTTTCAGCAAAATATGCGATTATTCCATCTAAATCAAATATACTATAACCGTTTGTTAGCGGGAAGAACAAGAATCCAGCGAAAGTGACTAACGTAAATAGTATTCCGTAGACACACAGCTGCCAGACGGCCCCATTTGCAAACAGTGACTCATCTGCTTTCCTCGGTGCTTCTTTCATAATTTTTGGATCTTTCTTGTCGACTCCGAGAGCGAGGGCAGGCAATGAATCAGTAATTAGATTTACCCAAAGTAAATGAATAGATATCAAGGGAGAAGGCAACCCCAACAGCGAAGTTGCAATAAATATTGTCAAAACTTCTGCAATGTTAGTTCCCAATAAGAAAATAATAGTTTTTTTAATATTTTTATATATATTTCTTCCTTCTTCAACAGCTTTCTCAATTGAAGCAAAGTTGTCATCAGAAAGAACCATGTCAGCTGCGCCTTTAGCAACATCCGTTCCGGTTATTCCCATGGCGATACCAATATCAGCCGTCTTAAGAGACGGTGCGTCATTCACGCCATCACCAGTCATTGCAACAACTTCATTGTTCGCCTGAAGCGCTTTGACAATCGAAACCTTATTATCGGGAGAAACGCGAGCAAATACACACGTTTTTTTAACTTTTTCTCTCAGCTCGTCAAAGGTGAGCTCATCAATTTCTGCTCCGGACATACATTCATCTTGACTCGAAGCGATATCCAATTCTTTGGCGATAGCAAAAGCCGTATCCTTGTGGTCACCAGTAATCATTATGGTTCTAATCTGAGCCGACTTGAATAGGGCAACAGCGGGTTTAGCCTCTTTTCGAGCGGGATCGACCATGCCGACTAAGCCAACAAACACCAAATTTTCTTCAGTCATTTCTCTTGAGTCTTTATAGGCTAAAGCGAGAACGCGAAGAGCACTGGCAGACATCTTTTCCGCCGCAGCGTAGATACCTGATATCTCTTTCTTGCTTATTCTTTTAACTCTACCATCAACGAGAATTCTCGTCGTGTGCTTCAGTATTTGGTCCATCGCCCCCTTGGTATAAATTCGATACTTTCCATCGGCCATCTTATGTTTGGTCGACATCATTTTTCGGACTGAATCAAATGGATATTCATCCACTCTCGGCGATTTTTCCTCGAGAAGATGTTTCTTCCAACCATACTTATTAGCAAAATCCACAAGTGCAACTTCCGTAGGATCACCGAACACTCCATTGTCTACTTCTGCATTTGAACAAAGAGACATGCCGGAAGCCAGCAGTTGTATTTCTTCCTTGGTAAATTCTCCTTGCTTTTTTAAACTACCAGGAAGGTAGCACTGAACGACAGTCATCTTATTTTGAGTTAGAGTTCCCGTCTTATCTGAACAGACAACATCCACTGCCCCGAGCGTTTCAACCGAAGGCAATTTACGAACGATAGTATGAGCATCAGCCATGCGCTGAACTCCTATGCTCAAAACGATTGTGACAACAGCTGTCAATCCTTCCGGGATGGCAGCAACTGCAAGTGAGATTGCCAACAAGAAACTTTGGATAATCTCATCCCAATATGTTTCACTTCCCCAATTTACTCGAAGAAGACTGACTGCGAGCATAGCAACAACGATTCCAATCGTAATATATCCGAGAACTTTGGAAAGTTCATTGAGCTTTTTCTGAAGGGGAGTGAGCGATTCTTCCGAATCGTTTAACAAAGTGGCAATTTTGCCGATTTCGGTATTCATTCCTGTTCCGACAACAATCCCTTCACCTCTTCCATAAACACAAACAGAAGACATAAATGCCATATTCAACCGATCACCTATTCCAGTCTTTTCGGAAAAGACAACATCAGCATCTTTCATAACAGGAACAGATTCTCCAGTTAAACTGGACTCATCCGCTTTAAAATTGATCGCGGATACAAGTCTAACATCAGCAGGAATAACATTTCCCTCTTCGATGATAACAATATCTCCAATCACTAAGTCTTTCGCCTTAATCTCAACTATTTTCCCATCGCGTCTAACAATAGCGGTCGGAGACGACATTTTTTTCAAGGCCTCCATCGCTTTGTTCGCTTTGTTTTCCTGAACAGTTCCGATAGTCGCGTTCATGAAAATGACAAAGAAAATAATAATAGAATCAACCCAATCGCTGGATTTTTCAATGATTCCTACAACTAGCGAGATGACTGCTGCTGCGATAAGGATGTAAATCATCGGATCATTGAATTGTCTAATAAAAATTTTTAGAATCGAATCCTTTTTCGCTTCTTTAAGCTGGTTAGGGCCGTTTTTCTCTAATCGGCTCTTCGCTTCCTCACTGGTTAAACCAGTCTCGGCGTTTGAGCAAAGTTCCTTGATCGTTTCTTTGCTAGATTTTGTTTCCCACATTATAATAATTACCTCCTAGTTAATGCTATTTGGTCTTGCAACAAAAATATTACTTTTGCATACCGTTGCGGACGAAAGTCGTGATGACGCAAACAGGTATTTAAGCTACTCTCCAAATGTGGTTTCGCATAAATTATACCTACTTAGAATAACATACTTCTAATTAAATGTAATATGCTTTTTAAGCAGTTTTAGGCTAATATTT
>JBAYAI010000018.1:0-17050 GCA_041669865.1 Bacilli bacterium | reverse complement strand
CTTATGCCTATTTGTTTTATGATGAACACAAGAATTTAACGGAAGATGCTACGCAAAGATTAGAAGCTATAAGAGATTTTACAGAGCTTGGAAGTGGTTATAAAATTGCAATGCAGGATTTGAATATTCGCGGAGCTGGTGACATTCTCGGAAAAGAGCAGGCGGGCTTTGTTGATTCCATTGGATATGAAGCTTATATGAATCTTTTAAATGAAGTTATTAGAGAAAAATCCTTGCAAGACAAAGCGCGAGTGGACAAACCAATTGGAACGAAGTACGAATTGTCTTTTTCACTTGATTCTCATATCCCTTCGACTTATGCGTCTGAATCTGACCGCATAAATATATACAGAGAATTATTCGATATATCTACAATTGAGCAACTTAGAAAATACAAGAAACAAGCTCGTGATATATATGGACGCTTTCCGGAAGAATTGGAAAATTGTTTCGTTAAGAAGGAAATCGAGATTGAACTATCCATTCCAATAATTGAGAATTTCAACGAAACTCTCGATCACTATGAAATTAGACTGACAAAAGAATTTTCAAACAAGTATGGCATTGCCTTAAAAATAAAGAATATGTTTGAAAAATATGAGAACTCAAACATATCCATAAGATATTATGGAAAATACTTTATGATAAGAATAGTTAAAACATCTAACTATTTACTAGATTTATTGGATGTCGTTAAGTCTCTATCTAGCCTAGCTTGAATGATTTGAATCTAAGCGGAACCTTTTTCTTCTTTACATCATCGAAGAAGGGGACACAGACAATTTTTCCATTCTTGTTGATAATAACTGGATATATTTCTCTCAAGTATTTTGGTACTTTGTTGTTTTTGATGAATTTTTTCACGCTGCTTCCTACGATTTTAGTTCCGAAAATGTCGTCAGTCCTATAAGGACGAATTGTTACTGGAAAGTCAGATGGTTTCAAATTGAACTTTTCATAGTGATTCAAATCTATCTTGAAATTTTTACTGTTGATGATTCCTGGCTTTTTAGCAGTGATGAAGTAAGGCTGGGTTTTGATCTTTTTGCGAATGTAAAAACTCCCATAGTTGCGATATAGATAGATATCATCAAATAGCTGCAATTGGCAGGAAGTATTTGGCTTCTTCAAATTTTGATATGCTAAGTTTCTTGCCGCCGTTAACACTTTTATCGATGTAGCATTCTTGCATGCATTTTCAATCAACATATATAGGTATCTCAGCTTTTCGTCTTCGGAGAGTTGAGAATACTTGGAATACTTAGTTAGAGAAGAGACCATTGATTCAAGCTTTTTTAACTGATTCAAAAGTTTGTTATTTTCTTCCATTATTTCTTTGACGACTTTATCTTTATTTAACATAGGTAGTTTTTTTGCCCGAATAAAATTTCTCTTCCTCATTAGATTTGTATTTGAATAGTCATCGAAAAAGGGAATTTCAGAATAATTCAAATAATTGATTATTTCCTCTTTAGTGATATTTAACAAAGGTCTAACTACCTTGATTCCATTGATGTAAGTAATCGGAGCAATTCCCCAATAATTAACTAAGTTCTTTCTTTCTTTTTGCATCAGATACGTCTCGATTAAATCATCTTTTTGGTGAGCTACAAAGAGACTATCAAAGGGCTTTTTATCATATTCTTCGCGAAATATTCTGTATCTGATTGTTCGAGCAGAATCCTCAAAATTTAAATTGTTTTTTACGACGATATCCTTAATATTTACGTCGTAATTATGCAATTCGTATTTCAGTCTTGCTGCAGTTTCTTTGACGATCTTTTCTTCTATGTCAACTCTATTCGTGTCGTGATAGTTAATATATATGATAAGAACATCCTTGAATCCCATGGAATAGAGACATTCCAAAAGAAAAGTTGAGTCAGGCCCACCGGAATAAGCGACTGCAAAACGATCATTAGGATTGATAGAAAGAGAAGCAAAGTTTGATTCTACCAGAGCTTTTAGTAATTTAGGCATAGTCGATAATAACACCTTCTAGCTCAATCTTCTCCGGTAAAAAAGTCTCGTAATTATTTGTTTGTTCCAACTGAGATCTCAGTTGGTCATTTTCTGCTTTAACATTTAAATAGTTTACCAAAAGAAGAACAATAACAACCAAAGAAATTACTGTTATTATTGCTGAAATAATAGAAATGACCCTATTCTTCTTTTCTAGATTCATCGACATTTGTATCTCCTTCTATCTCATAAAGCTCTTTGGCTTTTTGAATGTTTGCATTAGCTTTAACTTCTATAACTTTTATCGACAAGTTGCGCTTATTCGGTATATTAAATTCCACCCGATCTCCGACTTTGATGTCGGTCGAAGGTTTGGCTACTTTGCCATTCACACTTATGTAACCGAGAAGTAGCATCTGTTTAGCAACTTCCCTGCGTTTGATCAATCTGGTTACCTTTAAATATTTGTCAATTCTCATAAAACTCCTAATACATATATATTAACCAATTTTACTTTTTTATGGTAGAGAAATACGAAAAAGAGATAGATTAACGTAAAATAAAAAATATCAAATATAAAATCAATAAAATTAATATTTAAATTAAAATAATTAATCTAAGTAGAAAAAAACATTGACAAAATTAAAATATATGATACATTTATAACTATAAGGAGACAAAAATTATGCACAATGATGTTTTAGGACAGTGTCCTGTATGCAAATCTAAACTGTACGTAACTGAATTGAAATGTGAAAAGTGCGGAACCACAATTAAAGGAGATTTCGCTCTTTCGATATTTGACTATCTTTCAGACGCACAAAAGAGATTTATATCAGTTTTCTTAAAAAACGGTGGAAATATAAAGTTGGTTGAAAAGGAATTGGGCATATCCTATCCAACCGTAAAGAAAATATTGGAAGAAATAAATTTTTATCTAGGTAATTCCTTTAACTCCGATACGGTGGAGGAAGAGGATTCGCGCAAGAAGATTCTTCAAGATTTAAAAGAAGGCAAGATAGATTTTGATCAGGCTGAACTGAGGTTGAAGCACATAGGAGAAACCATATAAAGGAGAATAACTATGAACAAGAAAGAATTTTTATTTAAATTGAAGTTTGAGGCAAAGCAAAGAGGATTGAAAAATTTCAAGAAGCTTTTGACAAGATACGAAAAGAGATTTAATTTAGCAAAAGAAGCTGGTTTTTCTGAGGAAGAAGCGTGTGAAAAATTTGGAAATATCGATGAAATAGTGGAAAAATTCGCATTAGAAAACGAGGAAGTGAAAGACTCTGTCGATGTTGAAAAAGAGACTAAGGATTTCGCGGAATTTAAAAATTTTACAGTCGATATATCTTTGATATCAGACCACGTTACTATTTCCTTTGTCGAAGGCCTAGAAAATCCCGTTGTTGATTTTAACGATGCAAATCCGGATGATTATACCATAGTTTCCAGCAACAATTGTTTTAAGATTAGCTTTACTCCGCGCGCGCAGTTTCTAACTCGTTGGAAATCAAATCATATCAGTATAAAAATTCCGGATATTGTGTATAAGTATTTTAAAATAAGTGTTGTCTCTGGACGCTATAATTTGCCAGATTTGCGAGCACGAAAAATCGATTTAAAGGCCGTTTCAGGAAGTTACAATATAGATTCTGTCTATTGTGATGAGTTAAGCGTTAACTTAGTGTCCGGTAAAGTGAATTTGGACAGTTTAGATTGTCGTGTTTTAAATATCAACTCCGTTACTGGAAGCGTAAATATTAGAGAGGGTAAATGGGATAGATTAAACAACCATTCGATAACCGGTCACCTCAACATTGACCATTCGAGAAAAATGCAAAAGGAAAGATAAAAAAAGACCAAGGAAGCGTTTATATGAAATATAGTGAGTCTTTAAAGTTGGGTTAAAATCCAAGGGAAAAACTCACTATAGACGCTGTTGGTCTTTTTTTCTATCTATCAATTATTTTGCAACAAAGGTTATAGAAGCACTTTCGGAAGATAGCGAAGTAACTTCCATTTTTGCTGGTAGAAATGATCCATCATCGAAAGTGAAATAAGGGAAAACGGTATCTCCTAACTGATTAGAGCTTGGAGTGAATAAATCTTCATTTGTCGCAGTTCTATCTGTCGCAGTTTTGCTCATTAAATTGTTTCTTCCGCTCGCCTGAACGAGACTTGCTAAAGCGAACTCTTCACTGTCATAGCAGTAGCTAGGAGTATTGGAACTTATGATTTCATAGAATGAGTCTTCCATCGGTTCATCAGAAGGGGCATCGACATAGGTACCATCCCAGTAGAAATTGTTATTTTCACTGCTATATTTAAATTCGCCTAGTCTTTGATCGACGTGAATAACTTTAATTCCGGGTTCATCAAATCCTTTAACATCGTAAGATGAATAGTATGAGGTCGAATCGAGTTCGTTTAGTCCTGTAGGTGTATAGTATGTGATAATCAAGAATTCATCAAAACACGTACCGTTAAAATTATTTGCAAGAATTAAAGCATCTCCGGAATCTTGGAATGGCTCAAGAACATAAGAGTTATTATACTCTGCAACGGTTGGAGTAATCCATCCGAGGTTGTATTTTGACAAAGCGTTGTGGTCGAGAATATTGTAATCCATCATATCGAGTTTGCCTAAAGGTTCACGAGTATTTCCACTGTCGTAGGAGTAATAGTCATCAAGTCCCATCGCATGACCTGTTTCGTGGATGAAAGTGTGGGCATCGACTCCTGTTTCCGTTCCTTCATACATGAACTTGTAGCTAGCCCAAGAGTATGTTTTTACATGAGGATAGTTTAAATTGCTATCCCAATACGTATAGGCCCACAGCAAACTAGTTGAATCAGTGGCATCGTATGGTGTGCAATAGACAAGCCACATGTCATCGATGTATCCGTCGCTATCAGTATCGTAATCTGAGTAATTTAAATCGCCATTTTCAAAATATTGATCGTACGCTTGTTCGAGAAATGAGTTTGTGACATCAGTAACGCTCTTTTGATTTAAGCTTATTTGCGCTTGATAATAATTAACATTATTGTCAACATAGACAAAGTCACCGACTATTCCAGATAAATTCAAATTGCCATAGGAAGATGTTTTATAGAAAGAACTTACGGATTCCCAATAGTTAGTATCGTCAGCGCTGCCGAAAAAGCAGGTGTTGAGATCGGTTTTAATTTTTTGTCCTACTGCTGTATTGTCAGAAATAGATTGATCGTTTCCAAATACTATGGGGACTACGACTATTTTTGAATCGCCAATCGATGGCATGGTTTCCATTCCTTTATTTGACATCATATTTTGAAAATAAGATTTGCCTTTTGCGTAGACTTCGCTTGAGTTAGTTGATTCCGATTCAATTACAAACGGATTTTCAAAACCAATTGTACAGGAAGTCAAAGTAAGGACTGCTACTAGAGTCAAAGCAAAATTCAATTTATTGCGTTTCATTTTCAATATTCCTTTCGTATAAACAGTATACCTTTATTTAATCGGTGTAGTCGCTTTGAAAATTTGTGTCTTGAATAAATAGATTTAATTTGTCAGTTATATCGGTGATTTCTAGATAGATGGGCTTTAAGTGTTCATCGACAAAGGTTATCGGGTCGTTTGAATCACCAGTGAAAACAACCAATTTATTTTCGCGAACAATTCGGTCCATTTCCTCGAGGATCATAGGGAATTCCTTTCCGCGCAATCTCTTGAAAGTTTGAAGACCTTGATAGAACACCGGTTCGATGTAAAACATTGATCCGTCATCGTTTTTGTAGAGAGTACAAAATTTATTTCTAAGGTCAATCATGACTTTTCTATCGGACCATTCAACGTAATTTTTCATATATAATATTTCTCCTTTATATAAATTTATAATAGTTATCTCTTGGCAAGTTTTTCAATTTTATCTAGATATGATTGTTTCGTGTTATCGTCGGAGTGCTTGTTCACTTCGTACTCGAGAATGTGAATCAAATTCTTGTAGCACGAATTTAAAGTAGAACTGATCATTATGTAGTCATATCTTATGGAAGAAGTGGTTGTGACTATCATTTCTTCAAGAAACATGTTTATGGTATTTAAGTTTTCTAAGAAGGCGGTTGATTTAGGGAAAACATCATCAATTATCTTGTTTCTTTCTTCTCCAGCTTTGGCGCTTCTCAAACTGGCAAATATCTCACCGTCCTTAGTGATCATCTCGTTTGCTTGCTCAGCAATCACATTGCAAATAAGTATCATCTTTTCATAAGATTTTGTTTGTATAGAAGGCTTCTTTTTCTTGATTCGAAGAAGCTTGATCATCATTCGCAAAGACAGCTCAATTTCGATGTAGGCGAGCGATCCGCCAAAAAGGGGATTGTTCGGATCGGATAATTGTTTGTTCAACTCGACATAAGTTAAATCATTTTTCATTGTATTTACCTCCATTTTTCATATCTTCAAAAATTTCTTCAAAAGTTAACTTCTCATACGTTATATCAGCAAACCCGATTGTATTCAATGAATAATACCCATGCGAATGAATTTTTTTCTTTCTTTTTTTCCTATTTACTTTGAGCAATTTATTCTTGGATAAATATTCTAGAATTGTATTTGCTGTTTGATATCCTTTCGAGACGTAATCTTCCGTGTAATCGGGATTAAAATCAATCATGTTCAAAAGCGGTAAATTCATCATAGCTGGAAGTCCAAAGTCGACTACTGTCTTTGGGAAATTATCGTAGTGCTTGTTGTAGTGAGCATCTGTCAAGGGAACGATAAAGAGCATGTCCCAATCGTACTGCATGAGCGGAAAATATGGTTCGTTGTCGGCTTTCATGCAATCGACGTAAGTGTTTCCTCGAACTTCGACCGGGGCAAAAACCATCGGTATTGCTGAGGAAGCGAGCAAAACCGGTAAAATTTCTTCCGGTTTCTTTTTATTTAATTGAAAATAGGCTGGCTCATAGTATACTTTATTCATGACTTCAATCTTTTGAGCGCACGAGGAAAAGATCGGCATATCAGTATCAAAGACTTTGCCGAGATCAAAATACTCTTTGATATATTTAACCAAACCTTCTCGAGTATAATATCCACCTTTGTCAAAGATTACAGACTTAAGAGAACTTACGGTCGATTTTGCAGGTGAAAGAACAGTCTTTTTGTCCATTTTCATCCATATATCTATCATCTTTTTAGAGTCGTTCAATCGATAAAGCGCAGTAAAAAAACTGCCGACAGAACCTCCGGACATGCAGGTTATCTGCGGAATTAAATTGTATTTTTCCATCGCGAGATAGACACCGATTTGATATGCACCTCTGGCTCCACCTCCATCGAGAACTAAAGCGATTTTAGGTAAAGAAGACTTTTTTATTTTCATACAAGAATAATATACTATTTTTTGTTAGGTTTGTAATGAAATTTGATTTGCTAATATCGTTTTTATCGAGAAGATAATAACGATTGTTTTTGCAAAAAAACGCTTGTTAAATCAAGAAAGATGAACATGGTGAATAAAATAGTACAATCAGTGCTTTTGATTTATTGAAACCATACGTATTAATTGATATTATATCATTTGAATGTTATTTATATAATGTTAACAATAATATTATCAGTGCATTGTCACTATAGGAATGGGGAAGATTACTAATGGGAGTATTAGAAAAAGTATTTAGAATTGATGCAAGAGCTCTAAAAAAGATAACGAGAAAAGCTGAGCCTGTATTCGATTACGAAAAAGAGATGGCAAGCCTTAGCGATGAAGAATTAAAAGCTAAGACTCCATATTTCAAAGAATTGTTAAAAGATCCTGAGATAACTATCGACGATATTTTACCCGAGGCTTTTGCTGTTGCAAGAGAGGCGGCACGAAGAGTTATTGGTCAATTTCCTTATCCAGTTCAAGTTTTTGGTGCCACTGTACTGAATGAAGGCGATGTTGCGGAAATGAAGACTGGTGAAGGTAAAACTTTGACCGCTGTCATGGCCGTTTACTTAAATGCTTTGGAAGGAAAGGGCGTTCACGTCGTTACTGTCAACGAGTACTTAGCAACGAGAGATGCTGAATGGATGGGTTCAATCTATCGCTTCCTCGGCTTAACCGTAGGTGTTAACTTGCGTAAAAAGAGTAAGGCAGAGAAGAAAGAAGCGTATCTTTGCGATATTACTTACACGACAAATTCCGAAGTTGGATTTGACTATCTTCGCGATAATATGGCAACGCAAAAGGAAAACCGCGTTCTTCGCGGTTTACATTACGCAATCATCGATGAAGCTGACTCAATCTTAATCGATGAATCTCGTACTCCTTTAATCATTTCCGGTGGTTCAGGAATAACTGCCAATTCGTATGAAGTGGCTGATCGAATTGTTAAGTCTTTGCGAAAAGACCGAGATTTTTCCATCGAATTGAAAAAGAAATCCGTAAGTTTGACTGATTCTGGTATTGATAAGATCCAGAAAGCTTTCGGAGTTTCGAATTTATACGACCCTCAGTATTCCGATCTCGTTCACCGCGTTCAACAGGCGTTGAAGGCTAACTATATTTTCACAAAGGATGTCGAATATATGGTGAAGGATGGTGAGATTCTTCTCATTGATTCATTCACTGGCCGTGTTTTGGAAGGACGTGAATATTCCGATGGACTTCAACAGGCGATCCAAGCTAAGGAACATGTGAAGATTAAACCAGAAACAGTTACGATGGCTACAATTACCTATCAAAACTTTTTCCGTTTGTATGACAAACTTTCTGGTATGACAGGTACTGCTAAAACAGAAGAGGAAGAATTTAGAAAAATTTACAATATGCGCGTTGTTGTCATCCCGACAAACAAGCCAATTATAAGAAAAGATATGACAGATATTGTCTTCGGATCAGAGACTGCAAAGTATAAAGCATTGCTCAAAGAGGTTCAAGAAAGACACGCAAAAGGACAGCCAATTTTGATTGGTACTCCATCTGTTGAAAAATCCGAAATCGTTGATAAAATATTGACCAATGCTAAATTGAAGCACGAGGTTTTGAATGCTAAGAATCACGAACGTGAAGCCCACATCATTGAACATGCCGGCGAAAAAGGGGCAATCACAATCGCTACTAACATGGCTGGTCGTGGTACCGATATCAAAATATCGGAAGAAGTTAAGAAACTAGGTGGATTGGCTGTTATCGGAACAGAGAGACACGAATCTCGTCGTATTGACAATCAGTTGCGTGGACGTGCTGGTCGTCAAGGTGATCCGGGTTACTCTAGATTTTACGTTTGCATTGAAGATGATTTGATGAAGAGATTCGCTTCTCCAACTATGTTTAAAATGTTCGATCAAATGGGAGATGAGGCGATTGAATCAAAAACAATGTGTAACTTAATCACTTCCGCCCAGCGTAAAGTTGAAGGACAAAACTTTGATACGCGTAAAACTTTGCTAGACTACGATGATGTCTTATCAAAGCAAAGAGAAATAATGTATTCAAAAAGAGATGAAATACTTTTCTCTGATTCTATTAAAGACCGAATTCACGAATATTTTGAAACCTTCGCTCACAAGGCGGTTTCAAGCTGTACAAAAGTTATAGACCAAGAAACACTTGTTGATGGAAAGGCTTTGGTTAAGTACCTAGTTCCTCGATATTTGTCCGCAAATAATTTGAAACCTAGCGATGTTGATGAACTTCCCGTTGAGGAAGTCGAGGATTTCCTCACTGCTCTATTCTCGCACTTGTACAACAAGCGCAGAAAACAGTGGTCGGAAAAATTGGCAAATTACATTGAGAAGACTGTCGTTTTGCAAATGACTGATAAAAGCTGGATAAAGCACATCGATACTATGGCAAAATTGAGAGAAGGTATTTACCTACGTTCATATGCTAATACCAACCCTTTGCAGTCATATACCAACGAAGGGTTCCAACTTTTCCAAGAAATGGGCAATGAAATTGCTGCAAATATTACTTCATCTCTCTTTAGAGTTAAGTTGAAACCCGCAGCTAAGGAAACTGATAAGAAAGCAGAAACTAATGCTAAATCTAACGCAATTGATGTTGAGACTAAGAAAGTCAGCGATAAAGCTTCAGAGGGTAAACCTCTTGCAAGGATCAAAACTGTGAAAAAAGCAGTTTCGGCATCCAAAGTCCAAAAGGCAAAGGAATAAAAATGAAGGAACTCTACGAGTTAAATGCTTTATTAGAGCGCGCATCTACCCGACTTGATAATATTCGGGGGTGCCTTTGACCTGGAAAGAATTAATGCTAGGGTAAAAAAATTAGAAGAACTTACGCTCGCTCCGGATTTTTGGAGCGATAGAGAAAGGGCGAGAGATATTTCAACCGAGCTTTCTAAGTTGCAAGCGGAGAAGAGCGAATATTTTAAACTAGAAAATAAGATTAAGGATATTAAAGAATCACTTCAACTTTTGAAGTTAGAATCCGATGATGATTTTCAGTTGGAAGTTCAAAAAGAACTTGAAAAGATTGAGGGAAGTATTACTTCTTTTGAAAATCAAATGTACCTTTCTGGAAAGTACGATAGCTACAACGCAATCCTTGACTTTCATCCTGGCGCTGGTGGTACGGAGGCTCACGATTGGGCACTCATGCTCTTTAGAATGTATAATCGCTTTGCGGAAAAGCACAAGATGAAGGTAGAGATTGTCAATTATTTAGAAGGCGATGAGGCGGGTATTTCTGCTGCGACCATTATTGTTAAAGGAAAGAATGCTTTTGGATTGCTCAAGTCGGAAAGGGGCGTTCATCGCTTGGTGAGAATTTCTCCCTTTGATGCTTCTGGATCTAGACACACTTCTTTTGCTTCCGTGAACGTTATGCCAGAGTTTGATGACAAGATAGAACTAAATATTAACCCCAAAGATTTAAGAGTTGATACTTACCGCTCTCAAGGTGCGGGCGGCCAAAACGTTAACAAGGTCGAATCTGCCGTTAGAATCACGCACATTCCTACTGGAATATTCGCGACTTGTGAGGTAGAAAGAAGTCAAATTCAAAATAGAGAAATTGCAATGAATTTATTGAAATCTCGACTTTTCCAAAGACTTGAAAATGAGCGATTGGAAAAGCTTAGGAAGATTAATGGTGAAAAGAAAGATATCGAATGGGGATCGCAAATTCGTTCTTATGTCTTTTGTCCTTATACTTTAGTTAAAGACCATCGAACAAATTTCGAAGTGACAAATGTTGCGTCGGTTATGGATGGAGATATCGATGGGTTTATCATGGCTTATTTAAGAAAGGAATTTGATAATGAAAGACAAGCTAAACTTTAAAAAAGCGTTTTACGATATTAAGTCCGACTTTCGCAAGGATAGAATAGCAAGAACGCTTACCAACTATCTTTTAATCATTGTTGGATCAGCAATTTTAGCTATAGGTGACGCATTTTTTATAATTCCTTATAATATTGTGTCCGGTGGTGTTGCTGGTTTTGGCATCGTTATGAGTTTTATGCTTGGTTGGGACACCGAACTAACAATTACCATCGCTCAGTGGGTTTTATTTTTTACTGGAATCATCTTATTAGGAGCAAAATTTGGGTTCAAGACAATTGTATCTACAATTGTTTACCCACTTTTCTTATACTTATTTACCTATATTTACGAAAATTATCAATGGGTTCATTTACCAGCTATCGTAGGAAACGATGGGTCGATGGTTGCCATTCTCGTGCTGGCGGGCCTGGTTGGTGGGGCACTTGTCGGTGCTGGATGTGGATTGACCTTTCTCGGTGGGGGATCCACTGGAGGTGTTGACTGTTTGTCTTTGGCGAGTGCGAAGTACTTTAGAATTAAAACTTCAGTTACAGGTTTTTTTATAGATGCGACAATCGTTTGCGTGTATATAATATATATGGACAATATTCTCCTGCTATTAGTAGGAATTATCTCCGCCTTTATGTGTGCCTTCCTGGTGAATCTTACATATCGTGAAGATCAGAATTCTTACGTGGCGGACATTATTTCTGACAAGTGGGAATTGATTAATAATGAAATCAATTATGAACTCGACCGAGGAACAACACTCCTTGAGTCCTATGGCGGATTTACCGGTCAGGAAAAGATGATGATTCACGTTGTCTTTTCCCGAGAGGATTACGATGAGATTATGAAATTGATCTTCAAGTACGATCCAGACGCTTTTGTCTTTACCACGAAAGCGCACGAGGCTACGGGTGAAGGATTTAAAAAAGTTCCATATCGCATTGCGAGAGAATTGAAGTTTGCGAAGCAAGATCCGAAGAAAAAAGTAGTTATTACAAAACAAAAGTTGAATATTAAAAAAAGAAAAGAGGAATAAAATGAACAACAAAGTATTGGAAAAAATTCAAAAGAATCTCAACAAATCGGTGATTAATGCAGCGAACTCCGATAACAAACTCGCTCTTACCTTCAAGGAAAAGGTTTTGCTTGTTAGCAAGAAAAAAGTATATTACCTAGTTGCTAGAGAAGATATATCTACTGTTTGCTTGAACTGCATTGTCGATTCGGTGATGAAAAAGATTGATTTTGATGGGGTCAGGATTCACTTAACTTTTGCTAAAGAAGGTACACCTGATTTCAGCTTGTCTTTCAAAGCTTCAGATATTGTCGAAGAATAATATAAAAAAATTCAAATAATAAGGAGGCCACTAAATGAAAAAGAGCGATAAGAGTAAATCAGCGTCATATTTAGAAGACAATAGCGCCTTGGAAAAAGATTGCGCTGTCGCATATGATCGCGGGCGAATGATGCAAAAAAAAGCTTCTCGAAAAACACTGTTAATTGCCAGTGCGTTCTCTTTAATAATCGGATCAGGAATAGGAGTTGCCGGTTATACTATCTATCAATCAACCAATTCTTCTCCTTCGGATTTAACTCAAGAAATATATAACGAAATGCTTGACGATTGGCTGTATTCTGAATCCATTGATGACATTGAAGAATATCTAAACAACCTTATGATATCGGGGATGATGGATAACGATGGCGATCCTTATACCTTTTATACTTCCACCTATGATGAACAGGGACTTAACACATCTGGCTCTGGAATATATGGCGTCTCACTCGCTAACTACGGAGCAGAAGTAAGCGGCGATAGAATCTACGGCGGATTGCGAGTTTCGGATTTATACGACGGAACCTTTAAAGAGGCGGGATTTGAAATTGGAGATGTTATAATTGGAGTTAAACATCGCTCTGAAGACGAATATTCCTTAATTGAAGATATGACGCCAACCGAGTCCAAAGAAATTATTACCCCAAGTGATGAAGGCGAAGATGTATTTTTCGAACTGGTTAGAGATGGAAATATCATGGAAATATCTTGCACCACGGGAGATTACAGCCAAATACCAGCTTCCCTTGAATACGATGGCGAAGTTGGAGGAGAGAGAACAGTTGCGATAAAAGTTACGACTTTTTTACACGGAGCGACATCAGGAAGTCCCGCTGAAATGTGCGAAGATATCATCGACAGCTGTTTGGAAGAAGATGAGATTGACCGACTTGTTTTTGATATGCGCGGAAATGGTGGCGGATATACTTCGGAAGCTTATTCGCTGGCTTGCCTTTTTTTAGACAAGGGTTCAATTGTCTATCAAACCGGAGATTACGATGGCAACATCGAGTCTACTTACTATCAAAAAGATGAACCTAAATATCATTTTGATGACATTAGAATTTTATTGAATGGTGGCTCAGCATCCGCAACTGAATTGTTTGCAAAAGCTATGCGCGATAATGAAAAGGCGATGATATACGGTGAAACGTCATATGGAAAAGGTATCGCTCAATCAGTGATATCTCTATCAAACGGTGGAACACTTAGAATTACGACCGATAAGATTTATGGGCCGGATGGAACTTCTATTCACGGTGTTGGTATCACTCCTGACTATCTAACTAACGACTATTCCATCTACGCCGAATCTCTAGTCAGCACTCCCTATCAAGAAGATAATTACCGCTTGACTTATGAACAGGAACAAATGGTTGAAAATTGCTTGGAAATGATCGATGAATCGTATGTTGACAACACTACTTTTTACGAAAAGATGATTGCTTTCCAAGGTGATGAGGACTTAGTTGCAACAGGCGAATATGACACTTATACGCTCTATCGAACATACTATAGATTATTATCTAAGTATTATTTAGGGTACGATGAGGAATTGACAACAGTCGAAGGAATGTAAATGGAAAATAAAATTGAGTATCACCCTTATAAAATTCACTCTAACTATATTCCGGCAGGAGATCAGCCACAAGCAATAGAAAAGTTAGTTGAAGGAATCAACGAAAATAAAAAAGTTCAGGTTCTCCTTGGAGCGACCGGTACTGGAAAAACTTTTACCATGGCTAACGTTATACAAAGAACAGCAAAACCAACCTTGGTTCTTGTTCACAACAAGACATTAGCTGGCCAGTTGTATGCTGAGTTCAAGGAACTATTTCCTGAAAATAGAGTTGAATACTTTGTATCTAACTTCGATTTTTATCGCCCTGAGGCTTACATGCCTAAAAGCGATACTTACATTGATAAAGAAGCGGTGATGAACGAAGAAATCGAAATGATGAGATCTTCGGCCATTAACTCGATATTGACTAGAAGAGATACTATCGTCGTTGCTTCAGTTGCCTCAATTTACGGTTTGACCGATCCAGAAGAGTACAAGCATCTCGCTTTTGATTTGCGCGTCGGGGAAAAAATAGATATACGTTCAGCTATGAAAAAGTTGGTCGATGCCCAATACAAGCGAAACAACATGAATCTCGTTCCTGGCAATTTTAGATTAAAGGGAGAAATTCTTGAAATTGCTCTCTACAACACGGAAAATCTCATTCTTCGTGTCTACATCGACTTTGATGATAGAATTGAAGAGATGATGATGGTAAAGCAAACAACTGGAGAGGTGATAGAAACTTTAGAGTATGCACAAATATTCCCAGCAGATGAGCATGCTTCAGGCATGGAAAAGATAAATAAAGCAATTGCCAGGATAAAAAAAGAATTGCAAAATCGCTTGAAATATTTTCACGATGAAGGAAAATTTCTCGAGGAAGAAAGACTCGATATGCGCACGAGAAATGACATGGAATCTTTGCAGGAATTTGGCATATGTCGAGGAATTGAAAATTATTCTCGCCATATTGAAGGGAGAAAAGAGGGAGAGAGACCTTTTTGCCTTTTAGATTATTTTCCAGAGGATTTTCTTGTTTTTGCGGATGAATCTCACGTTACATTACCTCAAATTAGAGGAATGTATTTAGGCGATAGAGCGCGCAAGCAAATATTGGTTGACTACGGATTTAGATTGCCTTCCGCTCTTGATAACAGGCCGCTGCGATTCGATGAGTTTTTTGCTAGCGTGCCTAATCTCATATGCACTTCTGCTACTCCTGGAGATTGGGAATTAGAACAGTGCAACAATCATCCAGTTGAGCAAATTATTAGACCTACCGGATTGGTGGATCCAGTTGTTGAAATTCATTCCAATACAGAAAACCCTGTTTATGACTTACTTGAATTGATCAAGAAACAAATTGAAAAAAACGAGAGAACCATCGTGGTTACTCTCACGATTAACGATGCCGAGAACCTGACTGAATTTTTGAAACAAAAGGGAATAAAAGTGACTTATATCCAGCATGAAATTAAGACGCTGGAAAGAACAGAGATACTGTATAAATTGCGCAAGGGAGACTATCAGGTAGTTGTCGGTATCAACCTTTTGAAAGAGGGATTAGATATTCCTGAAGTTAGCCTAATGGCAATCTTGGATGCGGATAAAGAGGGATTTTTGCGTTCGTATCGCTCCCTGATTCAGCTGATAGGAAGAGTTGCGAGAAATGACAAGGGAAAAGTCGTGATGTATGCATACAATGAAACAAAGTCAATCAAAATGGCTATTCAAGAGACAAATAGAAGAAGGAATATTCAGCTTGAATACAATCGCAAGAATGGAATTGTTCCAAAAACTATCATAAAACCTTTAGTCGCTCCCATTCGTTTTGTCAATAAGAAGAAGGAATTTGACCTTTCTTCTGAAGCAAAGATGACCAGGTCCGAAAAGCTTGAGTTAGCTAAAGAGATTGAAAAAGAAATGAGAAAAGCCAGCAAGGCTCTTGATTTTGAGAGAGCAACTGAATTGAGAGATGCGCTATTCGAACTGAAGGCGGAGTTATAGTTAGGGAGGATAAAAACGACATCAATCGTTATTTACATTGTTAATCATTTTGATCAATTTCTATTAAAAAGTTAATAAATCTTAAGAATATTGCAATTTATAACTGTATTTATATGGTATAATTTTATGGAAGACGCTATCTATATTAAGGAGGATTGTTTCAATATGAAACGTGTGACTAAAGCAGTCATTCCTGCAGCGGGATTGGGTACTAGATTTTTACCCGCCACAAAGTCTCAGCCAAAGGAAATGCTACCCATTGTTGATACACCTGCTATTCATTACATAGTAGAAGAAGCGGTTAAATCAGGTATCGAGGATATCATGATTATTACCAATTCTAACAAACATTCAATGGAAAACTATTTCGATATCAATTATGAACTCGAAATGAGATTGAAAGATGCTGGTAAAATTGCATTAGCTGATGAAATACATCAAATTGCAAGTTTAGCTAATGTTGTTTATACAAGGCAAAAAGAGCCGAAAGGTCTCGGACACGCTATTTTATGCGCGAAATCATTCGTAGGTGATGAACCGTTTGCGGTATTGCTCGGGGATGATATTGTTGTTCCAAACAATAAACCCGCCCTATTGCAGTTGATAGATGCTTGCAACGATACTGGTAATTCGATATTAGGAGTACAAAAAGTTCAGCATTCAGAAGTCGACAAATATGGTATTGTTTCTCCATCTAAAGAAATAATATCAACTAACAAGGTTTTCAAGGTTGTCGATGTTGTTGAAAAACCTCCGATTAACGAAGCACCTTCTGATTACGCTGTATTAGGAAGATATATTCTCGGACCTGAAATATTTGATATTCTCAGCCACACTCAACCTGGACACGGCGGAGAAATTCAACTGACAGATGCCATAAGAAAACTTATGAAGCAAAAAGCTATT
>JBAYAI010000017.1:0-17567 GCA_041669865.1 Bacilli bacterium | reverse complement strand
TTAGAACCAGCTGTATCGGAATACATTTCGGTTGAATATGCCCAATAATCTTCATTGTGTACCCAACCTTCATCGGTCCCAACCAAGCCATCGGTTGATGCGTCGTAATCGAGCATTTCTACAGCAAAATTCTTACCAATTCCTTTAGTGTAATTGATGTATTTACTCATTAGAGCACTTACAGCATTTACATTAAACTTCGAGGTTTTTGTTCCAGCTGAGATTGTAACTGAAACTTCGCCTTCGGCAAGAATAGTGAGGTTGTGATCAGTTACTGATGCTGTTTCTGTCGTTGTAACAGTGGCGGTAAAAACGTCCTCGCCTTCCCCTCCAACAACTGTGACGTAATCATTTAAGTTAATAACATCACCAACTACTGGATCTTCATCAGGCGTAGTAACAATAATTCTAGATACTACTGCTATTGAAGAAGTTTCGCTTTCAGTTGATTCTGAATCTTGATCTACAGAACTAACATCGACAGATTGAATATCTTCCGAAGTGTCTGAAGCAGAGGCTGAAGTGTCATCGCATCCGGCTAATCCGGTACACATTGACCCTACAACCAAAGAAATAAAGAATGCTTTCTTTAAGTTTTTCATTTTAAGTTTCTCCTTGTAACGTGTATTGCTAAGTTTTTACCATTTATTCGGAAAATTTAAAGAAGTTTTTTCATTTTTTGTAAAATTATTGATTGATAACGCTTACTTTTTGCATATTTATATAAATAGATATGCTAAAACGAAATTTTGTAAAGTGACTATTTTTTATTTTTTACAATTTTAATAGTGTTCATTATGTTTTTTTGGAAAATGATCATGCAAAAAGGGAGCCATTATAAGGCTCCCTCTATTGTTAACCAGACTAATTACTTAGCACTTTTAGCGGGTGAAGTTTTCTTTTCTTTTGTCTTTGGCGCTTTCTTTGTAGATTTTTTTATTTCACCATCAACATAGACAAATGAACCGGAATCAACTTCTTTAATTTCCTTCTTATACTTTTTCTCCTCTTCGTCATTGCACAAAACAAAGTGGCCAGGAATTATTTCTCTAAGAGTAGGCTTTTGTTTCGAATAATCATGCGCGGTTGCAGGATTATACTTGATTCTTTTTCTTCTCTTTTCCAAGTAGGGAGAAGGGTGAGGAATAGCTGACAACAGCGATTTAGTATAAGGATGCAAAGGGTGTCTAAATAATTCATCAGAAGTTGTCAATTCAACCAATTCACCGAAGTACATAACCGCAATTCGATCGCAGAAATATTTTACGGTAGATAAATCGTGGGCGATGAAAATCATCGTCAAATCCATCTCATCTTTCAAATCATTTAATAGATTAATAATTTGAGCACGAATAGAGACATCTAAAGCAGAAATAGGCTCATCGCATATTAGAAGCTTAGGATTCATAATTAGAGCACGAGCAATACCGACACGTTGTCTCTGGCCGCCTGAGAATTCGTGTGGATATCTTGAGGCATAATCAGAAATAAGACCAACTTTCTCAAGCATATCCGCAACTTTTTCACGGTTAGATTTTTCCTCTTTTTCCTTGTAAATATTCAAGTACTTTTGGAGCAATACTAACTTTTCACCAGTACTTCTCGCTTGTGCAAGTTGTTTTTTGAATTCTTCCTTGCTCTCTTGCTTGACTTCTTTAATTTGTTTCTTAATTTCTGCTACTTTATTTTTAACATCGAGTTGCAACTTGACCTTTTCGGAGTTGAATTGACTCTTTTGCTTTTCATCGTTCAAATCATACTTATTTGATAGTTGTTCAAGTTTAGAGGAAAAATCTTTCTTGACTGTACGAATTTTACCTTTCAAGATCTTGATTTTCTTAACTCTATCATTGTCCTCTTTTTTCTTATATTTCGCAGTTATTTCCAAACCTTCTTGAATAATATCCTGAACGGTCATTCTTGGATCCAAAGAATCAACAGGGTCTTGGAAAATCATCTGTATCTCGGACATCAAATCTCTAGAGACGTGACGGTTGTCGTAATGAATCTGTTTAATTTTTTTCTTTTGTTCGCGAACAACTGCTGCATTTCTTTCTCTGATGGCTTTAATTTTATCCGCGTAATCCTTTTTTATTTGCTCTTTTTTATTTTCATCCGAGGTTTTAGCTATTTCTTCAGCCTGTTCCTTTTTCAACTTCTTGATTTTTTCTCTAGCGTGTATTCGAGAATACTTTATTTCCTTGCGGTTCCATCTATCACCAGCAGTTATTCTTTGGCCTTTATAATAGACTGATCCCGAAGTAATATCATACAGTCTAATTAGGCATCGACCAGTGGTGGTTTTACCACATCCAGATTCTCCGACTAAACCGAGACATTCACCTTTGTAAACATCAAAACTGACATCGTGAACAGCCTTCAATTTCGGAGCGTTAATCCCCGAACCCAACTTAAAGAACATCTTTAAATGTCTTACTGAAAGTAAGATATTTTGATCGACTAATTCTTTTTTACACTTAACTTTAGACTGAAATATCTCTTCATTAGTTAGTTCTTCAGGCTTAAGCAACTCAGGCTTGCCGTCAAGATGTTCTTCTTTTTCTTGATGGCTATCTAAATACAACTTATCATCCACGCCTTCCATGGCGGTGCCTATTTCATTTTTCATTGAATTAGGAGAAGTTTTATCTTTTATGTAAAGATCATCTTCAACTAGCTTGGCACTTTTTTTTCTATATTGCTTGCTCATTGCGTCTTTCCTCCTCTTTTTCTAAATCTCTCTTGATACGAGCTGAGACGATTTTGGGCATTTCCACTTTGGGAGCATCCTTGTGTAAAAGCCAAGTCGCGGCGTAATGAGTATCGCTAACCTTAAACAGAGGGGGTTGATACTTAAAGTCAATCGCCATTGCATATTTACTTCTCGCTGCAAAAGCATCACCGATAGGAGGATAGACTAAATTTGGTGGTGTACCAGGAATAGCATCCAACTTTTCCGATGAATCAAGGTCGGGAATTGAAGCCAATAAAGCCCATGTATAAGGATGTTTAGGATTGTAGAAAATATCGATATCTGTTCCGTATTCAACAATTTTACCAGCGTACATAACGGCAACTCTATCAGCCATATTTGCAACAACACCTAAATCGTGCGTAATAAATATGCAGGAAAGGTTTCTTTCAACCTTAAGCTTATTAATCAACTCAAGTATTTGGGCTTGAATAGTAACATCCAAAGCCGTTGTTGGCTCATCACAAATGAGAACATCAGGAGCAGCGGTCAGGGCAATAGCGATAACAATACGCTGTCTCATCCCACCTGAAAATTGGAAAGGATACTGATTGTATCTCTTTTCAGGTTGCGGAATACCAACTTCTTTCATTACTTCAAGAGCGCGGCGTTTCGCCTCGGCTTTCGTTATCTTTGTAAGATTTTGATATTCTAATTTGGCATCTTTAATCTTATTTCGGCAAGCTTTTTTCGTTTCGGGATCAGTCGCTCTTGATAATTCAACCTTTGCTTCTTTAATCTTTTGATTTCTAGTTGTTCTTATCTTTGCTTCATATTCCTTAACTTCTTTTTTAGCTATAGCCTTTTTAGCTTTGAGAGCGGCTTTTAACTTAGGAAGTGACTCTTTGTATTTTAAAGTTGCTTCTTTTTTAATTTGAGCAAGTTCTTTCGCCAATTTTTTCTTCGTTTCAGCAATGTTTTCTTTCAAGGCGGAGATTTCATCTTCGCCCGCTCCCTTTGCTTGCTTTTCTTTTAATTCTTTATTCAAATGATAAATGATGTCATCATTTTCGTTTTGCTTTTGCATGATAGCTTGAGATTTGATAACTTTTGCATTCTTATAAGCGGTTAATTCAGCGGAAATAATATCGTTATATCTATTTTTCAACTTATCGTTATTGATAAGCATAGCTTCCGTGATTTGCTTTCCTATCTTCATGATAGGATTCAAACTCGACAAAGGATCTTGGAAAATCATTCCAATTTTATTTCCTCTAATTCGATGGAAATCCGCTTCTGATATTTTTAACAAATCTTCACCTTCGTAAATGATTTGGCCACCTTCAACAATCGAGTTATTAGCAAGAATACCCATTATTCCTTTACAGGTAACGGATTTTCCCGAGCCAGATTCTCCGACAATGCAAAGAGTTTCACCTTTATATAAGTCGAAACTAACTCCGCGAACAGCCTTCAATATTCCAGCATCTGTCGTAAAAGAAACTCTAAGGTTCTTTACTTGGACAACTTTTTCTTTTTCACTCATAATTAATCACTTCCTTTCAATGAGGGGTTGAATGCATCTCTCAATCCATTACCAAACAAGTTAAATGAAATCATTAACAATGCCATGATAGCGGAAGGGAAAGCAATTAACATAGGATAACTAGAAATATAGGCTTGGTTCTCGGATAATGTAACACCAAATGAATCCAATCCTTGTAATCCCAAGTTCAAATAAGCCAATGTGGCTTCAGAGAAAATAACGTAAGGAATCATAAGAACACTAGAAGTAATGATTGTACCCATAGCGTTAGGCAAAATGTGACGATAAATCAATCTTCCATCGCTTGCCCCTAGAGTTCTAGCTGCTAAAACATACTCTCTTCGTTTAAATCTATAGAACTGCGTTCTAGTGGTTCCAGCGGTCGACATCCACCCAGTCAAACACAGGGCAAGAACAAATGTCGCAAAACTAGATCCGAGGTGAATAATACAAAGTGTCATAACAACGATCCACGGTACGCCACCAAGGATTTCCTTAAATCTCTCCATGACAATATCGGTTGTTCCTCCAAAGTATCCAGATATAGAACCCCACAATAACCCAAACGAGAAACAAACAATAAAGGTAAGAATACCTAGTATCAATGATGTTCTCAACCCAGAGAAAGTAACCTTGAGTAAGTCTTTACCACTTGCATCTGTTCCAAATAAATATCTAGGAGCTGAAGTGTATCCTTTATCCATATATCTATACAAAGAAACGGTTCCTATAACCGAATAGGTTGTAACACCCATAACGTTAGAAGTCGTAATACCTGTTACGCTTCTCACTGGACAATATGTATCATCTAATATTTCAAAACTATCTATCAAAGCTTGTAAATCTGCATCAGTAGGATTGGCTTTAGACATATAAGTCTCCGTGTCTAACGTCATGTAACCTCTACTAATATACTTTTCAATTAATGAACCACCAAATTTAAAGTTTTCTTCCTCTCCATATACAACTTCATACTTGTCGTAAGTAAAGGAGCAGTAGATTATATTAGAGTGGAACAAATTCACTGTGGCGTTAGTCGTGGTCCAGTATCCTACATTTGTTTCACCACTGCTAGTGTTTTTAGCAATGCTCAAAGATGCGTTAGCATCATAACAACTAATTATTGATAATGGTTCGTTTTCAGTTTCGTTTGTAGAACTTATTACAGCCTTTTCAATCAACAAGTTTTGTTGATCGGTGCTGCTGGATTTTAAGTTGAAACCGAGTTTAGCATACGCTAGGAAAGAATCAGTATATCCATTTTCTAGTAAGAACTGATTTAAATCTAATTTAATATCATCGTAATCTTTCGAATAATCTTGAATGACAATCGTTTGAACATCGTCGTATAAAAGTGTCTCGGGATTGTAAGCTGAGTATTGTAAATACACCTGGAATTCTCCCAAGTCATAGTCAAATTCTCCTTCTCCAGCCAAGTCAATTTCCAAAGTGTGATCGTAAGTTAAATTAATATTAGCTGAATCAGAATACAAGCTGCCAATAGTTCCGGAATCGCTTATGTTTGTCCACAGTCTCATATATCCCCCGTATGCATATTCGTTTACGGTATCGGTGAAATATTCACCTTCTTGAGAAGTAACTATATTGCTAACTCCTCGGGAATCATAAGAAGTTGGATCGGGAAGTCCGGATTCTGTATCATATACAATATTTTCAACTTTTTCTGTTCCATCCCAAAAACCAGTTCCAGCTTCAAATAACTTAGGCCTTAGTTTTGTCTCCGAGGGAGAAACATCTGTGATGTCAGAAGGTAATGTAACCGGCAACAAGAATGCTAAAATAACAAGGACGCCAAGGATTATTCCACCAGCCACGGAAGATTTATTTTTTCTAAATCTTTTGAAAGCATCTTTAAAGAATGTGGTAGGTTTAGTTTTAAGCATAGTATCTTTGATATTTTTATGCTCTTGAACAAATTCAAAATCATCTTCTTTTATTTCAATTGTTTGCTCAACATTTCTATCGTTTTCGTAGGTAAATTCGCTGTTTTTCATTTTATTTTTTACCTCCCATTCTAATACGAGGATCAATGAATCCATATGATAAATCTAAAATAATTCCGGCTGTTAATCCAATGATGGTATAGAAAGCCATATCAACTAAAAGCAAGTTGTAATCAGATGCACCAATGGCGGAAATAAATAGAGATCCAACACCAGGAATGCCATAAAGTTTTTCAAGAATCATGGACCCAGATAATACGTTGACAAATTCCGCTAAAATTGAAGGGAAAATAGGGACCATAGCGTTTCTCAACGCATGTCGAACGACAGTTTGAGATTTAGTTAATCCTTTTGTACGAGCTAAAAGCAAATAATCTGAAGACATAACCTCAGTCAATTCTGCTCGTGTAAAACGCGTGTATCCACAAATCGAACCAAACGATAATGAACTGACGGGAATTATATAACTTAATACTTTCGTACTAAGAGGGTCTTGTACTGAATACCATTGAGAAGGCAAAATTTGATTTTGGTAACAAAAAATAAGCATTAAAAATGTAATGATAATAAAACTTGGAATCGAAATGAAAACCATGATTACAGTAGAGATAATGTGGTCGGTCATTGTATTTTTCTTCAAAGCCGCCCAAATTCCTAATAAAATACCAATAGGTACTGAAATAATAACAGCTACAACATTAACTTTAATTGTGTTTGGCAATTTAGCTAAAATATAAGACATTGCATCTTGGTTAGGTGCAATATAAGTTGAAACACCCCAATCCCATTCAGTGAAAATATTTTTTATCCAAGCAAAATATTGTTCCATAATTGGTCTAACATAAAAATAGTGTGTAACGAATGCCGTGTCGGTGCCGGACCAAAGTAATTCACCATAGCCCTCAGTAGGAACTCTAAAATCAACAACCAGCCCCTGGTTGACTTGTGTGAGATAATAAGTCATTTTTGTAACATCGTTTCCAACTGGTTTGGAAAACGGCAGCATTTTCATCAATAAAAATGTAAGTGAGATAATGATAAAAGCGGTGAAAAAGGCTAATATCAATCTTTTAAGTGTATATTTATACATAATTACTCCTTGTGCCTACTAATTTGCCACATATATTAATAAATTTCAATAAAATAAATTTCCAAATATATATAGACAAATAAAATAGGAAAGAAGTAGTGCAGTTATTGCACTACTTCTTACCTGATTATAATAACAATTTATGTGTTGACATATCTATAAAAACTTATAGATTTTATTCAGCTACAGTTTGAGCAGTAATTGCACTAGACTCAACATAAGATGTAGCGAAAACACCATTAATAGTTATTTTATAGTAAACTACTACTTCGAGAACACCATCAGGCAACGCAGCAGCTTGATCCGCACTAATATTTACGGTCAAATCACCAGTCTCTGCATCATAGTCTCCAGTAGCAACAGTATTATTTGAATCATCTACGGTTGCATCAGCAAGATAAATATCTTCTTCAGATTCATATAAGTCAAATACAGATATTTCCGTGATTTCTACTGTGAAGTCGTTCTCTTCAGCTCCGGTTAATTCTTCATTATCCATCGCTGTAGACACTTTGAGAGTGTAACTTCTCGATCCATCTTCGCCATCGGTAAATTCACCAAGTTTGACTGCAACAGGATCAACTTCGATCGCATTATTAACCAAGACACCTTGGTCTGCAGCTTTCCACAAAGTGTCGAATGACCATACTTTATTATCATAAACTAATGCGTCACTGCCATTTTCTTCATCGGAAGGTAAAATTACTTCTGATGTATCGGAACCCCAGTTAAGTGTGAAACCAGAAGAGTTATCCGATTTCAAAACTTCCATGAAGTTAAGAGGGTCTAATGTGTTACCTGAGATTGAACCAAATCCTAAATCGAATTGACCAACCATCAAATGTTGATAGTAAACATCGCCCTGGGTTGTAACAGCTTCTTGATTGATATCAAGGACAACTTTACCGTCAGATACAAATTCATCGTTAAATGCATCTTCGATATATTTAACAATATCATCACCAGTTGTACTAATTTGGTCTGTAGACATCCACCAAATATCTAGAGTGATTGTCGTAGGATTTTCTTTCGTTCCTTCAACAATGTCACCGGAAGCAACTAACTCTTCAACGGCGCTCTTGAACTTGGCTTTTGCAGTTTCAAGGTCATAACCATATGTATCAGCCGCATCACCGAAGACATTTTCCAAAACTTGTTGGTGTTGATCGGTGCTATCGTATGAAATACCTTCTTCAGGGTTGCTCATATATGCTGATGCAAAGTAATCAACTGAGGGAACATATCCTCTATTTTCAGCAAATTCTTCTCTGTTGATTGAAAGTAATAATCCATCGAGGAAGTCATCATTTGACATCCAAGGTTTAACATCCCAATAATCTGATTCCTGAGTTTGAGTAATTGTACCATTAGTTCCGAATAATTCTTCCCATGTTTCTTCTGTACAGGTGTTCATGTTAAGTTTGAATGTCGAATCACCGGGAACGGATGTGGTACGAGGATCGGATTTGTACTGATCCAAGAAAGTTAGAGTCAATGAAGCGGCATCAAGATTTCCATTTAAGAATTCCTTGATTGCGGCATCGCTATCGGTATCGTATGCAGTTAAGATGTCATAGTGAATACCTTCGATTGTATAGCGATTTTCAAGACCTTCAATATCTCTTTCAAACCACTCATCATTTCTCTTAAAGGTGATTGTCTTATCGGTTTCCCAATATTCCAAAGTATAGGGTGCTAAAGAAAGGATATTGTCAACTGGAGTAGTTCCGTCTGCCGAATTAAACGCTCCATAGCTATCCGCACCTACCTCATCGATAAAATCTTCAGGAATTGGTTCGTATAGACTTGATGCTAGTGTGTACATAGCACTGAACTGAGTTGTAGGTGCTAAAAGTTCAATGGTGATTGAATTATCGGCTGGATCAGCTTTAACACCGACACCATCGAATGCTTCTGCGCTAAATCCATCAGCAGATGCGTTGTAATATGCAGCAGCACCTTTAATACCGCTAGATCCTTCTTGAGAAGCCAATTCAGAGCCTCTGTAATAATCGTTCTTTTTTGTCAATAATAGTTTGAACGGTACGAGATAATCATCTAACTCAACACCGCGACCATTATATTCTGAACGTACGCTACTGAGAGTGCTGTATTTTAATCCATCCTCTCCAGTTCTAACGTGGAATTTCCACTTAGATGCTAAGGTTTGTGAATTAACATCTGTGATTTCATTACCATCCTCATCAAGCGGAATGGGTCTATCTTCTTTAGCAAGTACGCCATACCAGTCATATCCATCTTTTGTGGAGTTCATTTTTGTTCCCCAGTAGGATGAAGAGATGTTAGCAAATAAATTGGATACTTGCGAGCCATCATTATCTAAGTAGTTAATAGTTTGAGGATCGTTAGAATCCCAAGTGTGATAGTAATTCTTATAAGCATCGACAGATTCACTGGCAAGAGGGCCAGATAAACTACCTTCACCAAGAATACCGAAACCATAGCCAGGGATATAGTTATTTGTACCCTTAACTACACGAGTGTTGTACATAACGTACGAACCATTTTCGTAAAGCGGAAGTCCTGTAAGATTGTTCTTATAGGCATATTCTTCCAAGTTCGCCAAAATGTCGGTCTTTTCATCGTAATCAGAATCGACATAAGAATAAGCGCCCGTAGGGCTTCCGTCAATGGTTTGTTCAACTCCAGAAGTGGTTTCGCCAGTTGATTCTTCTTCAGAGGTGATCTCTACACTAGTATCACCACTTGTAATAGAAGAATCATCTTCGCCACACGAAGCTAAACCAATCGCCGTACTAGCGCCTAAAACGGCAACTAACCCGGCTTTTAATAAAAAAGCTTTGTTTTTCATAATAAATTTCTCCTTGTAAATTGTATGTTTTAATTCTACACATATATAAATCAAAGTCAACTATTTTTTGATGAAAGTGGTAAGAAAGCCCTTACACCGTCTCAAACTCCAACTTTTCCTATTATTTTGATTGTTTTTATAACTTAAAAATATGAAATTCTTTCATAAAAAGCATTTTTTCTCGCTTTCATCAATTTTCATTAGTTATTGATATATAAATTTTTTCAAGTCTAAACATTCTTATATATAAAGAGCAAAACCAATGAGATTGCTAAAAAACAAGCGCCAACAACAAAGTAGGGAAGCAAGGTGGAAAACCCGCCTTTATAGATTCTCTCTTGTTGTTTTCTCTCTTTGTATTCTGCAAGATCCTTATCGCGAAGTGGTTCCTTATATTTAAATGCTCTGTGATAAATAGATATAAAACCATATGAAAATATGTCAAATTGTCCAGTTTGAGCAATCCAGCCCAACACTCCTAGACAAATCAAAATGCCGCCAGGAACAAAAAACGCATCTAAATAACCATATAGATTGTAGTTTCCTTTGGAGAACAGCATCACGCAAAAGAATGCGACCCCAACTATAAAGACTGAAATCCATCGTATAAGTGTATCTTTATTCATAATTTTTCTCCCGTTTAATAAAAAGCAAATGCTCTTTTCGAGCATTTACTTTATATAAGTTTATATAAGACTTTACTTTAATAAGTCCTCTAATTGCAAGACTAATTCTTTCAACCGGTTCGAAACAGCTTCAAATGTTTCTCGTTTTGTAAAGTCAACACCCGCTTCTTTTGCCTGGTCAACGGGGTATTTCGATCCCCCAGACTTAAGTAAGCCAATATATCTTTCGAAGGCATTAGGTACACCATTTTTTACATCCTGATATATTTTCATCGATGCAGAGAAACTGGTGGCATATTGGTAAACATACATAGGCGAATAGAATAAGTGAGGAATATAAGCCCAAACTAATGGTTTATATACTTCTTCTCTTATGTCAATTCCATAGTACTTTTGATACAAATCCACCATGACCTGATTGCAAACCTGATAATTGATTGGCTCTTGCTTTTCAGCTTTTCGAGACATGATCAATTCATATTCTCCGAAAAGCGTTTGACGGTAGAAAGTCGCCATGATGCTGTCAATTGCCTTTTGAAGGAGCAATATTTTTTCATTTTTTTCCAATTTTCCAGAGTTCATCAAGTAATCTAGCAAATTGTGCTCATTAAATGTCGAAGCAATTTCTGCCACAAATATTGTATATCCTTGAAGTAAGGTCGGTTGATTTTCCATCGAATATAACGTGTGCATAGAATGACCCGATTCATGAGCCAAAGTAAAACAATCTTCGAGAGAATTGTCAAAATTAAACAAAATATAAGGATGAATCCCTTCGCCGCCATTAGAATAAGCGCCAGTTCTCTTTCCATCTTTAGGATATACATCGACATATCCTTCTTTCAAAACTTCTCTCGCTTTACTCTGAAAATCGCTCGGGAAGTTCTTCAAAGAATCAAAGAACATATTTTTCCCTTCGTCATAGGTATATTTCTTATCGGATTTAGCAAGTTTTACAAAGCGATCATACGAGCGTATTTTGTCTAATCCTAAATATTTTCTCTTAATTTCGTAATACTTTTTGACGTACTCCGTATTCGATCCAGCCACATCAACAAGCGTTTCATATACCGAGGTAGGAATGTTATTTCCAAATAAATGCATCTCAACAATCGAATTGTATTTTCTCGCCTTCATTTCGGCAATTTGCGATTGCAAAACTAGATTGTAAATCTCTCCGTAGGTGTTCTTATGCTTGTCATAGTACTTATAAAGCGTTTGGAATATTCTCTTTCTGTCTTCGGCGCTTTTAGCATCAGCAATTAAATTTGTCCAATTCGACTGCGTGACTTTCACTTTTGTTCCATCAGTTAATTCAACTTCTCCCGGAACCAAATCTGCTACTGTTAAAGTTGAATAAAGTGATGATCCTTCATTCGTTACAGGTGCAAAGTTAGAAATCAGTCTCTCTTGGTCGCCGCTGAGAATGTGCTCGGCTGATCGGAAAAGCTTTTCGTATCCAAATTTAAATTGAGCATACTTTGGATTCTTTGCCAAAAACTTATCAAAGTAATCCTTTCCGAGCGAAAGACTCTCTGGATTTTCAAATGAAGTCGCAGCGATGACATTTTGATAAGCATTCATGACCTTAGCAAGAGCGGCAGAATTTTTAACATCTTTCTTGTTCAAATCTGAGCGCATCGAACTGAACATGTACAGCGATGTAATTAGATCATTCATTTCCAAGCTCAAATCCAAATACTCTTTCAACTTGTCTTCTTTTCCTAGTTTAGATTTGTATCCGGCCATCTTAGCCGTTATATCCTTTAATCTAACCAGCTTGTTTTCAAAGTCTTTTTCATCTTTGATTATTCTACTTAAATCCCATTCATTCATATTTATAATCTCCTTATCCTATTTTATGTTTTTCAATCTTAAGTCTATTGTAGTATCAGCTTCTTTTTTATCAACGACAAACAGTTCTATTTCTTCAAACCCAAAAGTCTTGGCTACACTTCGGTTTATCGGCTTTGAACGCATTCTTAAATACTTTCTCACATTGTGATTATATAGCGGAATAGAAAAACTTGAAAGTCTCATGGATTCATCGATAAATTCTAGAACTTCGTTATCGCCATTCTCTTCTTTTAACTTTTCAAAGCACGAAGTTAACAATGCATATAGTTTGGAAACACGACCTGGCGAGGCACTAGTCAAGTCAAGCAATTTATATTCCTTATATATAGAGGCGAGTTGTTCGCGCATTTCCTTGTTCATATTGACAGATTTCACTACGGCTGGAATATAATTGAATTCTTTTCTCAATACCTTTGTTAATTCTCTCCATGAATTCAGCGCAAATCTCCTGCGCTTTACCAAAGTGTTGTAAATGTATCCGAAAATATAGACGCCAAATATAATCAATATTACAACAAGTAAAGGGATAGTTATAGCTAGTATCAACTGCTGATTAGTCATATTGTCATCTCCACTTCTCTTTATTTCCTTAGATACATTATAGTCTTGTTTTTAAAACAATGTCATCTGATCCGTTTCTGGCAAATTATCTAAGGCGTCTAACTTGCGCAAATCTTCAACTCTCTGATGAGATAGTTGCGTTCTATTTATCAGGTCTTCAATCGAATGATAAGGTCCGCTTTTTCTTCCATCTTCAATAGATTGAGCAACTGATTCCCCAATCCCCGGAACGGTTGAAAAAGGAGGAATAATTGCATTGTTTTCACGATCAATCAAGAATTTAGTTCCCAGTGACTCATTGACATTCAACTTTCCAATCTTATAGCCTCTCTCGTACATTTCAAGAGTTATCATCAAGACCAATTTCAAATCATTTTCAGCTGGTTTGAGCGGTCTAGTTTTACCCGCTTCATTTATTTCGTCAATCTTTCTCAAAATCGCATTGATGCCTGCACACATAGTTTGTAAATCAAACTGCTTTCCACGGCAGGTAAAATAGCCGGCATAGTAACTTAGAGGATCGTGAATCTTAAACCAACCAACACGAACTCCCATCATACAATAAGCAACAGCGTGGCCTTTTGGAAAGAGATACTTGATGCGGCAACAGGAATCAATATAATATTCCGGAACGTTGTGTTCCCTCATTTCCTTTATGTATTTTTCCATCTTTCCCTTAGACTTTGCGGCGTTAAATTTTCCGTGTCTAACTAGTTCCATAATGTCAAAAGTGTGCTCTAGCGGAAGTCCATACTTTTCGTGCAAACCTATCATGATGTCGTCTCGACAGCCGATAACACTCTGCAAATCAGCAATATTATCATTGATAAGATTCTTTTGATTTCCCGCGTATACATCCGTTCCATGGGAAAGTCCTGAAACTATTAACAGATCCGCAAAAGTTTTTGGGTGCGTCTCTTCAAGCATCGACATTACAAAGCGAGTCCCAAACTCAGGCAACCCTAAGGTTCCAACTTTAAAGTTAAGTGGATTTTCTTTCATATGTAAAGCATCAGGTGAAGAGAATAGCGACATAACTTCAGGATCGTTAAAAGGAATTTCATATATATTTTTGTTAGAATACTGTGCCATTATTCTAATCGACATCGGATCAACATGGCCAAGCAAATCCAATTTAAGAATGGTATCGTGCATCGAGTTGAAATCAAAGTGACTTGTTTCCCAGTTAGCATCCATCTTGTCGGCGGGATATTGAATAGGAGTAAAATCCTCCGCTTCCATTCCGCGAGGAATAACGATAATTCCACCAGGATGTTGACCGGTTGTTCGCTTTACACCCGTGCACCCTTGAGCAATTCTCAACAGTTCAGCTTGGGAAATTTCATCAGCTTTAACATTGCTCTCGGGATGCATTTCTAGGGATTCGAAGTACCCTTTGACATATCCGATTGCGTTCTTGTCCTGAACCGATTCAATGGTTCCGGCCTTATAAACGTGGTTTCCTGATTCTTCAGTTAGAAGAGTCTTAGTCATCTCGTGAGCCCGAGCTTGATAATCGGGCGGAAAGTTAAGATCGATATCTGGCGTTTTCTCCGCATTAAATCCAATGAATGTGGCAAAGGGGATATTTTGGCCGTCATGAACCATGGGAGCTCCACAAATCGGGCACTTCTTCTCTGGTAAATCAAACCCAGAACGATACTTAGGGTCGACATTAAAATCAGAATACTTGCATTCTGGACAGCGATAGTGAGGCGGAAGAGGATTAACTTCAGTAATATCAGCCATAGTCGCAACAAGGGAGGAACCAACTGATCCTCGAGAACCAACTATATACCCATCCCTGACAGCTCTCGTAACAATTTTAGACGCTATCCAGTAAATGACTTCATAGTGGTTTTCCGATATTCCCTTCATTTCTGCATTCAGGCGATCTTCAATTATCTTTGGAAGTTTTTCCCCGTAATACTTGTGAGCGTTCGAGTACACCTTATCTCTTAAAAGAATATCGCAGTCGTCGATGGTTGGAGCGGAAAGTCCATCGTGAATAGGTTTGATATTATCATCAAGCATGTCGGCAATTTTATGCGTGTTGGAGATAACGATCTCTTTGACGTATTCTGGATCGTGCAAAAAATCAAACTCCTTGATCATCTCGTCAGTTGTTCTCAAATGCTGATCTGGATTTTCAAATAATTTCATCTTAGCTCTGTGATATGGATTCATCGGATGTCTTGCCCCTTTTAAACCCTTGGCTGAAACAAATACATCGCGATAAATTTTATCCTCGGGTTCTACATAATGGCAATCTGATGTTGCTACAACCATCTTTCCGATATCTCGAGCAGCGGAAATCATATCCTTGAGAATCTTTATGACTAATTCCTGCGATGATATTTGTCCGTCGTTTACTAAGAATGTATAATTTGCTGGCGGTTGAACCTCTATATAGTCATAAAAAGCCATCGTTTCTTTAGCAACTTCTTCCGACTTTGTCATGCACGCTTGAAAAACTTCACCGTTATAACAAGCCGACCCAATTAGTAGATCTTCCCTGTGCGCTTGAATTTCTTCCTTTGGAATACGCGGAATATTATTAAAATACTTAATATTCGATTTCGAAATTAGTTTAAACAAGTCCTTCAAACCTTTTTTGTTTTTTGCATATGCGATAACGTGATATGGATGAGGGGCATTCAAAACGACATCTTCGCTAGTAAGGTCATTCAATTGCTTGTGTGTGAATTTAGGATTGGTAGAAAGCAATCTCGTGGACATAGCTTGCCAAACATTAGAAAGAACTTGGGCATCATATATAGCACGGTGTGCTTCATCCTCATCGTAATCAGCATTGACTTGACGTGCGACTGATCCAAGATTGTGGGACCTGGTTTTTGGGAACATATATCTAGACAGCGGAAGTGTATCAATAACGGGATTCTTCAACTTGGGCATATTATTGTTTTTTAACGCTTCGTTCAAGAACCCAAAGTCAAATGTTGCGTTGTGAGCAACCAAAGTAGAATCACCAATAAATTCTAAAATGTCGTTCAAGGCTTGCTTGATGCCTTTTCCTCCGCGAACCATTTCTTCCGTTATTCCGGTAAGTTTTGTCGTAACACTGGACAAAGGTCGGTTTGGATTGATAAAAAAATCAATCTCATCAATGATGTCACCTTTACAATACTTTGTAGCTCCAAATTCTATAATTCGATCGTAACGAGCGGAAAGCCCTGTGGTTTCCAAATCGAAGACGGTGTAAGTCATTTCGCTCAAAGGGGTATCGCATTCGTTAAACGCTATATTTAACTTAGAATCAACCATGTAAAGTTCTGATCCATAAAGAACTTTAATACCCATGGTTTTGCCAAGATCCTGCGCTTTTGGAAAGGCCTGGACTACTCCGTGATCAGTAATTCCAAAGGCTGTCATTCCGAATCGTTTGGCCGCTTTAAAATAATCGGAAACAGCGGCAACACCATCCATCGCAGACATCTTAGTATGAGCGTGCAGTTCGATTCTCTTTTCACCTTCATAAGTATCTTGGCGAAGCGGAAGGTCTTGCAAAAATTTTATGTCGCTTACTCTTATTGCCATTTGCCTAGCGTAAGAATCGTAAAGTACTTCTCCTTTGACCGCTATTCGCTTTCCAACTTTCAACTCAGATAAAAGTTCCTTATCAAATCTCTTACTTTCAAAAATATTTGATATGATCGAATAGGTGTTGTCGGAATAGTAAATGGTGACGAGCAACTTTCCGTTTTTTCTAATTTTACGTGAATCTGATTTAAAAATTTTTCCTTCGACCGAAACGCGTTTTAATGAACCTGTTGCAGCATCTTTAATGCTACAAGGTATATATATCTTGTCTCGCTTTGCCTTCTTTTCCCTCTCGGCTTTTTCAAGCTCAAATAATTTTAATTTTTTTTGCTTTTCCTGGGCGTAATCTTCCTCGAAAGAAGCGGATAAATCTTCCACATCAACATCTCCGACATATCCAAACATTATTTGATATTTACAGTTAGCAAAATTCATCAATTTGCTGAGTTTTTCTGTTTTCCTCTTCAAAGTTGATACTTCGATCATTGAGTTGTATTCGAAAGTTATTATTTTTTCTGCAACACTAATTCGGTAATTGTCGAGTTCGTAGTAATTATTTTCCTCGACAAAAGAATCGATAAGCTCTTTTATATCTTCAAGTTTTGGTTCATCTTTGTATACAAAATTCAATTTAGAAGCAAATCCCTTAGGAGTTTTTTCATATGCTTCCACGCAAGATTTGAATTCCTGGAGAGGAAAATAAGGTATAAATTTATCCACCAATAAATCAGCTTTAAAAATCAATCCCGCATTGACTGTGGTGTAACTCTTAAAGCAGACTCTATCGAAATATTGGTAATATTCCTTTTTATATCCTATAGCATCTAAGTATCGTGT
>JBAYAI010000016.1:0-17926 GCA_041669865.1 Bacilli bacterium | reverse complement strand
TTTTTCTTTTAAATAAGATATTGAGTTAAAACTAGCTCTGTCGATGGAAGAAAAGATGTTCTGTCTTGAAATGTAATCAAAGTGAATTGTAGACTCACCAGGAATTATTCTTTCTCCTTCCTGAACATATCGTCTTATATCGTCTTTATTGTTTGTTCTATTCCCAGATAGAGCAATAGGAATCATAAAGTTGTTCGTGTAATTACCTATAAAATCAAGAACAACAACGAAGTCTTTATTATCAAATTTTCGCAATCCTCTACCTAATTGTTGGATAAAAACGACTGGAGATTGAGTGGGTCTTAACAATATGACTTGATTAATTTGAGGAATATCTACACCTTCGTTAAATATATCTACTGTAAATATATAGTCAAGAGTATCGCTTCTATTATCTTCTGTTAATCTTTCAATTGCACGCTCTCTTTCTTCCTGAGAGTTTTCTCCAGAAAGAAATATTGTGGAATAGAATTTTCCATTATTATTGTTGATGCATTTATTCATTTTAAGGGACAATTCTTTTCCTTCTTTTCTGCTTCTACAAAAAACAAGCCCTTTAACGCGATTTCCAGAGTATCCGTAATATTCGGCAGAAGAAATAATATGTTTAACTCTCTCATCGGAAACTAATAAGTTAAAATTTCTCAATTCGGTTAAGTCATCGACGGTTTCTCCATCAATCAAAATATCCGTTATGCCAAAATAGTGAAACGGACAAAGAAAATCTTCTTCGAGTGCTTGCTGGAGTCGGATTTCACACGCGATATTATAATCAAATAGTTTATAAATGTTGAATTTATCAGTTCGTTCTGGACTGGCTGACATTCCTAAATAGAAGTTGGGGGTAAAATAATTCATTATCTTTTGATAACTGTCTGCGCCCGCTCTGTGAACTTCGTCGATGATAATAAAATCAAATGCACTTTTGCTCAACTGTTTTAAGTAGTAATCTTTCGATAATGTTTGAACTGTCGCAAATGTTATATCCTCTTTGAAATTTTTATTTCCTCCTGTGACCTTTCCCATTGTTATTTTGTCGCCTAAAATTCTTTTGTAACTAATTATAGCTTGATCAATAATTTGCTCTCTGTGAACTAAAAAGAGAACCTTTTTTGGCTTAATTTGTTCAATTGCAAAAGCAGAAGCGTATGTTTTTCCGGTTCCAGTGGCAGAAATAAGTAAAGCTCTTTTTTCCCCTTCACTAATCATCAATTTGATATTGTTGACAAATTCTTTTTGCATTTTATTTGCGACAATTTTTTTATCGATAATCTCACCATATTCATATTCATATTTATTTCTAATAAAACTTCTTTTATTAAAATCAATCGTATACTTATCTAAAAGACTATTACTGAGCTTTAAGGCTTTATCTGAATTCCACAAATGGGAAAACTCTTCTAATATTTCTTGAGCATACTCACCATATTTATTACAAACTATTTTAGTATTCCACTCTTCATTTTTAGATATAGCGTTTTTAGTTAAGTTAGAACTTCCAGTGATTATGTGAAAATTATCGCCATGTTTAAAAATATATCCTTTTGTATGAAATCCAACGGAAGATTCGTTGTCAACAAAGTACATTTTTAATTCAATATTATTCAAACTATTTAATTTTTTTATAGCTGATGGATTGGTAAAATGTAAGTAATTCGTCGTGAGAATTTTGCCTTTTATGTTGCGCTTTTCTAATTCTTTTAGAGTCATAAGCAAGGGTTCTAAACCGGCATCAGTTATGAAAGCAACAGAAAAAATAAATTCATCACACGTTTCCAATTCGCTATTTATATCGGATAGTACTTTTTTTCCGTTTAAATAATCGTTATAGACAAATTTTGGTCGCCAATATGGATCCGATTCTATCTCTTGATTAATAAATGCAGTTTGCAGACCGTTAAGTAATTTATTTTGTTCCATTTTTGTATTACTTAGATATTATAACAGATTGAAAATGTACAAGTTAATTCTATTTTGAAAGAAATCACGACATTGTAGTTAGACACGTCTGACTTGGCCTGTCGTTTTACTGTGCGTATATTTAATTACAATTAACTCGAATAATATTATTAAGGAGGTATGAATTATTCCACTTACCATTGTGCCAACAAGCAAAGATATAACTATTATTAAGATATTTCTTAACAATAAGTTAAAGAAATATTTGCAAAGTCTCGGTATAACTTTGAATTACAAAGTTAAAATCCTATCTCAAGCAGATGGAAACATGATTTTATCTATAAAGAAGATCAAGAATCGCATTAGACCTCGATGTTGCAAAAAATATTTTTATCTAAAAAGAAGGAAAATAATGTGAAGAAAAAGTTGCAACCATATGCTCAACTCCTTATTTCTCCTGTGGCGCTAAAATTCCTATTATAACCGCGGTAGCGGGGGAATATAAAATGAATCTTATAGATGTTGTAGTAATAGTTGCATGTGTAGCAATCTTAGTCGGTTTGATTATTGCTAAAATTCGCAAGCCAAAACCTAAGCATACAAATAACATCGTCTGTTCCGGAGAATATGGATGCCCTGCTCAACCTGAGTTTAAACGGGCTTTGAAAAAAGCAAAGAAGTCTATTAAAACAAAAGAATAAACACAAAAATAAATCGTTAAAAAACAGGTGACTGGTATAAATGTCAGTCACCCAATTTTTTGCGAAAAAATATAAAAAGGTACCTTATTAATGTATAATATACTTGTATTGAATTTTAATTGAAAGGAGTCATATGAAATATCAAGAATCTAAGGAAGATTACTTAGAGACCATAATGATTCTTTCTAACAGGAAAGACAGCGAAACGGGAAAACGTAAAAAAGTTCATGCAATCGACATTGTTCACGAGCGCAATTATTCGAAACCCAGCGTTTCGATTGCCATGAAAAAACTCTTGGAATCAGGCGACATCAACATAAATGATAAAGGTGAAATTTCTTTGACCTCCAAAGGCAAGAAGACGGCTTCCTGCATCTATGAGAGACACGAGACCTTGCGAAAGACTCTTATTTCTCTCGGCGTCAGCAAGGAAGTTGCCGCTGAGGATGCGTGCAAAATAGAGCACTACTTGTCAAAAGAATCTTTTCAAGCGATCAAGAGTTACATTAATCGCATGAAGAAAGAAAATTAATTTTCCAATAGTTCGAAGGGATAAACGATTTTCATATCATTTCGTAAGGCATCCATTATTTTTAGGATATCTAGAGTTTCTGCGTGAGGCATAAACTCACTTTCGGTCTTCTGTTTTTTAATGCAGTTAATCGATTCTTCAACTTGATATTCGTATCCAGAAATTTGTTTTGGAACCTTGTAAACCTTGCTCGGTTTATTCGAACGATCGAGATACACTTCGATTTTCTCAGGATTGTTTATATTTGTTACTTTAAGGAATCCTTTGGAACCGTAGATTAGACCGGAGCGATCGGTTAGACCATCCATTGTGGCATATAAGTACGCTTGCTTTTTCCCTTTGTATGTAAATATGTAATTGTCGGTTTCGTCAACTCCCGTATTCGTATAGGTGCAAAATCCCTTTATTGACTCAGGAAATTCCTTGTAGACCATTTGAGCAAAGTTGATTGGATATACTCCGACGTCCAATAGACTACCTCCGCCCAATTTGGGATTGACAATGCGGGCGTGATGCTTGATTGAATAGCCGAGATTCGCTACGACTAAATACACATCTCCAATGATTCCTGAATCTAAAAGATCATCGATTATCTTTCGAGAAGGCATGTAGCGAGTCCAGATTGCTTCCGTGCAGAAAACACCTTTATCTTCCGCGAGATCGAGAACTTCTTTTGCTTGGTTGTAATTGATACAAAAGGATTTTTCACAGAGAATTGGTTTGTTGTGTTCGATACACATTTTCATATTGCTGTAGTGCTCGGAGTGTGGAGAAGCAATGTAGACCAATTCAACTTCGGGGTCCTTGCATAGCTCCTCGTAACTTCCGTAAGCTTTTGTAAATCCCATTTCTCTTTGAAATGCCTGAGCCTTTTCTAAAGTTCGACTGGCGACGGCATATTTTTCTACGCCGTGCATCTTCGTTAAAGTTTCCGCCATTGTATGGGCGATTTTTCCTGTAGCAAGTATTCCAATTTTCATATTTTTATTCCTCTTTTTATATAATTATACAATCAACCAAATGCAAAACAAAAAAATTAAATTTATTTTTCGAAAAACATACAGCAATAACCTTTCTATTTTTTTAGAAAAAAACCCTGGTTTTGGAGAAATAAAAATAATCTCTTTTTAACTTTAAGCTTTTTTTATTTGTTATAATAAGGAAACAACACAAAGAGGCGAGATGTAAAAAATGGCAACAAAAAAAGAAAGAAAGAAAAAAACTGAAAAATTTTCCCCGATGATTGAACAATATCTTCAAATCAAGCAGGAGCATCCTGACGTTATTTTAATGTATAGAGTCGGAGATTTTTATGAAATGTTTTTTGACGATGCTAAAACAGCTTCCAAAGAACTTCAGTTATACCTAACCGGCAAGTCGGTTGGAAAGAAAGAAAAAGCCCCGATGTGCGGAGTTCCGCACCACGCGTATTTGAGTTACGTACAAAAACTGATTGATAAAGGATACAAAGTGGCAATTGTCGAGCAGATGGAAGATCCTAAAAAAACTAAAAAACTCGTTAAAAGAGATGTTATACAAATAATAACTCCAGGTGCCAATTTGGAGATAAAAAGTGAGGACAACAATTATCTAGCTGCCCTTATTGACTATAAGTTTACCTACGTTTTATCTTTTGCGGATCTTTCAACTGGAGAGATTGTCGTTTTGAATGTTGGACACACGTATTCCGATGTTCTTTCTCAACTTGTTAACTACGACGCGAGAGAAGTGATCGTTTCGACCTCCTTGGATTCCAGCCTGATTAACTCGATAAAGGAAAATACGAAGATTTGTATTTCTTACTACAACAACGATTCGACGGATATTTCTTATGAACCTCTTTTTAAATACATCAAGGATGATCGCCAAATGGTGGCAATATCTAAATTGATGAATTACCTGAAGGAAACTCAAAAGAGGGATTTGGATTACTTTAAGCCAGCAGTTAATAGAGTTATGTCTAAGGTTTTGAAAATTGACCACGCCAGCCGCGTAAACTTAGAGTTGGTAAAAAACTTAAACGGAGATGGAACTTATGGATCACTCTACTGGCTGTTAAATAAGTGCAAGACTCACATGGGTTCGAGATTGTTAAAAAACTACATTAGCGAACCTTCTGCTGATATTGATGAAATTGAACTGCGACTGAGTATGGTTGAAACTCTCGTCAATGATTTTTTGCTCAGGGGAGATTTAGCGGAAGAACTTGATAAAATATACGATTTGGATCGACTTATTGCTCGAGTTGGATTTGATTCCTGCACGGGAAGAGAGATGCTGCAGTTAAAAAATTCTCTCATGTTGGTTCCCGCTATCAAAGACAGCTTGAATAAGATAGAAAATAGTTACTTTGATGAGATTAAGGAAGGTTTGGGGGACTTTAGACCTCTTACTCAACTGCTCGAAAGAGCAATTTCACCCGAGTGTCCTCTCACTATTAAGGAAGGAGGAATCTTTAAGCGAGGTTACTCCGAAAAACTCGATGAAATAATCGAAATGGCAACCGCGGGTAAAAAGTGGTTGCTCGAGTTGGAAACTCGCGAAAAGCAAAGAACTGGCATATCTAAATTAAAAATTGGCTATTCCAAGATTTTTGGTTTCTACATCGAAGTCAGCAAAAGTGCTGTCAGTCAGGTTAAGCCAGAATTTGGCTATATACCCAAGCAGACGATGACCAGCGGGCAAAGATACATCACGGAAGAATTGAAAGAAGCAGGATATAAAATTCTCCATGCGGAAGAAATGCGCATGGAATACGAGTATAAACTCTTTCAAGACTTGCGCCTTAAAGTTAAGGAATATACAAATCAAATTCAAAAGTTATCTGAGTCGTTGGCGAAACTTGATATCGTTGTCTCTCTCGCGAACGTGGCGTCTGACAACGGATACGTCCGTCCTACTTTTAACAACGAGAAGAAGATTCACATTGTCGATGCTAGACATCCTTCAATTGAAAAAATAATGCCGATGAAGCAGTTTGTGTCAAATGACTACAACCTTGATTCAAACTTGGAAGTTATGATTATAACCGGACCAAATATGGGCGGTAAATCAACATACATGCGCGAATTATCGCTGATTGTCATCATGGCGCAACTTGGCTCATTCGTTCCCGCTAAGGAGTGCAGTTTATATGTTTTTGATGCTATTTTTACACGAATAGGTGCTTCTGACGACTTGATCAAAGGCGAGTCGACATTTATGGTTGAAATGGCTGAGACAAACCGCGCTTTGCGCAACGCTACCAGCAATTCGCTTCTCATCTTTGATGAAATAGGTCGCGGAACCGCCACCTATGACGGAATGGCGCTGGCCCAGGCGATAATTGAATATATTGTTAAAAAGATACATGCCAAGACGCTTTTTTCTACACACTATCACGAAATCACCGGACTTGTTGGCGATTTGGATGTCGTGAAAAATGTCCACGTTGCAGTCAAAGAAAACGAAGGAGATATCACTTTTTTATACAAGGTCGAAGAGGGACCGATGGACAAGTCGTACGGAATTAATGTCGCTCGCTTAGCCGGATTGCCCGAAGATGTTCTTTCGCGAGCAAATTTGATTCTCTCTCACTTAGAAAATAAGAAAGTGGATTTTGATGCTTTGAAGACCAGTATTAGCAAACCAGTGACAAAACCTGAAGAAACGCAAGATAGAAAGATTGTAAATCAAATAAAGGCAGTCGATCCTTTGAGCATGTCGCCCTTAGAAGCTTTAAACTTCTTATTCGAATTAAAAAAGAAGGTGAAATAACATGTCTAGAATTAAATTAATGCCGATTGAATTAGCAAATATGATTGCGGCCGGAGAGGTGATAGAAAGACCTTCTTCTGTAATTAAAGAACTAGTAGAAAACGCCATTGATGCGGAGGCTAAACATATTGAAATCCAAATTTTTAACGCGGGTAAAGATTTGATTGCCGTGAAGGATGATGGAATAGGAATGGATAGAATCGATGCGGAGATGGCGTTTAAGAGGCACGCCTCTTCAAAGATTAAGTCTGTTTACGACTTGTCTCGCATCACTACTCTTGGTTTCCGCGGCGAGGCCGTTCCATCAATTGCCGCAGTTGCCAAAGTAACTATGCAAACTTCTGATGGAAAAGAAGGAACCATCGTTGAATCCAATCCTGACTCTCCGATGAAAATATCTGACGCTTCGCTGCGCAAGGGTACTAGCTTTGAGATAAAAGAGCTGTTTTTTAATACTCCCGCTCGCTTGAAGTACCTTAAATCTGACCGAACCGAAATCGCTTCTTCCGTTGAGACCATCGAGCGTTTAGCCCTCGGTTTTCCCTCTGTTGCTTTTCACTTATCGATCGATGGAAAGGAAGTTCTCTCTACGACTGGAAGAGGTAATCTTCTCGAGACCATTTCCCGAATTTATGGAAATGAAATCGCTAAAAAGTGCTTGCCTTGCTCCTTTGACTCAGAAGAGTTTTCATTTGACGGTTTCGTTTGCCACCCCTCGATAAATTACTCTACCCGCTACGACATGTTAACCTTTATGAACAAGCGATATGTATACATTCCCAAAGTTCAAAAGGCAATAATCGAAGCCTATCGCGATTATTTGCCACCGAATAGATATCCTTTAGTTGTCATTCCTATTCGAGTCGATTACTCTCTCACCGATGTCAACGTTCATCCGACCAAGAAAGAAGTGAGGCTTTCGTGCGAGCGGGAACTGTCGAATGAGATAAAACATCAAATCAAAAATAGTTTAATCAAGACAAAGGGTGTGTTTAACGAAACAAAGATGACCGAAGCCAAACCTATTACTTTGGTTGACAGCATGAGCGAACTTACTGCAAGTTCCTTCGACAATTCAAATTTTTTAGAGACGGATTCCTCTCTGATTAAAGATACAGGCACGGAATCTTTGCAAGCTGATAGTTCTTCTAATGTTGATGATTTATTCTCGCAGTTTGAGCGGGAAGATGAAGAAAGCGAATCAAAATTTAGAGTGGAAGATTCGCATGGAATGGTTGAAGAAAATAATCACCTCGAATCAGTAACAAGTAAAAAAGCCAACTTTCCAGAGCTTTATCCAATTGGACAAATATTAGAGACATATATCATTTGCGATTCTCGCGATGGATTGTATATCGTCGATCAGCACGCCGCTGCTGAAAGAATTAATTTTGAAAAGTGCGAAAGAGCTTTTACCGGAGATAAGGATTTGGTGATTCCGCTTTTTCCTATCGTCATTGAGATTCCTGCTTCTGCGCGTGTCAACGTCGATCAAGCGCATATTGATTTGCTTGCTAAATTAGGCATAAAAGTCTCGCCATTTGCACAATCGTCGCTCAAAGTTGACGAGATTCCACAATTTTTAGCGGATAAGAACGATGAGTCAGTCTTGAAAGATATCATTCTTGAGACTATCAAGGACCGCAAAGTGGATTTGCTTGCAACGCAGAGATTAGCCATAGCGACAAAAGCATGCAAGATGTCCATCAAGGCTAACAGAATATTGGATCACAACCACCAGGTTGGATTGCTCAGGGAACTAGCGGAGTGCAACAATCCTTTGAATTGTCCTCACGGACGTCCCACTATTATCAAGATATCTAAGTACGATTTAGAAAAAATGTTTAAGAGGTCAGGATTTTAATGATTTATGCAATATTAGGACAAACCGCATCCGGCAAGACCGATCTCGCTATTAAATTAGCGAGACAGTTAAACTTGCCTCTCATAGGATGCGACGTATATCAAATGTACAAAGAACTTAACATAGGTTCAGCAAAACCATCGAAGGAAGAACTTGAAGGTGTTGACTATCACCTTATTGATTCCGATTCGATTGAACACAAACTATCCGTAAAGGAATATCAAGAAAGGTGTCGAAAGATCATCGACAAATATGCTGCTGAAGGAAAAGATGTAATTATATCAGGCGGGACTTTGCTCTACCTTAGATCTGTTATATATCCCTATAAGTTTAACGATGAACAAGCTCGCGAAGATGCGAAGTATGAAGGATATACCAATGCTGAATTATATGAAAAGTTACTCGAGGTTGATCCTGAGACTGCCAAGACTTTGAATGTCAACAATCGTCGACGTGTTATGCGAGCGCTGCAAATATTTGACTCTGGAGTAAAGAAGTCGGAAATTATCAAGAAGCCGAAAAAACTTGTTTATCCGATAAAGATTTTTGTCATCGATATTGACAAGGAGGAAGGAAATAAGAGGATAGCATCGCGAGTAAACCGCATGTTTGCAAATGGCTTAGTTTCAGAAGTTGAAATGCTCCAAAAACAATTTGACACCAGTCTTCCCGGATTTGATGCCATAGGTTACAAAGAGTTGATTAACATGCCACAAAGTGAATATTCCCTGGAAGAAATAAAGGAAAAGATAATAGTAAATACTCGACGATACGCTAAGCGTCAGAGAACTTTTTTGCGGAATCAATTCAAGGATGTTCACCGCCTAAGTCCGAAGGAGATATATGACTATGTGCTTTTGGATATACAGCGAAGACGAAGAAACAAGGCGAGTCTTGGTTTCGAACTTCTCTCAAAGATAGAAAAAACCAATGCGGTCGTTGTAGGGATCGGAGGAGTTGGTAGTATCCTTGCGGAAGCGCTCGTTCGAATAGGCGTAAACGAGATAACGATTATCGACAAAGACGTAGTTGATCCCTCAAATTTAAATCGGCAATTTGCCTATACCGCCATGGATATTGGGAGGTCGAAAGTTGACGTTTTAGAAGAACGGCTGCTTAAGATAGACCCCAAGGCAAATATTACCAAAATGTTTTCCCCATATCGCGATGAACTTATTTCGCGCGATTGCGATATAATCTTCGACTGCGTCGATGATGTTGAGGCAAAAGTAAGCATTTGTCTCCTGGGAAAGTTGGAAAATATCAAAGTGATTCACGCGACAGGTTCAGGATTGCGAAGAGATTCAACCAAGATGAAAATGGGAGTGCTGGCCGATACTGGCGAACCGCTCGCAAAGAAATTCAAAAGGGTGCTGAAAGCAAATAATGTTTTTGATTTCAGCGATATTTTGGTTACATATTCAGCTGAAATACCAGTCAAAAGACGAACGGCCGAACTTGGATCGAATGTCTTAGTCCCGAACGCTGAAGGTCTTGCAATGTTAAGTTACTTTATAAAGGAACTTTAATATTGTATAATAAAAAGTAGTCGTGTTTATGACAATTAAAATAGATAATTCGCTTAAATGAGTTTTATTATTACATAAAATGAGAGGAGTTTTTTATGAAATTAGATAAGATAAGCAAAGTTGCAAAAAAGTTAGGATTAGCCTCAGTAGACTTGTATCCGCAGGGGTACTATATGGCGAAGATCAATCTTGAAAGTATACCTAAAACTCCGAGAGCAAAACTCGTTTTAGTGACTGCGATGACTCCGACCAAAGCCGGCGAAGGAAAGACCACGACGTCAATCGCGATAACCGATGCTCTGGACTTGCTAGGAGCGAACGCGTGTGTTGTTTTGCGCGAACCTTCCTTAGGCCCTGTCTTTGGAATGAAAGGCGGTGCAACTGGTGGTGGAAAGGCTACTGTTGAACCTCAGGAAGACATAAATTTACACTTTACAGGAGATATCCACGCCCTCACTACTTCAATCAACCTTATAGCCGCGGTTATCGACAACCATATATATAGCGGAAATGCTTTGAATCTCGATCCAGAGCGAATAGTTTTTAAAAGGGCAATCGACATGAACGATCGCGCTTTGCGCGAAATTACCGTTGCTCAAGGTGAAAAGAATGGAGTTCCTCGCAAAGAGCACTTTGTCATAACTGTCGCTCACGAGATGATGGCCATCCTGTGCCTGGCTAAAGATAAAGAAGATTTCAAAAAGCGACTTGGCAATATGATAGTCGGATATACTTATGATGACCAGGTTGTAACTGTCAAAGATTTGAAAGTTACTAATGCTGTCATGAAGCTTATGAAGAATGCCTTCTTGCCCAATTTAGTTCAAACCTCTCATCATGCTCCAGCGATAATTCACGGAGGACCTTTCGCAAATATCGCCCATGGTTGTAACTCAATCATCGCCACCAAGGCAGCGATGTCGCTAGCGGAAATCGTCGTGACTGAAGCAGGATTCGGATCAGATTTAGGCGCGGAGAAATTTTTGGATATAACCTGTCCCGAAGCCGGAATCAAACCTGATCTTGTAATAGTTGTAGCAACTATCAAAGCTCTTAAATTGCACGGCGGAGTCAAATATGCTGATTTAAACGAAGAAAACATCGATGCTCTTAAAGCAGGTCTTCCTAATTTAGAGAGACACGTTGAAAATATGCGAAAATATGGTATGTCTGTCATCGTTAACATCAACAAGTTTGGAAGCGATACCCCGGAAGAAATTAAGTATCTTTCAAAGTGGTGTGCTGGAAAGCACTACAATTATGAAATAAACGACGCTTTCGCCCGCGGGGCAAAAGGCGCTGTCGATATGGGAAACCTCGTTCTTAGATTGCTCAGAGAAGAAAATTCAAACTATCATCCCCTCGTAACAAAGGAAATGACCATTGAGAAAAAGATTGAAACAATATGCAAGGAAATTTACGGAGCTTCTGGAGTAGAGTATTCTGAGCAAGCAAAGGAAGATTTGCAAAAGTGCCATGACTTGGGATATGATGATTTCTATGTCTGCATGGCGAAGACTCCTATGTCATTTTCCGACAACAAAAAATTGCTTGGAGCTCCAACGGACTTTAATATTCACATTCGAAGAATTGACATCGCTGCTGGTTCGAGATTTATTATTCCAATAACGGGAAAAGTTATGACCATGCCTGGACTTCCCAAAGTTCCGGCGGCAGTGAAAATGGAAGAGGAAGAAGATGAAACTACTGGGAAAACCAATTAGGGTAAAAATTGTCGAAGAACTAAAAAATAGAATAAAAAATGGTGAAATAATAGAACCTTATATCATTTATAATTCGCAGTCATTCGAAGCGGATGAGTATCGAAAATTAGTAGTTAGAACTCTCGAAAAACTAGGAATTAAATCAAAGGTTTTTGACGTAAAAACATTTGCTGCTGCCAAAGACGCTATTATCGAAGCTAATTCTTCTCCTATAGCTTCTGTCTTTTTATGTCGCCCCCTATTGTTTGAAAGAGAGAGAGAGTTATTTGATTTAATTGATCCATCCAAAGATGCGGACATGCTGACTACTCACAATTTTGGAAGACTAGCAAAGGGTGATTTATCCTGCTTGTCGGGTACCGCTCGATCCGTTTCTAAAATAATTGACTATTACAATCTAGATGTGGTCAACAAGCGAGTTTTAGTCATTGGTCGCTCTATTTCAGTCGGTATGCCGATTGCGTTGATGATGGTGAAGAGAAATAGTTTTGTATCTATCTCACATTCTAAAATAGATATTGACCAAACGCGCTTAATGGCCGAAAATTCCGATATAGTTATTCTTGCTACCGGTAAGAGAGGAATCTTGACACCAACACAAATTAAACTTAATCAAACGATCATCGACTGCGGTTATTTTGAGGATGGGAAAGGCGATCTGGGCTTTATACCGGATTGCAAAGACTATACTCCTGTTCCAGGCGGCGTTGGTCCGGCGACCATTGCTTGTATAATTGAGAACGCATTCAACTTAATTAGAGATAGCCGCAAAAAGTAATATGTAAGTTCTCCTAAACGGAGAACTTTTTTTGTATATATTTCTTTGCAATGGCAAATATAGACATAAGAGGAATGAGCCTGACTTATCAGGAAAATACTGGCGTTAGAAAAATCTTTCAAAATGTCGATTTGAAAATTGGTCCGAGAGGGATGATTGGCATCGTGGGAGAATCTGGCTCAGGGAAGTCAAGTTTATTGAACTTGATTGCGGGATTTCAAAAGGCGGATAAAGGAAATATCTCCGTTGATGTTCCGCGGGAAAGGATAAGTTTCGTATTTCAAAATCACAATTTAATCGATCACTTGAACGTGGAGAAAAATGTTGCTCTTCCCCTCGTTCTTTTTGGAAAAAGTGAGAGCGAATCCTTAGATATAGCCAGAGATAAACTAGAAGAAGTTGGAATTTTAGAATTAGCTGAAAAGAATATCGAATGCATCTCCGGCGGACAGCAAGCTAGAGTGAGCCTTGCCCGTGGAATTGCAAGTGATCCAGAGATATTACTCGCCGATGAACCAACAGGCTCTTTAGATTGTAAAAATTCCAAAATGGTGATGAAATTGCTTCAGAAGATTGGTGATGATCACTTGGTGTTGGTCGTGACTCACGAGGAAGATCTAGCCAGAGAATACTGCAATCAAATATATAAGATTAATAACTATAATCTCGAACTCATAAAAGAAAATGACCCTGAGAGAGAAAAGTTGACGACACGTGAGAAAGCGGTGATAAAAAAGCGGAAAATTAAAATCAAAGAGAATGTCAAATTATCATTTTCTTTTCTGAAAAAGAGATTTAAAAAAGTAATTCTATCCTCCTTATTTTGTTCTATTTGTTTTGCTTTGATGCTTGTGATTATCAATGTTAAACAAACTGGAATAAATCTTCTAAATGAACTGTCAACCGCTCAGGTTGATTTCAGTTGTGTCAGCTTAGTTGAAAGGCGCGAGATTCATCTAAAGACTCAAGATATGTCCCTTGTAAAGAAAGTTCGTCTATCGGATGAATCCGAGGCTGAGTTGCAAAAACTTGATAGCTATATTGAGTATTTCCCCGCATTAGATTATTTTTTAAAACCACTGTCTAACTTTACGTTTGAAGGAAAGTACCTGGAGAGCGAAACTTTTTTTCTTCCTTGCTTTCCAACAGCTGATAAAATCAACGGAAAAATTCCTACAAACTCGAGTGAAGTGATTGTCAATCAGAACTTTTTAAGTGAAAATCCAGGAATTGATATTGGGTCGATACTATGCTATGAGAACGATGTTATCATTGAGACGAATTATTTATCTTCCTCTGTCAAAGATCTCGTGCACATCGATTTTAATCTCGAGATTGTTGGAGTGACAAAAGAAGAAAATATCATCAGTCGACCAAGCGTGTACTACGATTATCAATCCATGCTTACAATTTTGAAAAAAATCAAACTGGAAAATACATCTCAAAATTACTCTTACGATATTTTTTTGAGCGACAGAATGAGTTATCTTTCCTACGAAGACGACCCGTTAACTAGCTTTAAGACTATTGCAAAAGTTGATGACCCAATAAAGCTTTCCAGGTTTATAGAAGAAAAATTTCCAAATATAGAAATAAGTAACAGTGGATTAGATCTTGCAAAATCCATCGATAATCTAATCGATTCTCTCGCTGAAGTTGTCGGTATTTTCCTCGTATTGATCATCGCTTGCGCATTCTTTTTAGAATTGGTTTTCATCAGTAATTTATACCAGGATAAAAAGCGAGAATTTTCCTTGTATTTAGCTTTTCATCTAAATAAAAATGAATTCATGAACACGGGAGTTGGACAGGCGATTATTATCAGTCAGGTTATCATATTTTTCACTATTGTTTTCTTTATTGTGTTTTCCTTTTTGGGAAACGTTGCTATGATGATGTGGAATTTTCCGCTATTTTTCTCTATCAATTTATCCTTAAGTGTTATCGGTTTAACGCTGCTTTTGGAATTCCTCTTTGCTTATTTTGCAGGTCAAATACCGCTTCGTCAAATCTATTCTCAGGAACTCGTTAACAATTTGCGAGGTGAATAAGATGATTGAAGTTCGCAACTTAAGCTATACCTATCCCAATGAAAGATCAGATGTTTTTACCGATGTGAACATTAAATTCAATAGTAGAGGTCTATATTATATTGTCGGAGAATCTGGTTCGGGAAAGTCCACTTTTATTCATCTCCTGTCAGGCTTAGTCGACAATTATCGGGGAGAGATAATTGTCAATGGATTATCTCTCAAGGAATTTAGCAGGGAGGAAAGAAGCGAGTATCTGCGTGAAACCTGTTCAGTTTCTTTTCAGTTTGACGAATTGTTTGACAAGCAAAGTGTTTTTGAAAATATAAATAAGAGCCTAGATATATATCACATTGCACGCCGGGAAAAGCTGAATAGAATCAGTAATGTTGCCAAAAGATTTAAAATAGAAAATCTTCTCATTAAAAAAGCTGAGCTTCTTTCCGGAGGAGAAGCTAAACGAGTCAGCCTCGCTAGAGCTGTTGTTAAGGATTTCTCCATCCTTCTCCTGGATGAGCCGTTTGGGCCGTTAGATAGAGAGAATAGAGAGAGACTTACGAAATACTTTTTAAAAGTGAGCAAAAGGGCACTGGTTATAATTGTCTCTCATAACCGTCGGGAAATTCCAAAGGGAGCAGCAATTTATGAAATGATAGATGGCAATTTGCGAGCGGTTAGAAATCCTCTGCATTTGTCAGAAGTACAGCAAACGGCAAAAGCAAGTTTATCGCCGCGAAAAAAACCAGGGTTGGCAAGCAAATTTTTCTCAGCCTTACTTATGATTACTTCGCGCAAGAAACAAGCCTATTTTTCGATCTTTTCTATCACTATCGCTCTTGTTACGATCGGCTTGATTGTCCTCGTTTCCTCTAGTGTTTCAAGTTCACTAAAGACGTATTTCGATGGAGTAATCGACGCTAATACCATCTTAGTACAGCCGAGACAAGAGGAGATAAAAGATGAAAATTACAGTGCTGCCTCTTTTATACAAATGGAGAGACTCCAAAAAAAGTATCCGAAATACATCGAAGGAATCGGGGCTCACTACTACCTTAATTTTGAAAACTTATTTATCAATAAGAACGAAGTTTACTTTAATTATAAAAATAAAAAATATACTTTATCTTCCTTGTCAGGACGTTCTTTTGAAGAGTTTACTTACTATAAAGAACTTGAAGGAAACTATACAAATTTCGGCGAGACTCTTTTAACTGACGATCAGGTGATTCTCGGGCTTCCATATGAAGAGATTGAATATCTATGTGAATGTTTAGGACTTACCACGAACGACAATCTCGATTCGTTGAATAGAATATTTAATTCAAGCAACGTATATCTACATCTCGATTTAACTTGTGCGAAAATAGGATATGAATTAGAATCGTTGTTTTCTATCGCGAAAATTGTTGAGACGGATATTGCGAGAATCATTCATACAAATCCTCTATTTGCTGAATCGTTCGTTGAGGAAAATATGAGATTTCAAGGAGATGGTAAGATTGAGGAGCATTACAAATTTCCCTGGATAGTCCACAAGGTGTATTTCTTATATTTTTTTCCAAATAAAAAACGCAGTGCTCTTGAAAAAATATCGAAAGACAGTGAGTTTTCTAACCTTTCCTATAAATCTTTGACGGGAGATTACATGTCCCTTGATGGTGATATCGGCATTACAAACCAACGAGTGGCGTTCTATAAAAACTATCGCGATACGATCGCGTTGTCCTCAATTGAGGAAATGGTGGAATCCGAGCGAGAAAATATCGATAGTTATTTGATTTCTGACGGCTTCTACTACTGTTCAAAAGAAGGAATGGTCAGCGGTTTTCTCCATCCCTTATTTGCTTCCGCAAAAAGAGAAAAGCTAAATAAAATTGAGGATTACAACTATTCAGCAGATTTTGACCTTCACGGGTTCCAAGGGTCAAGTATCGTATACGATGATGGAGTGGTAATGGGTGACCTATCAAACACTCAAGACAATCCACTGAGATTTTTCTCTTATCTAACTCCACCTAAACTGGTTAAAGGCTATGTTCCTAATGACTATTCCCAGGTAATTATCACCTCTTCTCTCGCAAAGGAATTATATGGAAGTTTAAATATAATTAGTTCGCCTCTATATATCAGTTGTCTTACCTCGACAGAATATCTTTCTGGAGGATATAAAAATATCTTTAGAGATGGCAAACTTTTGGTTGCGGGAATAGTGGAGTCAACTGAAAATGCTATACTTCAAACTCCGACATTTATTCGATACCTTGAAGAAGATCAGTTTCTCATTCCTATGGATGAAAAATGTATCGATAGAGTTGTCATTAGTATGAAAAAAGCAGCAAATGTCGACTGTATAGTTGCAAAATTCAAAGAAGAATATTCGCGGTACGAATTTTCACTTCCAGCTCGCGACATTGAAAGTGGAATAGACAAGATAATTCTATACGTAAATGCCGGTCTCGTTGTTTTTGAAATTTTAAGTTCAAGCATTTCAAGCGTGTTGATGTCAGAAGTATTGATCTTGTTTATGAAGAAAGATGAGAGGAGGATAAAAATGCTCATCTGTCTCGGGTGGTCAAAACGCGACATAGCATCCAGTTATTTGGATGCAGCTTTGTTGATTGGTGGAATCGCCTATTTAAATTCTATGCTTGCGCTTTGGTTGAGCGAACGTTTCCTGGCGCAGGAGATAAATCTACAAATAGGTGTGGGAATAGTTTTTTACAATTTTGAAATTTGTCTACTTTGTCTTATCTTCTGCCTTTTGACAGTGGCTTTTTCCTATTTTATTTCTCGAAAAAACATCAAACAACACAATATATTTGAGTGATACGATAAAAAAATGGTAACTTTTCTCCAAACGAATATGTAATTTGTAGCCAAATAAATAGAATGTTAATAGTTTTTGACTAAATATTATACAAATATTGCCGGTTTTTACTCTTTTTCTAGATATTTTATTAAATAGTTTAAAATTAACTACATTAATGCGACAAGTGTGCTATTATAATAACGTGCAAAAGTTTTATTTTGCATTAAGAAAGGTGATATTCCATGAAGGGTACAGTTAAGATGTTTAACAAAGAAAAAGGTTTCGGCTTCATTCGCGCAGAAGA
>JBAYAI010000015.1:0-17985 GCA_041669865.1 Bacilli bacterium | reverse complement strand
TGACGATTTTAGTGAGATTTATATTACTGTTTTAAGATTATTCCTCGACTTTTACAAAGGGCAACCCGTGCGCTTGCTTGGAGTAGGACTTGAAATTAGTAAAGATAAGAGCAACTATCAACAATTGAATCTCTTTAATTCAGCGACAAGCGATTCAAAAATTCAGGACAAGAATAATATTTTGAACTATTTAAATTCCGGCGAAGAAAAGCCTCTATTTAAAACACTCAGTGACTTGAAGGGAAAAAAAGATGAGAATAACTGAGGTTCTCGACGATTTTTTCGTCTATCTCACCGTCGAGAAGGGAGATGTGAAATCTACTCTCAACACCTATCAAGACGACATGGAGCAATTCGTTAGTTTCATGCACGACGTGGATGTCAATCGACTAAGTAAACAGGATATTTCAGATTTCACTCTCTATTTGTCCACGCGCGGATTGAAGACTTCGACAATCATTCGGAGAATCACCACCGTCAGAAGTTTTTATATTTTCTTAAATAAAAACGGATTTATCAACATTTCTCTCATCGGCATTCATCTTCCCAAGAGGGAAAAACACCTTCCGACTGTTCTTTCCTACGAGGAGATTGAATCGTTGCTCAATTGCTTTGATCTAAGCAGACCAGCTGAAATTCGCGACAAGGCAATGCTCGAAACAATGTACGCATGTGGGCTTCGTGTCAGCGAGCTTCTTAATCTCGAGATGGGAAACGTTAATCCTGAAGAAGGATATTTAAAAGTGCGTGGAAAAGGTAGTAGAGAAAGAATTATTCCAATCGGAGAATTCGCTTTAGAATTCTTGATAAAATACGTATCGGAAGTCCGTCAAAAAAATGTGGGATACCGTTCGAAATATCTCTTTCTAAATCGAGCTGGAAGTGTGATATCCCGCCAGTACTTTTGGCGAAATATAAAAAAGTATGCCAAGAGAGCAAATATCGATGTAAATGTAAGTCCTCATACCCTCCGACATTCCTTTGCGACCCATCTATTAGAAAATGGTGCAAACTTAAAACAAGTTCAAGAAATGCTCGGTCACGCGAAAATTGAAACAACGCAAATTTACACTCACGTTTCGACTAAAAGGATTCTATCCGTTTATGACAAGTTCATGGATGACAAGTAAAATTACTAGAATTTGCGACTGAAAAAATATATAATATGTTCGTTAATGAAAGGGATTACAAAAATGAAAAAATTTAAAAGAATATTTATTATAGTATGCGATTCAATGGGTATTGGAGCGGAACCTGATGCCGAACTTTACGGTGATGCTGGCTCTAATACTATCGTTCATATTGCTGACCACATGGGAGGATTAAATATCCCCACAATGAATTCTTTGGGTATTGGCGAATTAGCCCCAATCAAAGGTACCACTGTTGTCGAACACCCGAATTCTTACTGCACGACTCTCCGCGAAGCATCCAATGGTAAAGATACCATGACTGGACACTGGGAAATGATGGGAATACTGACTACAAAGCCGTTTAAGACCTTTACTGATACTGGTTTCCCTCAAGTGCTCATCGACGAATTAGAAGAGAAGTTTGGTCGCAAGATCATCGGTAACAAAGCAGCTAGCGGTACTGCCATTTTGGAAGAGATGGGAGAACAGCAGTGCAAGGAAGGGTCGCTCATTGTCTACACATCTGCCGATTCTGTCTTACAAATTGCTGCTCATGAAAAATATGTACCTCTTGAAGAACTATATAGAGATTGCGAAATTGCTAGAGAAATTTGCAATCGTCCCGAATATCGCTTAGGAAGAATTATTGCTCGACCTTATTTAGGCACCGATAAAACCAACTTTAAGCGCACACCGAATAGAAGAGATTACGCTCTATCTCCCACAGGTCGTACTGCAATGAACGATTTAATGGACAACAACTTGATGACACTGTGCGTTGGTAAAATCGGTAATATATTCAATTTCGCTGGTGTCACCAAATCCATCCACACCGTTTCCGATAAAAATGGTATGGAAATAACTACTGATATCCTTAAGAATAACGATTTCACTGGATTGTGTTTTGTCAATTTGGTCGAATTTGATTCCGAATACGGCCACCGTAGAAATGTCGAAGGATACGGAAAGCATATTGAAGATTTCGATAAACAGCTCAAGACCTTCATCGACAATATGAACGATGATGATCTTGTCATCATTACCGCTGATCACGGAAATGACCCTACATGGGTTGGAACTGACCACACGAGAGAAAGAGTACCTTTCCTTGCTTACTCGCCATCTATCAAGAATGGAAGAAAGCTAGAAGAGAGAGAATCATTTGCAGATTTAGGTGCCACAGTCCTCGATAACTTCAAAATTAAACCCTCCGCAAATGAAATTGGAAAATCGATTAAAGAAGTATTAGAATAATTAGATGAATAAACTAAAATTTATATTTTCTTGTCTCTTGATGAGTGCTACCGTTTCGGCAACATCATCCTGCAGCGTAGTACAAAAAGCATTAGAATTTAAAGTTATTGCTCCCCAAGGTGGGGACGCAATATCTTTAATGTGCTATGCCGAAGATACTGAAAACTTTAAAATTGGTTCTACTAGCGATTGTTACGATGCGTTTTTTTCTTCGGAATACGACGTCATTATATTTTCGTTAAATAAGGGAATTAATTTAATTCAAGAAAACAACGTACCTTTTAAGTTAGCAATGATGAATACCTATGGCAACGCCTATCTAGTTAGCAAGTACGAAGATGATTCTCAACTGGACAGCAATTCAATAGTCGTAACGTACGACTACGCCTATTCAAAATACGATTCTCACGATTACGACAATCTCGACGTTCAAAATAATGTTTTTAAGTACTGCTACAATATATCGCACAACAACAACACTTTCATCGACGGTTTTTTCGAAGACCCCAGCGAAGAATACAATGCGCTCTTAGAAGGGAATTATAACGGTCAACCCATCGATTACGCTCTCTTGCCTGAACCATATGTATCCAAACTGGTGAATGCGGATCCTGACTATCACATCGTCGAGAACATAACCAGCCTATTCACCTCGGTTTCTCAAGAGAGTGGATTGACAGATGACGGTTATTCTCACTTTCCACAGACAGGTATCTTTGTGCGAGACACTTGGGACAGCAGCGATGATGACTACATGATCGATTTGTACGACAATTTCATCGAACGAAGCGGATATTTCATCTCAAACTTAGAATCGGCAAATGCCTCGCGCGCCTACGATTATCTATATGCCGCTTACAGTTACAACCAGTACGATATTGAATCGTACTTTGGTGACAACTATCTTGACTTATATGAGAATGTACTCGATGGTGACACAGCCATAAATGGTGTAAACGCTTGTGGATTTTGCTCTTATAATGTCGATCTCGATCAATTTTATTTAGATTCGACAGAACACGGAGCATATTTAACAAATGGTTCGATCGATGCTAGTACTTATTCTGATTATTTTGAATAGTTGTACATCATTAAATAAATCTAGTATAAAGTTCACATATTTGTGAACTTTTTTGCTATACTAAAATCGTTTGAAAGGAAGAATATTATGAAAACAAAAAATTTATTTTTCGCCAGCATCACAGCTATGTTGTGCTTGACCGGTTGTGGCGATACTACTTCTGCTCAAGATTCAACAGATACAACATCTTTAGAAACTTCACAAGAAACATCTAGCGAAGATAACGAGTTAGTTCAGGAAAAATTATCCTTTAATGTAATTTGCCCTCAAGGTGCTCCTGGTCTTGCGCTTTCTACTTATTTATCGACCGATGCTGATAAGGTCGAAATCACTACACCTCTCAGTACTAAGAATGCGTTTTTCTCCGAGGATTACGACGCGATAATCTTTGATGCGACAACAGCTAATACACTGATCGATGTTAAAGGTGCTAAATTCAAACTCGCTTCAATCATCACAGCTGGAAATGCCTTTGTTCTTTCAACTGGTAATGATGACAATGGAATCATGGCAGAAGGGGATGCAATCCTTTCATTTGGAAATGATTCATCAGTTTGGAATCGCGTTTTGAAAAATGCTTTTTCCATCGATAACGTATCCTATCTTGGTTCCACCGCACTCGCTGCTAGCGCCGCAATTACTGGTACCAATGAAGGAGAAGATGTCGACTACGTCGTCGTAGCTGAACCATATGTTACCAAAGTTCTCGAAGAGGCGCCTGAAGTCTCCGTAAAATACAACTTAAAGACTGAATGGGCTAACTACTCGAAAGAGGAAGGGCTAAACGATGGAAAAGGGTTTACCGATTTTCCGCAGGCTGGTCTTTTCATATCCGATGAACTTGATTCCTCAACCGATGAATCAACAATAGACAATATTAAAAACTTCATATCGATTATTGAGAAAAACTCCTTAGACCTAATCAATAACAACGGGGAAAATGTTATGAAGCAAATAGACCAAGATGTCGAAAATGGACTGTACACCACGGATGAAACCTTTGGAATCGACAAGGATATTCTCGAAAAAGTTGTCGATCAGAATCAAAATCCTATGGGGATAGCAAATGCACTGGCTTTCAATGCATGTGCATATGATTACGAAACATTTATGTCCGGATCTGGCAATCTCGGTTATTCATCTCCATCTGAAAACTTTTACTCTCAATATTTTCAAGCGGAATAATTAAAATTATTCTTTTAAAAATAATATTGTAAAATTGACATCCTCATTTTTATGAGGATGTTTTTTACTTAATATGTTTATTTAATATTCTAGATATTTTATACTCAATATAGTTAGTCGAAAAAGGATAGGTAATATGGATAAGTTGGAAAACTCAAGAAAGAAAAATCTAAAGCCGTTGTATTTCGTCATTGGAATAATGCTGCTAATAGCAATTTGGGAGATAATCTATCTTTCAACAACTCACAATACTTTTCCCGAATTTTTTACCTCGTTATACGAGATGATTAAACTGATGGGAAAGGCTGAAGCGTGGATTGCTCTCGGTTATACGTTTTTCCGCCTGGTAGTCAGCTTAGCTGTTTCTATTTTACTAGGCACGACTTTCGGGTTAATAGCATCATACTTTCCACCGTTAGAATCGATTCTTAAACCGTTGATATACATCATCACTTGCTTCCCGACGGCATCATTGATATTTGTACTGATTATCTATACAAAAATAACATCGTATCTCTTGGTATTTATCATCACCTTTCCTATCATGTACAAAGCAGTACTCGGAGGAGGGAAGATTATCTTAAAGAAATACAAGGATCCTATATCGACCGAAGGAAGATATTCTTTGTCAAATCTAATTAGGGTTGTCTTACCATTAAGTCTACCTTACATCTTTATCGGAATGGCTCAATCAATCGGATTGGGCTTCAAAGTAGAAATTATGGGAGAAGTGTTTATGACCAGTTGGCACTTCATTGGAATTGGAAAGCTGATCAATGAAGCATACATAAATTTGGAAATGCTCGAATTATTCGGTCTGACATTTTTTGCTATATTAACAATTGTTATTTTAGATACAATCATATATTTTATAAAAAGATGGCTCTTCAACAAATACGGAACAGAGCCGGTAAAAGTTTTCAGTTTGAAATAATCCACTGACGAATATTATTCTTTAATTCTTTCTCGCTCGGATGATTATAAGTTAAATCAAAAGTTAATAAAGTTATAATCTAGTAATTATTTAGTAGTCTTTTATATAATCAAAATGGTGGATAAGTTATTCTTATATTAGAATCAATCACATTAGACAAAGTGTATAAATACTAAAAAAATGGCTTAGCTCCTATCATTTTATTGTCTTTGTTTACATAATAGTTATTATACGAAGTTAATAATTGTGACATTTTTCTATTTAGTTCTTCATTTTATCCAATTTATATAACATCTTCTCTATCCTCTTCTCTAAAAATTAAAAGTTATTTATTAAAAAAGCGATGTGCTAAACCTTATAAAGGTAAGCATCATCGCGAAAGTTATAAAGTAAAACTAATTTCCCTATTCGACAAATGGATCTTCAATCAAGTGAAGAAGAACGGATGCAGCACGACGAGCGGATAGAGGTAAGTACTCTTCAAACATGTTGCCATTGCTCTCGGCAAAGATATAATCTGATACTCCGCGAATAATGGTAAACGGAATATCTAAATCGTGAGCGCATTGTCCAACTGCTGCTGATTCCATATCGACCAGAATGGGATTGTCAAAATTTTTTAAAAAGTCTTCAGTCATATTTTTCTGAGTCGCAAAGCTGTCGCCAGAAATTATAGTTCCCTTCTTGAGAGTTAAAGTAGTATTGATCTTTTCAATCAATTCCAAATTATTTTTGTCGGCCTCAAAATACATTGGTTCATGAGACATTTGACCGAGGACGTAATTGCCTGCAGCCGTTATATCAACATCGTAATATCCCACTTTCGTCGCAAGAACGACATTTAGAGGTACGATGCTTTTTACGAGTGAACCAGCAACTCCTACGTTATATATTTCCTTGATATCTAGCTTGCTAGCGAGATAGCCAATCTTCAAACCAATCTTTGTCTTTCCGACACCCGAAACGAAGGCAAATACATTAGCGCGCTTGGTCTTGAATTCAATTCCATCGATCATGCCATATGATACCTTTTTGTATTCTTTCAACTTAGGAAGCAATTCGTTCATCTCTTCTTCCATAGGAAATATTACTACTGTAGTTTTCATTTTGTCTTTTTTGCCTCCTTTTTAAACTCGACTAGTTTGCACTCCTGGTAGATCTCGTCAAATTTTACCCGCTCTCTCTCGAGTTCAGAAAAAATATGAACGACAATATCGCCTGCATCTATAACTACCCAGTCAGCTCCGTGCCTTCCTTCAATGTGATTGATCTTTCCGCCATCAGCTTTCTCAATCAACTTTTCGATATTCTCTTGAATACCCTTTATCTGTCTAGCGTTAACCGCCGAAATCACCAGGTAGAAACTCGCAAGTGGAGTGTAATCTCTCACGTCGAAGATCTTGATATCTTTTCCCTTGTGGAAATAACTGTCACTCGCTAATTTTTTTACTAAACTTGAAGCTCTATACATTCTCTACTCTCCTTTTAAATAATAGTCAAAGCACTGTATTGACAGCAGATTGTTTTCAACTGCGCCGGGATGCATTTTTTCAATTATCTTTTTATTCTCTCTCAATACGTATACAAAACCGGACTTATAGTCCTTTTTCATGCGTCTAATCATATCACTTGAGTCATATGGACGCAAGGGATCGAGTTTGTCCGCCGCGTAAATGATCTTCGATAACCAGCACATGTGCTTTTTGCCCGAAGTGTGATAACGAACGGCCTCAATGAGCATCTTATCGCGGATGTTGAAATAATTTTCCAAAATTAACGCTCCGGTAAATTGGTGCATTACGGTTGGAGGAATAATTCCTCCCTTGAAGAACTTACCATACTTATCATTTGAGGCTTTTTCCAATTCTTTGTCTGTGCTAGCCTTTCCAATATCGTGAAGATATCCAGCCAAATAGGCGAGTCCCGGGTCTTTTTTATTAGCGAGAGCGATGTCGTAAGCCAAATTTGCGACTGAAACAGCGTGTTTGTAACGCTCGGATGAATAGTAAGGCTTAACCATTTTGACAAAGTAAAGTTCATGTTCGATTAAATAGTCGATAACCGGTTTAGGCATGTCGAATGAGATAAACGATCGAATGGAAGTTGACGATAGATTGTAACTCATATCGGAAATAACTTTCACATTGTACTTTTTTATCAATTCGTGATTTTTCGGATACCCTGGCCTTGCGACCGCAACAAATTGAATAAGATTTGAAAGTTCGTCAATTTCGTGCCATTTATTCAAGAAATTCACTTCGTCAAAGCCAATCAAAAAGAAGAGTTCGTATTTGTCCCGCGGATAAACTTTTAAAAAGTGCTTAACCGTATTTATTGAATAGGTATACTGCTCATCGCACTTTAGTTCATATTCATCAATGACAAATTTTTCTCGACCGCTGATAGCTAATTTTAACATGTTTAAGCGATTAGTCATATCGCTAACTTTTTTGTACTGGGGATTTTTGGATAAAACAAAGATTACCTTGTCCGCTTTCAAAGCTTCCAACGCTGTTTGAGCCACTTTTAAATGACCGTTGTGAATCGGGTCAAAACTCCCTCCAAATAATATAATTTTTTGTCTCATTGTTACCTTGCGAAAATCTTAATTCCAACATTTTTCGGAATGAAAAATTCAAATTTCTGATTTGCTCCTTCAAATTCAATCTTGCCCAAACCTAAGATAAAAATAATTATCTTTCCACTGGCAGGAACGTGTACTTCGTGCTTCTCCAAATCTTTAAATGAGTGAATCTTTTCGGAGGTGGGTTTAACTTGCCTGGTTGAAGTCAATGAGGCAAAGGTCTTCTCTGCTCTGTCCATCTTCACGCGAGTTATCGCTAAATCGTTAGAAAAGTGGAAAGAGAAAGTTGATTTTGGTCCTTCAACATAGTTGATGCAGCCAATTCCACCGAGAAGATAAGATTGATTGCTGTTTGATGTATAGGTGCGAATAATTATCTCTTCCTGAGGAACGATGTATTTCACAGCGTGTCTTTCAAGTTGATTTATGCAACTCTTTGGATTGTAGATTCCTGGAGTGTCGTAGATAGAACTGTTCATATCCAGGGGAATCTCCATAACATCTAGATTTGTTCCAGGAATGTGAGTCGTCGAAATCATTCGCGTAGTCTCATTTTTGTACTGTTTGAGAATCGTGTTGATAATGGAAGATTTACCAACTTTAGAGGCACCGATAAAATATACATCTTTCCCTCTGCGATGTTCATTTAATAAATCAAATAAATTATCAACATTCAAACTCTTGGAAGAACTCAAAACGACAATATCAACTGGATCAATATTTTCAATAGCGAGACGGCGTCTCGTGTCATCGATCAATTTTTTGTCATCAGTTCCCTTAGGAAGGACATCGCGCTTGTTGAGTAAGACTAGTACATTGGAAGGAAGTTCCTTGCCCAAATTGGGAATGATGCTCGCTTCAAACGTAAATAGATCTAAAACATAAACGACGAGGGCTTGCGTTTCCTTCGCCTTCTGCACGATCTTTAAATAATCGGGTGTATAATTCTTATCGTTAGAAACATTAAAGTGACTGAGATTATAACAGCGGTCACACATTCCAGGTTCCGGTCCCTTTTCATATCGGCTGGGAGTTATGTACCCACTGCGCTTAGGATCGGAAATTTGCAAAATTGCTCCGCAACTAGAACAACGTTGAATTTTAATTTCGGAAGTAACTCCGTTTTTTCTCTTGAGTTTTTTTATCATATCCTTACTCCTTTGCTTTAGTGAGGAATGGCCCAAGCCTTCCCTGCTTTAAGTATTTTCTTCTCAACGGCTTGTCGATCAAACGATTAAATTTTGTGGTCCACTGATCAAGTTTCACCAGCGGTTCAGTTAAGATAAAATCCAATTTTGCTTTTTTTGCTAGCGCTCGATCTGTTAAAAGCTGGTCACCGATCAGGATCGAAGTCTTTAAATCGATAGAATGCTCGCGAACATAACGCTTGAAGCGGCGGGCACACGGTTTGTGTGTAGAATAGACATATTTCGTATGTAGCTTTTCAGCGTAAGGCATAACTCTCTTTGCCTTGTTGTTGGAAATGAGAATCACCTCAAGTCCGATTTCGTGATAGCTATCGATTAACTGGAATGTCCTCTTTTCTGGTATGAGAACATTAAACTGGGCTAAAGTATTATCTAAATCAACAAATATCGTCTTGTATCCTAAATCTTTCAGCTGCTGAGGATCTATATCGTATATAGAGGAAGCATGGTAGGTAGTAATCAATTTTTTAATCATACAATTATCCTTATTTATATTATATATAACCTAACTTAAACTTTACAGTATTTTATTTTTCTTTGTCGAATAAGTCGAACAGAGTCAGCTGGGTCGTTCCATCGTCTGTCTTCGCCTTGGAAGTCTCGATATTCACTTGCGGGATTTCGACGCGTGTATTTTCATCGATTACACCACCATCTTCGTGAATTCCTAAAATTAACTTATCCTTGAGCGAATCGACATTCGGTCTAATTCCCGTTCCTGGTAAAACCGTTTGCAAATCATCGAGATTGATAACCTCGTTAGTGTCTTCAGTATAAACTGCTATGAGATTTTCCTTATCGCGATATTTTTCGTACTTGCTGTAAGAAATAATCTTAAGTGGGTTAGCCTTAAATATTTTGACAACAGTTTGCTTCATGCCAAGTCGAGAAGTAACGTCAATGTTGGTAGACATAATGATTCTCACCGCTGCTTTGTTGGCCAAAACCAACAATCTAGTGTGTTCATCCGAGTTAAGAACAATCAAGTCCGAGACTGGGGATCGGTCTTTTCCAAGATTTATAGCTTTGACACCTGCCGCTTTAACGCCAACTGCAGGTACATCGTTTTCATTGTAACAACTGACATATCCATTTTCCTGGCAAACGATGACGTTCGCATTGCCAGAAGTCACCTTCACGCGCTTCAAGGAGTCTCCCTTTGAGAGACCAATCGCCTTGACCGCCTTGGGTGTAAGCTTAGTTTGAGCGTACTCTTTAATCTTAGTGCGCTTGATTTTTCCTTGTGAGGTAACAAAAGTGAAAAAGGCCTCAGTTTCAAAAGTTTTGATAACATAGGCGTTCACGACTGTGTCTTCGGTAGGAATCTTCATAATCACATTTAAGTGTTTACCCTCGTTTTTCCACTTTTCTTCTGGAATCAAGTGGACAGGTATATAAATATATGTTCCGGAAGCGAGGAAAGCGATAACAGCATCGTGAGTAGAGCATAGTTGGTTGAGAACGATTCCATCTCCCTGCTTAATCTTCGGCAGTTCGCTGATAAAATCACCCTTAATAGAGGAGCTGTAGGAGCGAAGGTTGACGCGCTTAATATATCCATCTTTAGTTAGAACGACGTGAACATCTTCCTTCGCAATCAAATTTGTCGCATCAACTTCTACTGTTTTGATCTTTTCACTTCTGATTTCTGTACGACGTGGAGTAGCATACATCTTTTTAATTTGCTTTAAGTCTTTGATTAGCAAGTTATCGAGACACTCGGGCTTATTTAATATATCTTTCAATTCTTCAATAGTTGCTTCCAAAGATTTTTTCTCTTCGAGATAAGCGTTGTAATCCAAATTTGATATCTTGTACAAATTCAACATGACGATCGCTTCAGCTTGATTTTCCGAGAAACCAAATTTTTCTATGATATTCTTTTTTGATTCAACTTTTCCGTTGCTGGATTTGATGACAGCGATAACTTCGTCGATGATATCAACAGCGCGGATCAACCCTTCAACAACTTCGAGTCTCTTGATCGATTTATCTAAGTCGAATTTCGAGCGATTGGTGATCACATTGACTTGGTGGTCCAAGAACGAATTGATAATTTCGACAATATTCATCACTTTGGGGTGACCTTTGTCGATAGCAAGCATATTGGCAGAGAACGTCGTCCGAAGAATTCCCTTATTTCGCAAGTAGGAAAGGATAGGACGAGGATCTTGACCCTGCTTGACTTCAATGACGATTCGCACTTCGTCAGTCGACTCATCTCTAACTTCGACTATATTGTCAATCTTGTTGCTAATGCGCTTTTTGTCAATCGCGGCAACAAAGTCGGATTTCACTACCCCATATGGAATACTGTGAATGACAATCAAGTTTTTCTTGTCGTCAATCGAAGCTTGCGAATGAATGTAAAAAGAGCCGCTTCCTGTTTCATAAAGCTTGTCTAGAGCCTCTGGCTGGTCGATGATACCGCCAGTAGGAAAATCCGGACCAAGAATAAATTTCCTTATATCCTTAACCGTTGCACACTTATTCTTTATGGCGTAGATGGTGGCGCCGATCACTTCGCCTAAATTGTGAGTTGGAATATTTGTGACTGCTCCAACTGCAATTCCGTTTGCCCCGTTGACTAAAAGGTTGGGAAAACGAGCGGGTAGTACGGTCGGTTCAAATTTCTCATCGGAAAAGTTTAATTGCATGGGAACAGTATTCTTGTCGATGTCATCGATGAGCAATGAAGATATCTTCGCTAAACGCGCCTCAGTGTAACGACTTGCCGCTGGCGGGTCGTTGTCAATGGAACCGTTGTTTCCCTGGAAATCGACGAGGGGGACCTCCATCTTCCAGTCTTGAGATAATCTTACTAACGCATCGTAAATGGAAGCATCCCCATGAGGGTGATAGTTACCCATGACATAACCAACTGTGGTGGCACACTTTCTCGTTTGTTTTTCAAAGAGATTTCCTTCGCGATACATGCCATAGATAATTCTCCTTTGAACAGGTTTTAATCCGTCTCGCGAATCAGGAATAGCTCTTTCCAATAGAACAGCTTTCGCATACCTATTGAAATCCTCTATCATCACCTGATCCATAGGAGACTGTATTATGTTTTCTTTCCTCTCGGAATTTGCTTTCTTATTTTTCATCTTTTATCTCCTCAAAGTGATCTTTTCGATAGCTAAAATCGATGTTATTGGATATCCATTCTTTTCGGCGATCAGCGCTATTTTTATTCATGAATAGATTCAATTTATCCGTGCAATCTTCCTCATCGTCAATAACAATTCTCAGCAATCTACGCGTTTCTGGCGCCATTGTTGTCTCACCAAGTTGGCTGGCGTTCATTTCACCCAACCCTTTATACCTGGAGAGCATATATCCCTTTTTCATAGTTTCGCGAGCGCGGTCGAGATCTTCGTCGGACCAGCAGTATATTTCCTTCTTTTTATTAAAGACGCGATAGAGTGGAGGACAGGCGATATATAAGTGCCCCTGTTCGATCAATGGACGCATGTGTTCGTAAAAAAATGAAATCAATAAATTTTGAATATGACATCCGTCATCATCAGCATCGGTCATAATGATGATTTTGTCATAGTGCATGTTTTTGATATTGAAGTCATCATCGCAGCCAGCACCAATCGTATAGATAATAGTGTTCAATTCAGTGTTATCGTAAATGTCAGATGCGTCACTTCCTACGACGTTCTTAGGTTTTCCACGCAGCGGAAGAATAGCTTGATGCTTGCGGTCGCGGCACTTCTTAGCTGAACCGCCAGCCGAATCACCTTCGACGATAAACAATTCGTTGAGCTTGTAATTTTTACTAGCACAAGGAGTTAATTTTCCTGAGAGATTAGAAGCGTCTCTCCCCGACTTGCTGTTTGCTTTGCGAGCGGCGTTCTTAGCCTCTTTTGCTTTGAGTCTCGCATTCATCGAACGCAATGTCTTTTCGATGATTGAATTAGCATCAATAGCGTGCTCTTCTAAATAGTAGTTGAGATTGGACTGTACAACATCGTCCACAGCCTGAGTCGCTTGTCTTGTTCCCAGCTTCGATTTCGTTTGACCTTCAAATTCCAATATATCTTCCGGTACCCAAACAGAAATGATGCAATTTAAACCTTCGCGAATATCACTTCCATCGAGAGACTTGCCTTTGTTGCTCTTAAGCAAATTGTGATTCTGGGCGTATCTGTTTATTGAAGCCGTCAATGCGCGCTTAAAGCCAACAACGTGATGCCCTCCTTCTGCAGTTCGGACAGAGTTAGCAAACGAGGTGATATTTTCGGAATATACATCTTCAAAAAATTGGCACACAATCTCCACTTTAATTCCTTGCGACTCTCCTTCGATATAGATTGGTTCGCAAATCCCTTTCTTACCAAAGTTATGCGTAACGAAATACTCTTTGATACCATCTTGGTAGCAAAAGGTCTGTTTTCTATCGCTTCTCTTATCTTCAAGCGTAAAGGTAACGCCTTTTGACAAACAAGCGCGATCATCGAGCGAGTTAGAAATTTTATTAAAATCAAAAGTAGTATCTTCAAAGATTTTTTTATCCGGCATAAAGGTAACTGAAGTACCGCGTAAGCTCAACTTCTTAGCCGGAGTAACAACAATTTCCGACTGTTTTTTTCCGCCATCTTCATAGCGTATGAAGTGATCCTTGCCATTGCGGTAAGAATGGATTTCCATAAACGAGGAGAGAGCATTTACAACCGCGCCTCCCACGCCGTGAAGTCCCCCGGCAGTCTTGTAATTGGAAGCGTCGAACTTTCCACCTGCGTGCAAGGTGCGATAAACCATGTCAAAACCAGACAAGCCTTCAACTTTATTAAAATCGCAAGGAACACCGCGTCCCTCGTCAGTAATAGTGATAGAGCCGTCGGTATTTATGGTTATGGTTATCAATTTGCCATATCCTGCGTTAGCTTCATCGACAGCGTTGTCGACAATTTCCCACACCAAATGGTGCAAGCCGTTAATATCGGTAGAGCCGATGTACATGCCAGGTCTTGCTCTGACAGGTTCAAGCCCTTTTAATATTTTTAAATTACTAGATGTATAAGAATTTGAATTCATTTTTCTCATATATACCTTTCCTCTTCATTATATCAAAAAAAGGCTTTATATTTCTATATTTTTTAGATATTATATATAAGTAAAACGCGAGGAAACAAATGCAAATTTTTTACTTTATACTATTTCTTATCACATCTATAATTTCCGGTTATTTGGTAGGTTCTATCAGCTTTGCCGTGCTTATAACTAAACATGTATACAATATTGATATCTATGCTGTAGGAAGCGGAAATGCAGGTGGAACAAACGTCGGAAGAGCCATTGGAAAATACGGAGCATATTCAGTTATCTTTCTCGATGCTCTCAAGTGCATCATTCCCATATGGACCTGGTTCGCTCTTTGCACCTTTACTCCCATTGGCGATTTAATCCCTGCTTCAATTTCACAGGGCTACATTTACTACTCCGCTGGATTCGGTGCCGCTCTCGGTCACACCTTCCCGCTCTATCACAAGTTCAAAGGAGGAAAAGCTGTGAGTTGCTACGTCGGTTTTGTCGTCGCAACCAATCCTATGCTCCTCGTCATTGGACTTCCCTTTTTCCTTCTGATGTTCCTATTCACTAAGCGCGTGAGTATCTGCTCCATTCTCACCGTCATCTTTGGATTTCTATATTCCTTGGTCGCAGTACTCAACCCCGCCGCCTTTGAATGGACCTTTTTCTTCGGAAATGGTTATAAGGTTGACACCACTTACGTATACAGCATATACATGGCTCTCTACGCCTTGTTCATCATCTATATGCACAGGTCAAATATCAAGAGATTGATCAATCACACAGAGCCGGAAACCCACTATAAAAAGAACAAGAAAAATTAGAACATAAAAAAACGACTGATAATTTGTTATCTCCCCTTCCGTTGATAAATATTTACAACGATCAAGATTTGATACAGTTGAGACAGTCGCTTTTTTTATTGATTGTTCTTATTTGGCGTTATTCATCGACTTTATCGTCGCTTTGATTTGCGCCTCTGACGGTTTTCTACCCATAGATAGGAACATCGCTCTTATCATCTTTTCCGTGACAGGAGGGTTCTTTGCCAATTCTCTCTTGAAGAGCCATCTCGCTCCAAAGTAACCAGCAACCAAACCAACAACGAGTCCGATGAGAGCCCACATTACATAATAGCCCATATTTTTCTCCTTATTTTACATATCTAAATATAACTTAAAAGCCAAAACAATTCAACAAAGATAAAAGAGCCAAAACGGCCCTTTTATACTAGTAGAAATCACATTTAGTTAGCGCGTGAATCGTATTCACCACTGTCGGTTCTAACGTTGATGACTTCGTCGTTTTTAATAAACATCGGAACCTTGACGACATATCCAGTTTCCAAGGTGGCATCCTTCATCGCTTTGTTGATGGTGTCTCCCTTGACGGCGTTGTCGGTATGAACGACTTTCAAAGCCACTTTCACCGGAAGTTCAATTCCTAAAATTTCCTTAGTTCCATCATCGTTGATATACGAGGTGATAAAAACTTCAAGGTTGTCGGTCAAGAAATTTAATTCCCAGGTCAATCTTTCCTTAGGAATGCTGACTTGTTCGTAAGTTTCGTTATCCATAAAGACGCAGAAAGTTCCATCATCGTATAAAAATGATTTCTTTTCTTTATCCAAATAAGCGAGCGTCACCTTATCGCCACCGTTAAATGACATTTCGGTAATGGTTCCAGATCTCAAATCTTTCACTTTTGCTTTTACGATCATCTTTCTCATAGCTGTTTTGTTGCAGTGTTGCTCTAAAACAGTGTATAAATTTCCGTCCTTCTTAAATATCTTACCGGGACCAAGATCGTTACTAATAATAATGTTTGACATAATAATCCTTCCTTTTCTTCTTTTGGGAATACCTTTAAAAAAACTTGCATCTTAGCAAGTTTTTCTAAATTTATCTCTTTTCTTTATGCAATGTTTTCTTGTTGCAATTGGGACAAAATTTATTTATTTCAAAACGTTCGGGATGAGCCTTTTTGTTTTTTGTAGAAATATAATTTTCATTGCCACATTCAGTACATTTTAATATAATTTCTTGTCTGGGTTCTGCCATAATAAAATCCTCCTCATTTCAGTACATTAAAAAGTATATCAAATGATTATTAATATTGCTACCTTTTTAGGATAAATTATCATTCTATTTTCTCAAGTAAATGCTGAATATTTTTGCAATTAATAACTGACGCCACTCAAATTTCTAGCACAGTCAGCGTCACTTTATAAATAATTACTAATTTATTACTATTTTAATACTTTTTTTATTATAAAATCACTGCATGACTAATATTTAGTTGCTTATTTTAATTAAATATAGCGAAATTCATCTATCGGACATTAAATAGATCGCTTCTTTGACATTACAATCGTGGCAATATTTATTGATAAGTATTAATATAATTAAGAGGTATAACAATGAGAAACAATACAAGAGTAGTAAAGATTGGAAACAAACTAATGGGTGGAAACAATCCCATTTTGATTCAAACAATGGCAAATATTAAAACAAGCCGAGTTGAAGATGTTTTGCGGTTGGATAGAGATTTAAAAATGCTCGAAAATGACTTGCTCAGACTTTCGGTTCTAGACGAAGAAGATGCGCTAGCATTTAAAGAATTATCATCCCGAACAGACACTCCCCTGATTGCGGATATTCACTTTAATTATAAGTACGCTATTTTAGCGATGGAAAACGGTGCCAAAAAGATTCGAATAAACCCTGGAAATATTGGCGGCGAAGAAAATTTAAGAAAGGTTATCAAAGTCGCTAAAAAATATCACGTGCCCATTCGCATCGGAGTAAACTCCGGATCCCTCGGACAACAAGCTGATAACAAGCACGATTTCATCGAATCGTATTTAAAACCTCTTGACGATTCAATCAAAGTTTTTGAATCCGAAGGCTTTTACGATCTAGTTCTCTCGCTAAAATCATCCGACCCGAATATTTGCTATGAAGCCTATAAGGAAGCCGACAGAAGATATAACTACCCTCTTCACTTGGGAGTTACGGAAACTGGTGGCGGATACGTCGGTGCTTTGAGAACAGCAGTAGCTCTAGTTCCACTGCTCAAAGAAGGAATCGGAAACACTATTCGCATTTCGCTCACCGAAGATCCGCGACACGAGGTGATTGCATGCAAACAACTGCTCAAAGCTATGGGTCTAAGAAAAAATGTACCAATCCTAATATCTTGCCCTACTTGTGGGAGAACACAAGTCGATTTAATTGGTGTCTACAATAAAGTTGCCAAATATTTGGAGAATGTAGATAAGGATATTAAAGTGGCTGTCATGGGATGCCCAGTAAATGGTCCTGGTGAAGCCAAAGACGCCGACATAGGTCTCGCTGGCGCCAAAGATGCCTTTATGATTTTTAAGAAAGGTAAACCCGTCAAAGTTCTTCCTGAAAAAGAAGCTATGATCTATCTATTTAATGAGATTGACAAATTTTAAATAATTAAAATCAATTTAAAAAGGGGGCTGTAAAGAAACGAAAGATTAATTTCGTTTCTAGGCAGCTTCTTTTTTATTTCACTATTTTAGATTCCTATTTTCATAT
>JBAYAI010000014.1:0-18770 GCA_041669865.1 Bacilli bacterium | reverse complement strand
GGCAAAAGTAGAACTTGATTTTTCTAGCTCAAAAGAGAAAAATTCCAAAAAAATATGGAAGCAAATAGGATTGTTTGTTCTCGCATTTGCGATCATTACCTTTTGCTACATTGTTGTTGTCCCTTATACGATTATTTACGATTCAACAACAGCATACGATGCGACTAAATTTGTAGGCGCAGCGATGTTAGTGGGAATAGGTATCTACGGATATGTATTGCACATTAAGAAAAAGTTGACTTTCGAAAATAAAATCTTCATTATTATTCTCTTATCTTTTGTCATCCATTTAACTTATATCCTGTATACTTCGGCTACCACTAGGCAGTATGATACTTGGACATCCAACAGTGACGGTCACTATGACTATGCTCTTTCCTTTTACTTAACCGGGACTTTTCCTGACCACAGTATTGATATTGATTCTATCTATCAATTCTATCATCCGCCTCTCAACGCCATAGTACAAGCGGGATTTATGCACGTATTTTCTTTCATTTGCCCTAATGAATTGCTGACTAATTCCACTGAAAGTCTTTATTCGGCTTGTCAAATTCTCTCTTGTTTTTACATGTTGGTTTCTGCGGTATTTATGGTTAAGATAATTCTTATGAGTAAATTGAGCGACTCTTCAAAGTTGCTTGCTAGTGCCTTTGTTGCCTTGTTTCCTCGATTGACTCAATTGTCAGGTCAGTTAAACAACGATGCCTTGGCCATAATGCTTTCAATTATAGCCCTCTACTTCTTTTGCAAATGGTACTTTGTTAAAAAGAATTATCTAAATATTTCGATGACTGCTTTGTTCATTGGACTAGCGATGATGACGAAAATGTCTTCAGTCATAATTTGTTTTGGCATTGCTGTTGCCTTTGTCATCGAGCTTGTTCGCAGTATCCGCAAAAAGAAAGGCAGCCTAAAACTAGGAAATCTAATTTTGCAATACATAGTGTTTCTCGCTATTTGCGCTCCTCTCGGACTTTGGTTCCAGTTTTACACTCACTACGTTTACGGGTTACCGTGGAATTACGTTTTTTCCCGGCTCAATTCAGCCTTGTTTACAGGAACTCAAGATTGGGTTATAAATAACAAGCCTGAAAGTTTAGACTACTATAATTCCAAGAATAGTGGTCTGATTTACGAAAGCAATTTATACAATATTTTCAAGAGATACATTGTTCCTATCGATTTCACCGAACTATTCGATTACAATTATATATTCTGCTCAGCGTTCAACGATTATTGCATATTGTCCTATGCGCTGAGATCCTCAATATTTGGAGAATTTTCCTATACTTTAGGCGGAGGAATTGGAGCGATTGCTGTATTCTCGATATTTGTTTTGTGGTTCCTTCTCATCATATATTTGATATACCAGCTTATTGTTCGTCCGAAGTTTGGACGCGATGGGACATTCAGTCTCTACCTTATTCTCGGATGTATTGTCATGTATCTTTACTTGCAAATTAGCATGCCTTACGGATGCAGTATGGATTTCAGATATATCGTACCAATTATCCTTCCTATCGGATATTTATTTGGAAAAGCCAATGATTTGTGTAGCATCCAAAGAAAAACAAAATTTACTCGTTTATTTAAGCAAACGATGAATGTTACCCTTGTCATATTTATCGCTTCAAGCTATCTATTCTACTTCGTAACGATTTAAAAAATAATTAGCGTATTATTTTACTTGATGATTTTTATTAATGTATAATTACATTAAATCTAAAGGAGGACTAAAAGAAAATGGAATTAAAAGGAAGTCAAACTGAAAAGAACTTAATGACAGCTTTCCAAGGCGAATCAATGGCTAGAAATAAGTATACTTATTTCGCTTCAGTCGCAAAAAAAGAAGGATATAACCAATTCGCTGAATTGTTTTTAGAAACTGCCGGAAATGAAAAAGAGCATGCGGAATTGTGGTACAAAGCTTTAGGATTAGTCGGTGATACAGCTGCTAATTTAAAAGCTGCTGCTGAAGGCGAACATTACGAATGGACAACCATGTATAAAGAATTCGCTGAAACTGCTCGTAAAGAAGGATTTATTGAAATTGCAAGACAAATGGAAGGTGTTGCCACTGTTGAAAAGACTCACGAGGCAAGATATCTCCGTTTGCTTGAGAAACTCCAAAAGAATGAAGTGTTCATTTCTGACGAAGTAGTAGTTTGGAAATGCGGTAACTGCGGTTATCTCCACATTGGTAAAGCTGCTCCTAAGATCTGCCCTGTTTGTAAGCATCCTCAAAGTTATTTTAGAAGAGCTGATAAAGAACTCAACGAAATTTCATAATTTGGTCTTTAAGTTGCTAACTGAAGTTAGCAACTTTTTTTATGGATTTTTTGTAATAGCAAGCGACAATTTACACATTTTTTATAAATAAAAACATCAGTTTGCACTTTCATTATCCTTATATTAGATGTATCATAATTGTAAGGGATGACAAATTTACATTTTTGTTTCATAGGAGGGAAAATATGTCCGATAATTTAAAAGACAGAGCTACGATATACGAAGTAGCAAAAAAAGCCGGGGTTTCGCTGGCTACAGTATCAAGAGTTATCAACGGAAAAGATAACGTAACTGAAAAAACTAAACTAAAAGTACAAGCTGCTATCAAGGAATTAGGATATCGACCTTCCGCTCTTGCTCGTGGCTTAGCAACAAGTAAATCCACAAATATTGGTATTGTTCTTCCCGGAACAAACTACGTATATATTTGCAATATGCTTTCAGGAATGACGGACATTGCAAAGATTTACGGTTACCAAACGACATTATTTGTCACGCGTCGCTCGAAGGAAGACGCTCAAAAAGCTATAGAAAAACTTATTTCATCTCACGTTGACGGAGCTGTTATTTTTGATGATGAATTGGATCAAGATGAGATTAGACTCATCCAGGATTACAATATTCCACTAGTAGTTATCGGCCATGAAATGTCCGATAAAATGCTTTGTTCCATAACCCTCGATTACAATTCAACAATGATAGATATTCTTAAAAACCACTATGCTTCTGGAAATAAGACAGTAAATTATCTAGACATAACCATGGCTGGAAATATGATGGATAATTTGCGAGATCACATCATAGAATATGCAAATTCAGTTGGAGAGACTGTAAACTTAATTCATTCAGAAGACTCATATCAGCGCCTGTATTCAGATATGAAAGTCTATTTTGAATCAGAGTCTCACCGTAAAGGACTGTTCATATGTCCGCGAGATTCACTCGCCTGCGCTGTTATCAATGCGGCATCTGAAGATGGAGTTAAGATTCCCGAGGAAATCGAAGTTATTTCCGTTGTTGGAACCAAGTATTCATACATTGTTAGACCTCAAGTATCTTCCTTGGAGATTGACCTATTCGAAGTTGGGTCGATTGCTATGAGAATGCTGACAAAATTATTAAAGGAAGAATTAGACCAAAAAGTTTACCGTTTTAAATCGCAATTTGCGGTTCGCGGATCTACGAAGAAATAAATTAGAAAAGAGATAACATGGCACTATTCAATATCGAAGATATCATGGAAGAAAGTTGGTTTTTAATCGCCGCTTTATCTGTTGTTGCGCTTTTGTGCGTGATTATTTTAACTTGGATATTCGTTATGTTTTATCATCATTCATGCAAGCGCCAAGTCAAGGAACTTGACGAGCGATATAATGCTCTTCATAAATCATTTTCTACCGATGCCTCGCAGATGATATCGCGAATACAAATTATCGCCAATAACAACGCTAATTACGTTCCTATTTACAATAGATGTCAAAGTAGATTCTTGGGAATCATGAATAACAATGATAAATCGTGTTTTATTGCTATCAGCTCACTAAAGACGCTGATCGGCAACAAAGACTATAAGAATATTAAGGGTGTTATCGATTCCACACGTCAATCGATGAACGAATACAGCAAAGCAGCCAAGGAACTAAGCAACGATTTACAGGCTAAGTTGCAACGGGAAGACGATTTTCACTCACAAGTGGTACCAATCAAGGAAAAATTTAGAAAATTAAAAGAAGAATACAATAAAAATTCTAGTGCCCTTGCTTCTATTTCAGAATCTTTTACAACCCTATTTACTCACATAGCAAATATGTTCAACGAATTTGAAGAAAATTTGTTGAGAGCAGATTACGACAGTGCAAGCCAGGAATTGAAGGAGATGGAAAAACTTATTGATGCTTCGCTTGTGGTAATGAAAGATTTACCATACTTAAACACGTTAGCCTCTAAAGTTATTCCTGAAAAGATTGAAGAGTTGAATACAACTTATCTTGATTTGGAGAAGCGAAATTATCCTTTGCACAATCTTAGAATTAAGAGCAATATAGAGCAAATGAACAAGGAACTTAATGAGTGCAATGATCGTCTTGCGAGACTTTCAACCAAAGGTGTTAATGACTGCTTTGAAAATATCACACTTAGAATCAATGGCTTTTTGCAAGACTTTGAGAAGGAGAAGGAAGCAAAAGTTGAATTTGATAAGATTCAAAATGGACTTACCACTTCGACTTATCAAGCGGAAAAGCAATTTGCCAATCTAAAAAATTCCTTGCCAAATTATCAAAATATTTACAAGATAGATTCGACATATCTCGAACAGATTGTATCTATGCAGGATTTGATTGACGACATGTCGGCCTGCAAAAGACGGTTGGATTCTTATATCAATTCTTCGACAAAGCAACCTTACTCCATGTTGGTAAACTACAGTTATGAATTGCGACGCAAGATTGAAAAAATTCAACAGGCGTTTGATGATTTCCACGAGTATTTGGCGAGAATGAAAACATCCACGGACAACGCCTATCAACTTGTGCGCAACGGATATGTAAGAATTAAGGAAAAAGAATATATTTTACGAGAGTTGAATATCAATTCGCTCACAGAAATTCTCGAACCAAAATTGAAAAGCTGTTACAAAGATTTGTTAAAGATCGATGAAATGTTAAATATTACTCCCATCGACGTTACAAATCTCAACGCTCTCTATAAAGAGACGAAAGACAAGCTCGATTCGATTACTAGAAGAGTCGATGAAGAAAAGGAAAATGCGATGAAAGCAGAGAACTTGATTGCGTATTGCAATAAGTATCGCGCAGATTCCTACGATGTGAAAGTTGGACTTGAATCAGCGGAAACATCGTTCCTAGAAGCGGACTTCCATCGTGCGCAAGCCCGCGCTGCTCAGATATATAAGGAACAAACAAGTATTAAATAATGATATATTTTGACAATGCTGCCACAGCAAAAGTAGATCCTAAAGTATTAGAAACATATGTAAAATTAGTAAATGAATTAATTGGCAATCCCGCTTCAGCCCACGGATTAGGGCTGAAGTCTCTTAATTATTTGGAAAGAGCCCGCAAGCAAATAGCTCGAACTTTGAAGTTGAAGAATAAAGAAATCGTTTTCACTTCAGGCGCTTCTGAATCGAATAATTTAGGAATAAAAGGTTTTGCCTTGAGAAATATAAAAACTGGAAAGCACTTGATAACTTCAACGGTCGAACACGCATCAGTTTTGAAAGTTTTTCAAGATCTTGAAAAAGAAGGATTCGAAGTTACTTACTTGCCAGTGGATAACAATGGACAAATCAGTCTTGATCAGTTGGAAAAAAGTTTGAGAAAGGATACTATCTTGGTATCATTGATGGGCGTGAATAACGAAACCGGAGCTATTTTTCCTATTGAAAAAATAAGCGAAATTATCAAATCTAACTCTCGTGCGATTTTCATGTCTGATTTAACTCAAGCAATCGGAAAAGTAAAGGTTAATTTGAACCTGATTGATATGTTTTCGATGTCATCTCACAAGGTCTGTGGCTTGAAGTCTAGCGGCCTATTAGCATATAATGCAAATCTAAAGATAAAGCCACAAATTCTCGGTGGTGGTCAGGAGAAAGGTTTGCGTTCAGGTACGGATAACACTCCTCTAGATTGTTCCCTTGCGACGGCTCTTCGGCTGTATATGGGAAGTTTTGAAGAGAGATATGCCAAAGCTAAGGAACTTAAAAATTACTTGGTCGATGAACTGAAAAAATTTGGTGAAAATGAGATAAGATTCATTTCTCCTCAGGATAGCTGTTCACCTTTTATTTTGAATTTCTCCTTGCTACACTACAAAGCCTCCGTTCTTGTCGAGGCACTTTCAAGGCGTGAAGTATACGTCTCTACCAAATCTGCATGTTCTTCTCACACATCTGGTAGTTCATATGTCTTAGAAGCGATGGGTTTTCCTTCAAATATCTCATCTAACGCAATTAGGCTTTCCTTCGAGGGGACGGAAGATTTAGAGCAGGGAAAACAATTTATGCAAATATTGAGAGAAGAAACGAAAAAATTAGAGAGGATATAATATGGATCATTCAAAAGATATGGTTATGGTTCGCTTTGGCGAACTGTCAACAAAAGGAAAAAATATTCGAGTTTTTATTAAGAAATTAGGTCAAAATTTAAAAGAAGCTCTCAAGGAATACCCCGAGTTAGTTTTTGATATTAAGCACGATCATATATATATTCATTTGAACGGAACTGATTTTTCTGAGGTTAGAGAAATTGTTTCCAAAGTTCCTGGTTTGTCATCGTTTTCGCTTGTCGAAGCGGTCGATAGAGATATTGATCAAATTAAAAGTAAAGCGCTAGAAATAGCAAAAGAAGCAAAGGCTAAGACTTTTAAGGTTATAACTAAAAGAGTTGATAAACTATTTCCGATGAGTTCTGACGAAATCAATCGTGCCGTCGCTGGAAAGATACTAAGCAGCACAGATTACAAGGTGGATGTCCACAATCCCGAACTTCCAATAAATATAACCATAAGACAGGATGTCGCATATATCTTCTCAAAAAAGTATCGAGGAATAGGTGGATATCCTGTTGGAATTGCCGGAAAAGGATTGATGCTTTTATCCGGTGGGATCGATTCACCAGTTGCCGCTTATTTGATGATGAAGCGAGGTGTGAAGTTAGAAATGATTCATTTTGCCGCTCCGCCTTACACTTCTGAGCAAGTTATTGTTAAGATAAAAGATTTGCTTAAACAACTTAATATTTATCAACCTCGAATAAAGGTATACGTCGTTCCATTTACGAAGATTCAAAAGAAGATTTACGAAGTTGCTGGAACTTCATATGCAATAACAATCATGAGAAGAATGATGTTGCGAATTGCCGAAAGAACAGCGCGTTCGCACCGAGACTTAGTACTAGCTACCGGTGAATCCATCGGTCAGGTTGCATCGCAGACCTTGCAGTCGATTGTCGCCATTGAGTCTGTTTGCAAGTTGCCAGTTATTCGTCCTCTCGCAACGGTTGATAAAGTAGACATTATAGATTATTCAAAAATGTTGGGAACTTACGACATTTCTATTCGACCTTATGAAGATTGCTGTACTATTTTCAGCGTTAAGGATCCGACTACGGCTCCGAAGATGGAAAGAATAGATGAAATTGAGAATAAATATGATTTCTCAGAGTTGTTGGATGAGACTTATCGCGGCATCGAAGTCATTAATGTGACTTCTGATGATATTGACGAATTTTAGTATTACGATCACTCGAGCCGAAGGGGGAGAGTGATTTTTACTTATTGGTAAAAAACATAAGAAAAGTGAGATTTATATAATTGCAACCAATAGTTGCGGCAAATTCAAACTAAATTTGGTAGTGCAACCACGGTTATTCAATTAAACTTAAATTATTGAAAGGAGACACAATATGAATATAGAAAATGCCAATCGCCTGATAAAGCTGCGAAAGAAAATGGGATATTCCCAGGAATCTCTCGCATCAAAATTGGGGATTTCAAGACAATCGGTATCGAGTGGGAAAGGGCGGAATCATCTCCAAACACGGACAATTTAATATGTCTAGCAAAATTGTAAGGAGTATCGCTCGATGAATTGTTAGATACCGATCAATCGGTCGAAGATATCGCACGAGACAAGAAAGAGAATAGAGATAAGGATAAAGACAATATCAATGTTAAGATTGGTAAAGGTGGAATCAAAGTTAATATTAATGGAGAAAGCGCCTCCTGCATAGGTAAAAAGAGAATGACTAAAAGCGAATACAAGATGGCAGTGGAAAAACTATACTTAGATATATGGCGAAGAGTCAATGGTTATCTATTCAGCTTTTTCCCCTTATTAGCAATAGTGTCATTTTTGTGCTTAGGAATTATTTTGGATTTGTGGTCTAGAGCGTGGGTGGTATTTTTCGTTCCATTCTTTATAGAAGAGACGATTAAAATATTTGAATATCGAGATTTCGAAAAAATGTCCAGCGCTTCAGTATTCCTGTCATTGATATTGTTTTTCACTCTTAGTTATACTGTTCTTTCGTGGAATATCTCATGGATTATATTCTTCTTAATACCTCTAATGTATATTCTCGGGCCGATATTGAATCACATATTTAAATGGGGAAAGAAGTATAGATATCGCGCTTTGGTGAAGAAGTATAAAAAGCATCACGATTTGTTCGAAAATGAAGAATATGATTGGGACGAAGATGATAGAGATGATGACGACGATGAAAATATAATTATTGAAAATGTCTAATATTCAAAAAAGAGCTGATACCAGCTCTTTTTTGATGGGGGTATATTTCAATTACTGCTATTGAGAATCAGATTCATTTTCTTCGTCGGTTTCTACATCATCGTCTTTCTTTTTTCTTTTTGGACGAGGTTCAAATCCAGGTCTAGGTCCCATGGGTGGATTCATTGGAGGGAATCCAGGACGCGGATGTGGATATCTCCTATCTTCATAAAAGTTTTCGTCTAAATCACCAGTGCGGTTCGACATTTTACTATCGAGAATAGCTTGTTGATTATCTAACAACTGGCCAAATGCGTAGACTAAGGTATAGCTGACAAATGAGCCAAATATTCCGATTAATATAACCAAGACAGCTCTAACTATATATGCCTTACTGGTTGATCCGAGTTGATTGGCTATTCCACCTTGTGTGACAAGAATAAATATTCCCGAGAACAGTGCAGATAGCGTTCCTAGAACAAATATAGCAATTGCTAGTTTCTTCAATACTCGTCCAGTTTTTTCTTTAAAATCCATATTGTTTTCTCCTTTCTTCATGAGTCAATTATCTCTCACAAAGTTAAGATTAACTTAAGGAAAAAACAAAAAAAGAAGTTGAATATTGAATCTAGTGATTCGCTATTCAACTTCAATTGTATTATTTTGAAATGATTATTTAGCCAGTGCTTTTTTTGCAGTATCAACAATCTTTGAAAATGCTTTAGGGTCAGCAATAGCAATTTCGGACAACATCTTTCTATTGAGGTCGATGTTGGCTTTCTTCAAACCGTTAATGAATTTAGAATAAGAAATGTCGTTCAAACGGCATGCAGCGTTGATTCTAGTAATCCAAAGTTTTCTAAAATCTCTCTTTCTTTCTTTTCTACCTCTATATGAGAAAGCCATAGCTTTGATCATGGCCTCATTACCGGTACGATATAATCTATGTTTACTTCCGAAGAAACCGCTTGTAAACTTTAAAATTTTCTTTCTTCTTGCGGTTTTATTTCCACCTTTTACTCTCATGTTACATTCCTCCTTATCTTGCTATGAGACGATTCAAACGTCTGCGATCTGCGCGAGATATTTGTTTTTTCTTTCTTAAGTGATTCTTAGTCTTGCGTTGTTTGCTCAATGCAAGGTGAGAAGTGTTGGTATTACCATTTTTGATAATTTTTCCAGATCCAGTAACGTGGAAACGTTTGGCAATAGCGCGTTTAGTTTTTTGCTTGTTTTTCATATTCTTTCTCCTATTTGTCTGTTATTTCTTCTTCTTAAGAGGCGACATATAACAGAAATATAATCGACCTTCCTTGGTAGGCTGCTTATCTACGACCCCATAGTCAACTAGCGAATCTACCATTTTTTGAAGTGCTTCTTGAGCAACATCAAGTTTGGTTATCATTCTACCTTTAAGGTAGACGCACAATTTAAGTCTCCATCCTTTATTAAGCAATTTAATTGCTTGATTAACCTTGGTTTTAATGTCGTTATCGCTCGTGAGGGCGGTAATTTTCAATTCTTTGACAAGATCAGGACGAGCTTGTTTCTTTTTGTTTTCTTTCGCAATTTTTTTCTTCTCATACTTGTATTTTGAGAAGCTCATGATTTTGCAAACAGGCGGCTTTGCTTGTGGGGCAATGCAATATAAATCCAACTTCTTTTCTTCCGCTAGATTTAAAGCGTCCCAATTTGACATGACACCAACTTTCTCTCCGTTTTCGTCAATGACTAAAACTTTTGGAAAGCGAATGGCTTCATTAACTAATTCTTTCTTTACTTTAGGCATGGGTGGCCTTAAGAGATTATTAGGGATATAAATAAGTGTTTCCTCCTTTTTACAAATAAAAACAGGCCGATGTTCATTGACCCGCACTAATACTGAAGATATTCATTTCTTCTGGCTATTTACCCAATCGAGCAATCGATTCAGGTGGGAGCGGACACTCGAACTTTCCTGATTTATTTACTAAATAATGATAATGTAAAAATCAACTTATGTCAAGCGCTAATTACTTTGCCTGTCTTTTATCTTCAATTGTTCTATCGGGAATTATAGCGTCGATGATTCTAAGGATGCTCACGACGGTGTAGCGAGTATCGTAACTGTAGAATTCATCTTTGAAAACTTCCTGGGCAGAATGCAACATCCAAAGCAATGCACAGGCGTGCTTTTCGATAAAAGTATTCAAGGCTAGCATTCGAATATATTTTCCTTTCTTCGGCTTGATGTTGTATATTTTTGATATATCTACTATCTTTTTCAACAGTTTCTTTTCATCGACGAGAGAACTGGTGAGCAAATAGTCAATTGTGCGCGGAGAGTCATATATGTAAATCTTATTTGCCTCATTGACAATTTTTGCAAGTTGGTCTCCACAAAAAGCCTCAGTTGGATCTACGACTGAGTGATATGGCTGGATGCTATTGCCTTCCTTTACAATGTAGGATATTTTCACGTTTGATTCCGGAACATCTTCGTACATGAGATTGATGTCAATAATTAAATCCACTTTTAAAATCTCCTTTGTTCTTTACATATAAAGCATACACTATAAATTAAAGACAAATATAATTTAAATAAACCAAATAAATTTTAAATTATCTTTCGTTTTCCTAACTTTATTAAAGATATTTTGCTACAATCTATTTGTAACTTTAGTAAAAATATATTTTAGGGGTGACATTATGGAATTATGTAAAAATCACATTTCGTGGGACGAATACTTTATGGGAATTGCCAAGCTTTCATCGCTTAGGTCGAAAGATCCTACAACGAAAGTTGGCGCGTGCATCGTATCTCAAGATAACCGCGTGCTTTCATTGGGATACAACGGTATGCCCAGAGGGTGTGATGATAGAGAAATGCCTTGGGGAAAGACGGATCCAAATCCCTTGAACACCAAATATCTTTATGTTGTTCACGCTGAACTAAACGCAATTCTCAATGCGAACAAAGATATTAGAGGTTCGAAGATTTACGTCACCTTATTTCCTTGCAACGAGTGCGCAAAAGCGATAATTCAATCGGGAATAAAGGAGATCATCTTCCTTTCAGATACTCACCGCGATGAACCTTCGGGAAAAGCTAGTGATCGACTTTTGTCAACAGCGGGAATCAAGATCACCAAATATGTAGGAAGAGTTCCGAAGATTGACTACGGTCTTAAGGAGAATTAACTTATGACTTGGAAAAAATCGAAATATTACTTTAGAGGAACCGGGATTATTATCCTTATACTTGCAATTATCTTACTCAGCTGTTACGGTATCGCTAGCAGCGATAGCTCTACCGTAAGGATGGTATTTTACATTGTATTTAGTTCCATTAGTGCCGGAATTATTGCGGCTTATTGGATCTATGCTTTCTCGCGTGAAAATCGATTGGCCAAAGAAGAGAAAAAGGAAAAAGAACTTGGAAAAGTTAAACCGATATACCACAGCAAGAACAATAAAAAATAGGTGGTGAATAAATGGAAGAAAACATTTCAGTTGAATTAGAAAACATATCCTTTGGTTATTCCAAGGAAGTGACGAATATCGACAATATTTCCTTCAAGGTAAAAGAAGGGGAATATTTGACGTTGATTGGACACAATGGATCGGGAAAATCGACCATTGCTAGATTGATTACCGGCCTTTTGCTACAGCGAAAGGGAAATATAAAAATCTTTGGCGAAACCATGACCGATGACAATGTTTTAAAGTTGCGCAAAGATATCGGAATCATTTTTCAAAATCCCGACAATCAATTCATTGGCTCCACTGTTCGGGACGATATTGCTTTTGGACTGGAAAATGACTGTGTTCCTGAAGATGAGATGGAAGGTATCATTCAAGAATATGCTGCCAGAGTTGGAATGGACGAATATTTAGACAAAGAACCATCAAACCTTTCGGGAGGACAGAAGCAAAGAGTGGCGATTGCTGGAGCGTTGGCTAGACATCCGAAAATTTTGATTATGGACGAATCAACATCAATGCTCGATCCTAAGGGAAAACGAGGAATTTTGAACTTGATTCATAAAATAAAGGAAAACGATCCCTTGCTAACCATAATTTCCATTACTCACGATATTCAAGAAGCCTACAATTCCGACCATGTCGTCGTTATATCAAAAGGGCGTAAAATTCTTGATGGCACGCCTGATGAAGTGTTTGCTGATTCGAAAAAAATGATCGATATGAAACTGGATATTCCTTTTTTTAAAAAGCTCAATATCGAATTGGAAAAGAGCGATTTGTCAAAGTACAAATCTAATTCCTTGGAAAGCCTGGTGAAAAAGTTATGCCGATAAAATTAAAAGACGTATCTTATACGTACTCACAAAAAACACCATTTGCCTTTGAAGCGTTAAAGCACGTTTCCTTAGATATTAAGGATCATTCTTTTTTGGCGCTTATTGGAGAAACGGGATCGGGAAAGTCAACTCTCGTTCAACATTTAAACGGATTGCTTTTACCCACTTCCGGAGAGGTTCAAATTAGCAACTATATGCTTTCGATTGAAAACGGAAAGAGAAAGTATGTCGACTTGAATAAAAGTCAAAATAAAAAGTATCGCAAGAAGCAGTTTGACATTAGGAATTTGCGCAAATATGCAGGTTTGGTTTTTCAATTTCCAGAATATCAGCTCTTTGAAGAAACGGTGTTAAAAGATATATGCTTTGGTCCGAAGAATTTTGGAGCGACTGATCAAGAAGCCGAAATGATGGCGAAGGAAGCTATTCAATTAGTTGGATTGGATGAATCCTATCTATCTAGGTCGCCTTTTGAATTGTCAGGTGGAGAAAAAAGAAGAGTAGCTATCGCTGGCATCATCGCTTTAAATCCTTCAGTTCTCATCCTCGATGAACCTACAGCAGGTTTGGATCCGCAAGGTGAGCGTGAGATGATGGAATTATTTAAGAAAATATACGACGCCGGGAAAACAGTTATTCTCGTCACTCACAACATGGATATCGTTCTTAAATACGTAAAAGAAGTAATCGTTATGAAAAAAGGAGAAATGCTTGCGCACACAACTCCATTAAAACTGTTCCAAGATGAGAAATTCTTGATAAATACCGCAATAGAGCCGCCTTTTGTCTTTAAAGTAGCAAGGGAACTGATCGATAACGGATTAGATATAGAACTCGATAAAATCAAGGATATTTCATCTCTCGTAAAGGAGATAGAAAGAGTCAAACATGAATAATATAGCTTTGGGTAGATACGTACCAGGAAATTCATTCATCCACAAAATGGATTCGCGAATCAAAATAATAGCGATGATAATATTTTTTGTCGCCGTTTTTTTGACGTATGGATCCGTGGCACAAAACTTTATTATATATGGCCTTCTCTTTGTTATCCTCTTCTCATTTATCAAAATTGCTCACCTTTCTTTTTTATCGGTACTCAAGTCTTTAAAAGCTCTGTGGGTTATGATGCTTTTTCTACTTTTAATCAACACGTTTGTTATCAAGACTGGCACGCTTGCTTTTGTGATCAACGGATATGAAGTGTACTGGGATGGAATAGTCCGCACCGGTTATATCATCGTGAGATTGATGCTGATGATCATGCTGACAACACTTCTCACATCGACTTCGAAACCGCTTGATTTGACCTTTGGCTTGGAGTGGCTTCTCAGCCCGCTCAAATTGTTAAAAGTTCCTGTTCACATTTTTGCAATGACGATTTCTCTCGCGCTTCGCTTTATTCCTACTTTGATGGAGGAGGCGAATAAAATAATGCGCGCCCAATCTTCGCGAGGTGTCGATTTCAAAGAAGGTAAATTAAAAGATAAATTTAAAGCGATCATTTCCTTGATAATTCCGCTTTTTGTCTCGTCTTTCCTGCGTTCCGGAGAATTGGCAGATGCTATGGAAACTCGCGGGTATGATCCAAACGGTAAAAGAACTAAGTACAGAAGAAAGTATTGGAAGAGCAAAGAGACTCTTCAAACGGTCGGGTGTGCCTTGCTCTTAGCGTGCTTTATCCTTCTATCGGTTTATAAACCTGATTTTGTTTCCCTGATTCAAGGATGGTTTTAAAAATGAATAGATTGGTGTATGCTTCCTTTAACGGACATTATTTTCAAGGAACGCAAATACAAGAAAGCGGCTTGACTGTTCAGTCTTTGCTCGAAGAAAAATTGAGCGAGATCTATGATGAAAAAATACGAATACACCCTGCTTCACGTCTAGATAAGGGTGTTTCTGCATATTCGTGGGCTTTTAATTTTCTCACTGAATCAAATAACGTTCCGACTCACAATGTCAAATATGTTTTGAATAGAATTCTTCCTGAGTACATTCACATCGTTTCTTGCGAGGAAGTGAAACCTGACTTTGATGCGAGATATCACGCTAAGGAAAAAACTTACGTATACCGGATCAATATGGGGGAAGCTAACCCGATCGATGATGAATTTGCTTGGTGTCCTGTCTTTAAGGGAAAGGTGCATAGAATTCGCGAAGTTTGTGACTGTTTTGTCGGAGAGCACGACTTCACTTCATTCTGTTCTCCGCTGGAAAAAGGGCAGGATTGTCACCGCATTGTTGATATGGCTAATGTGACTTTCGACGGTAGATATCTCGAGATTAGAATAACTGCGAAATCATTTATGAGACACCAAATTAGATTTATGGTCGGGGCCGCTTATCAAGCGAGTATTGGAAATTTGAAAATCGAAGAAATTATCGAAGCTTTAGAAGGAACAAAACAGCTTGTTCACAAGTATAAAGTTCCGGCTAAGGCACTCATATTAGAATCCACAAAGTATATCGAGGAGGTTTAGAGTTATGTTGAAGAGCAATTATCACACTCACACATTTCGCTGTGGGCATGCGAGTGGAACCGATGAAGAATACGTTGTCGAAGCGCTCGGAGCGGGAATCACCGAACTTGGATTCTCGGACCACATTATGCTTCCTGGGTTTTCTGAACCCGGAATTCGAGGTGAGTATTCTCAGTTTGAAGGCTACGTTTCTTCTATCAATTCCTTGAAAGAGAAGTACAAGGATCGAATGAATATCCTTCTCGGATTTGAAGCGGAATCATTCCAGGTGTATTTTCCCTATTACCGCGAGCTGATAGAAACTGGCGTTATCGACTATTTGATTCTTGGTAATCACTGCCAAATGAACGGATCTAAAAAAATAACCGACTACTTTGGGAAAGTTACGACAGCCAGCGAATTATATCGCTACCGCGACCTGGCTATATCAGCGATGCAAACGGGAATCTTTTCTTGCTTTGCTCATCCTGATTATTTCATGTCGTCAATCGAGACACCAGACAAAGATTGTATAAATGTTATGAGAGAAATAATTCAGGCATCAATCGCCTTAAATGTCCCGCTGGAAGTAAATGTCGCCGGTATTAGAAATGGCATTAAGAAGATTGGCAAGCGCGAGAGGTGGATTTACCCTACAAGTGACTTTTTCGCGATTGCTAGTGAGATGGGGGCTCAGTGTATTTTGGGATTAGATGCTCACGCTCCTAAACAAATATCCGATGAAGACGCTAATGAAAAGGCGATAATGTTCGCGAGAAAATATGGACTCAGGCTTTTGGAAAAGCTCGAGATAAAATAGACGATATTTAAATTTGTGATGGATTTATTTTATTCGGATAAATATTTTTCGTCAAATTTCAGTAAATGCAAAGAGATATTTTGCTAATCTTGATACGAATATACATAAGTGCTAAGATTTAATAGGTAAATTACTACAATTAAGGAGAAATATTATATGGGTAGAGCACATGAAGTTCGCGCAGCAAGTATGGCTGCCACTGCTAAGAAAAAATCAGCATTATACATGAAGGCTAGTAAAGAGATTTACATGGCTGCAAAAGGCGGCGATCCTGACCCTAGAAACAATTTAGCTTTGAGAGCTGTTTTAGAAAAATATAAAGGACGCTCGATTCCTCGCGATGTTATTAAGAGAGCAATCGACAAATCTAGAGGAGTCGGTGGTGCCGATTACATCGCTGGACGTTACGAAGGATTTGGACCGGGAAACACCATGATAATTGTCGACACTTTGGCCGACAACGAAAAGAGAGCTTTTACTGCTGTTAGAACTATTTTTAATCACAAGGGCGGAAAAATTGGAAATACTGGCTCTGTATCTTACAACTTCCATAAATATGGTGAGATTGACTTTGAAGGCGATAATGTCGAAGAAATAACCGAGATGCTTATTCTAGGCGATATCGATGTAAAGAATATCACATCGGAAGATGGAATTATCACCGTTTATGTTGCACCGGAAGAACTTAATAAGACCGAAGATACTTTGAAGGAAAATGGTATTGAAAACTTCATCGTCGATGAAGTGACCTTAGTTCCGGATTTAAAGGTTGAGTTGAAAGATCCGGAAGAAATTCAAAAATATCGCAATTTTGTCGATGCACTTGAAGAAAACGAAGATGTACAAACCGTTTATTCAAATGCTGTCATTGTTGAAAAATAAATTAATCATTAACTTATAGTGAAGGTGAAAGAAATCAATCACCTTCACTTTTTTATTTTTTAAAATGAAGAATTTATGGTAATCTAAATGTACAAGAAACCGCTTTCTTTTCGGAAGGACGAAATATGAGCAACGATTATCGAAATTTTTGCAAGAATAAAAATATAGATTTGCTGGAAGATCTATTCTTTCAGGAAGTTGAAGGTGCGGCCTTTTTCATCGTGGGCAATAGAATATCATGGAAGAGTGAATTTCACTTTCTATACAATAATTTAGATGAGTTTAAATCTGGAGAAATCGCAAATTTTGAATCTTTGCTCTCTTATTTCAATCGTGAATCAGAGATGTGTGAAACCGAAGGAGCGAACCGGTGCTACGATTCAATGATTAAAAAAATCAAATCGGAAGATAGAACATCGATAATTTTTCTTCCCATTTTAAAAGATGGTAAAACTTTTGTTTTTCGTTTAAAAATTGTTAGATTTATTAAAAAAGGAGTTATTTTTGGCTTCCTTAATCTCATGGATGATAAAGGGATAAATTATGAGAAATTAATCGCTTCTTCTTTTAAAGACTCACTGACGGGGCTATTCAACCGAAATACTTACTACCATCATCTGGAGATGGCGAAAAGCGGAAAGCATTTTATCGGATTTATGGATTTGGATAATTTCAAAGATATAAACGACACTTATTCTCACGAAAAAGGCGATAAAATGTTGAAAGAAATTGCGAATGTATTAATAAATTCAATCGCAAATGAAAATGTTATATTCTATCGGATTGGCGGAGATGAATTTTTATTCTTCACCAATGGATATAACAAGGCACAAACCGACCGCATGATCAATAAAATAAAAAAAAGCATTAGAAAACTCAAATTCAATGATTATATTCCAACTTTTTCAATCGGTTATTTTTTAGCAGATTTTGATAAAAATATCGTTTCGAAAGATCATCTAGTGAATTTAGCAGATTTAGCTATGTATGAATCCAAGAAGACTGGCAAAGATTCCGTCACATATTTAAGCGAAGAAAAAATCATTAATATATTGAAATCTAACAGCGTTGAGAAGAAATTATTAGAGCTGAGAAAAAGAACAGCGAGGGTGAGCGATAAACTATAGTATTTAATCTTTTTGGAGTATAATGTAGGCAGCCATAAAAAAAGGGAAAAAATTTTAATTTTTTCTCAAAAGTGTTGACATTACCTATGGCAATTAGTACTATTAATAAGCGTGGATTAATACGGGTCTTTAGCTCAGTTGGTTAGAGCGCGCCCCTGATAAGGACGAGGTCGATGGTTCAAGCCCATTAAGACCCACCATCTGCGTAAAAGTACTTCCCCAATCGGAAGTTTTTTTAAAGAAAGTAGTTCTACTTTCTTGTTTGCCGTCATAGTTTAGTGGTAAAACGGTTGCCTTGTAAGCATCAGTCGGCGTTTCGATTACACCTGACGGCACCATCTTTAAATAAGCCGAGTTTCTTGGCTTTTTTTATTTATTAGATGACTTTACAAAAGTGTGGCTCTAGTTCATGCATCATATCTATCTTTTACCTTAAAATCCACTTGAGAATTGATACAAAACTGATAAACTTTCTTCACCTTTTGTTTGATGTTAATACTTTTCAAGGTTCTCTTATAGCAAATCCAGTTTAAATAATCTTGAAGATAGTCTTTTTTACCACCAACATGAAGGAAAATATTTCGCTTTATTTGAGCAATAAAACTATTTACCGGTTGTAATAACTTTTTTGAT
>JBAYAI010000013.1:0-19321 GCA_041669865.1 Bacilli bacterium | reverse complement strand
TTATATCTCTTTTGCGATTATAATTAAATTTAATCACTTTTTACAAGCGAAATTTATAATTTCAAAAGATAAAGCATTTTTTCTTTTATATGGTAGAATTAAGGTAGATTAGAAAATTATATTTTCTAACAAAAAGGAGGCCGTAAAATGAAAAAAACATTTTTAAAGATAATGTTGGTTCCTGCTCTTTGCACAGCGTTAGCATCTTGCAATGATACAGTATAAGCATCTTCCAATTCGGAAAGTAACTCAAATCAAGAGGATACTTCGAGTAGTAGTGACTCAGAAACAACATCAGAAATAACATCAGAAATATCATCAGAAACATCATCAGAAACATTAACAGAATCTTCATCCGTAGATGAAGAGGATCCAAAAGACCAAGCAGTTATGGATTTATTAGATGCGTATAAAGAAGGGAATTTATTGGAAGAAGCTTTTTCCAATAGTTTTTCAATGCTTCAAACTTCTCATACTGAAATTGATGCAGAGGTTGATGATAAAATTTCTGATATGAACGATATGACATGGTACTCAAATTTAGAGAATAGTTTATCTATTAATTCGTTTATGGGAGATGAGAGCAATCTATTTGTTGATGCTTCCGTCTCTGGCGACGTTGCTTTTACAGAGTACGATTATATGGAAACTGAATCTGACGAAGAAGAACCTGAAATGATACAGTTTGGCTTAGATACAGATTTGGATTTGAATGGTAGAATGGAAATTGGCGATGCAACATACATAACTGCAGAAGGTAAATTGCCTAGTACAAATATACAGCCAGTTGATGAGATGACTGAAGAGACTCCTGAGGAATTAGAGGCTAGATCAAATTTCAGTTATGAAGGATATTCAGAAATCGACTATATTGATTTTGGAATGATGATCGAAAGTATAATTAATGATGAATACGACATGGGAGATGAAGAAGAACCCATGGCATATGTAGAAGACAGTTCTGAAGAAGAAGAAATGGAGATCCCTTCACTAATCGACCTTAACGACCAGGAAACTTATGACTCCATTTATAACTTCTTGACAGGTAAGGACAATCAAGAATATGTAACTACATCAGTCGAACTCAATACTGATGAAACTATCACTTTGAACTTTGAAGTGGAATTAGACAAACTAAGCATGGCAAGCACGGTTGGCAAAATATTGATAGCTGCCTTAGTATCCGAAGCTTTGGAAGTGGATATATCTGATTATTTAGATAATTTAAATATCGAGTTTAACGGAATGGATAATATGATTGAAGCTAGCTTAACCTTCGATGAAAATTATTTACCTCAAAAAATTGAAACCAATGTCAATTTAGATGAAACAGAAATTGAATTAAAGATGGAAAGCGTAGACGAAGAAATCGAATATGACGAAAATGTGATGATGACATTAGATAAATTCAATAGTATGATAACTACAATGTATGACTATGGAGACGATGTAGAAAAAATTGGTTTCACCGATGAAGAGAAAGAAGAAATCGAAGAAAATGGTAATGATATTACTGAATATATAGAAGGCCAGTTCTCTGCATTAAACGAATTAATTAATGGGGAAGATATGGAGTATTAGATCGTTAATTTAACTAAACAAAAAGTTTCGAGATAAAACTCGAAACTTTTTAATTGATAAAATTATTAAAAACAAAACTTAATTTCCTTTGAGAACTGAGATAATTAGAGTTTTTAAAATATTAGTTGCTTTTGATTCGCTTTCCTTAGTTCCTTCGTTATAAATAATTGCATCTGCATAAACTTCGGTTGGTTTTATATAAAGATCGAACATTGGTTTAACTGTTGAAAAGTACTGATTTATGATGAATTCATATGGTCGATGAGTACGTTCGCTGTGGTCACGAATAAGACGTCTCAAGAAACGTCGTTCAGGTGAAGCGTCAACAAATATTTTTAGATCGGATAATTTTCTTATTTTGGAATTCTCCAAAGCCATTATGCCTTCAAATATTACAACTTTTTTTGGCTTTACTAATTCTGTCTTTTTAGATCTAGTTAAAATTTCAAAATCGTAAATTGGCTTTTCAATGGTTTCTCCTCTTTTTAAGGCAGATACTTGCTCTAGTAGTAGATCCCAGTCAAAAGCGTCAGGATGGTCAAAGTTTTCCTTCTTTCTCTCCTCGATTGTCAAATGTGAAATATCGCGATAATAATCATCGAAACTGATGTAAGTTATGTCATTGGAATCAATTTCTTTTAAAGCTCCATTAGTGATGAAAGTTTTTCCTGATGACGATCCACCTCCTATAAGAATTATTTTTGTCATAATTTTCTCCCCCTCATGAAATTAATCTTCTTTGTTCTATTATAAGAAAAGGAACTAGAAAGAATAAATGTAAAAATACAAATTTTATATAAAACTAATAATTGAACATAATTAATTTTTATTAACCTATACATGAATAAGCGCAATAAAGTTATAGTAACTAGAGAGTTTTAAGTCTATAATGTGAATATGTAGATTTAGGATGCTGCGTATATTTTAATATTAGCAATATACTAGTTTTGCTTTATCTATGCGTTGTGATAAAATTTCAATGTTGGAAACAAATTATGGCAGAACAACAAAAAATGGAAGAAAAGTCCAAGGCAAAATATAAGAAAAGCTTTTCTCCGCTATTAACAATCTTCTTATCATTTGTACTTGTTATTTTTATCGGTACTATTCTTTTATCTTTGCCCTTTGCTGTAAGCTCATCTTCGAACTCATTAAGCTTCATTGATGCTTTGTTTATATCTACATCTGCTGTTTGTGTTACAGGATTAACAACAATAGCTAACTTATCTATAACCCTTTCTATTTTCGGAAAGGTTGTCTTAGCATTGTTGATACAAATTGGAGGACTAGGATTAGTTACAATCGTTTCTTTCTTTTTGCTATCTACTGGAAAGCGCATAACTTTCCGGACTAAAAAAATTATGAGAGACGCCTTAAATCAATCGTCTTTTGCCAAGATAAAATCCATAGTTAAATATATTGTTATAATTAGTGTTACTTTTGAATTGTTGGGAACAATTATGAACATGTTCGTTTTCACCAACGATTATCCTTTTTGGACAGCTTTGGGAATATCGATATTTCATTCTATTTCTTCCTTTAATAACGCCGGTTTCGATATTATTGGATCGACGAGTATGAGTGTCTATAGCGATAACATTCTTCTAAATTTCTCAACATGCTTTTTAGTTTTGTGCGGAGGATTGGGATTCTTGGTTATTCACGATATTTTGAAAAAGCGCAAATGGAAAGATTTTTCCATACAGTCCAAAATTGTATTGATAATGAATACTTCAATTCTTGCTTTTTCTATATTGGTGGTTAAGCTTCTCGAAGGAAATGCTATAACATGGATGCAAGCTGTCTTTTATTCAGTCAACTTAAGAACAGCTGGATTTTCAACTTTCAACCTTGGTAAATCTTTGACATCAGGCGCATCTTTCTTGTCATTGTTGCTTATGTTCATCGGTGGATCCCCACTATCTACCGCTGGAGGTATTAAGACCACGACTTTCTTTGTTTTAATAATGGCATTTATATCGTATGCTAAAGGAAAGAAAACGATTGTCTTCAAACGCGAAGTAACATCGAGAGCAAAGTATAAAGCTTTCATATTGGTGATTTCAGCCTTGTTAGGTGTATCATTAGGAATATTCTTGATTTTGATATTTGAAAAAGGAAGATTCTCAATGCAAGATATAATATTTGAATGCTTCTCTGCTTTTGGAACAGTAGGTTTATCTAGAGGAATAACTAGCCAGTTAGGTTCGGCTAGCAAAGTTGTCATTTGCTTGTTGATGTACTTTGGTAGAATTGGTCCGGTTTCTGTCTTAACAATATGGAATCCGATGATAAACAATCCGCAAAAGGAAACAGTCGGTTATCTATCTACTGACATAATGATTGGTTAATAAATATAAGAAAAAATACTTGGAGGTAATCTTATGAGAAAAACTATTGTTGTAATTGGCCTCGGAAGATTTGGCTTGGGGCTAGTAAAGAATCTCGCTTTGAGGGATGTCGATATAATTGCTATTGACAAGGATAAGAAAAATGTCGCTAAAGTAGGTGATATTATCAATAACGCAATTGTGTGTGATTCTACCAAAGCTGATGTGCTAGAGGAAGTTGGAGTAACTGATGCAGACAATGCAATTGTCGCCTTTGGGCAAGATTCCCAAGAAAATATAGCGACAACAATATTGACGGTGGTCGCTTTGAAAAAAGTTGGAGTTAAAAAAATAACTTGTCGAATTGATGACACAATGTATGAAGAATTGCTTATCAAGATAGGAGCGGACAATGTCATATATCCCTTTGACATCGCTTCGAGATCTCTTGCCTTAAAAGTTTCTTCCTCATCTGTCATGGATTATTATAATATTTCAGAAGGATATAAAGTTTTTGATATTCTCGTGAGAGAAGGAACTCAACCCATTAGTTTAATGAAACTAAACGCACCGACAAACTTCGGAGTTAATATTATTTTGGTTCATCGTGGAAGCAGTACATTCATGCCAAATCGCGAATCAATTATCAAACCTGGAGATCACATTTTCGCTTTCGGAGAGGAAAAAGGCGTATATAAATTAGAGGCTTTTTTGGAAAAGCCTGAACTAGAGAACTAAATTAGTATTTCTAAGCAGTTTAGATAAATTCTAAACTGCTTTTTATTTAAAGCGTTTCCTTCTTTTGAAAACGAAGATGATATAATATTTACATAGGTGAGAAAAATGAAAGATATATATAAATTAGAAAACAACAATGGCATAACAGTTTTGCTATCTCCAATTGGAGCAGGAATTGTCGATATTATTGTTCCTGATAAGAATAATAAACGAGAATCTATTTTAGTTCATCCTCTTCAGATAGATGATTATGAGACATCTAAATGCTACTTTGGAAAGCCAACTGGAAGAACAGCAGGAAGGATTGAAAATGGAAAGTTCAATTTAGAAGGCAAAACATATTCCATCAAAAAACGCGAAGAAAATAAGCACGCATTGCACGGTGGAGTTGACGGATTTGCCTTTAAAAAGTTTAAGGTTGTGAAAAAGGAAACTAACGAGTACAAGTATTTAATCTTTAAATATTTTTCTAAGGATGGCGAAGGCGGATATCCTGGAAATTTAAATGTCGAAATAAGTTATCGATTGAGCAAGTTTAAAAATAATTTGCGTATTGAACATTATGGAATCAGCGACCGAACGACATTGTTAAATTTAACAAATCACTCATATTTCAACCTTTCCGGAAATTGTAAAAGGGACATATTAGATGAAGTTCTTTATTTAGACTCTTCCTATTATGGAGAAGTTAATGAAGATGTAATATCCACTGGAATAAAACAAGCTGATGAAATATTTGATTTTAAGGCTCCACACGAAATTGGAAAATATATCGAGACAAAAGAATGCCAAAAAAACACCCGCGGATACGACAATCCTTTTATTGTTGATGATCCTGGAGAGCATAACGTCTCTGCCTTTCTATTTGATAAAATCTCTGGTAGATGTGTAAAGATAAAATCAAGTTACAATTGCGTAGTTTTATATACGACAAATTACATAGATCCTGTTATTGTTAACAATGGAAAATCCTTGGAGAGATACGAAGGATGCTGTTTAGAATTTCAGCATTTTCCAAACGGAGTCAACTCGAGTTTCATCAAAGATAAGAGAGATATTTTAAAAGGTAATACTGAGTATAAAGAATTTATCGAATACGATTTCAGTTTTGAAAAGTAACTCCTATTAGGTCGGAATATTAAAATTATTTATTTGCTCTAAATATTATTCAAATCTATACTAATGGTAGTTGATTAGTAAGAAAGGAAAAACTAATGAAAAAAAAGGTCTTTTTATCCTTGGTTTCAATCGGAATTTTAGCTCTTGCTGGATGTGGTGAATATGCCGAATTTACTTTGATTGAAGATGACCAAGAAGCAGAACAAAAATTTGAAGAGGCGAAGTCTAAGAACGAAGATGCCGATGATTATAACGAACGAGAATTAGAAAGTGTAATTATCGGAAGTTACACGGAGGATGAGGAAGTAATAGATATTGATACAACATTAAAAGAAAGAATAGGAATTGAAGATTCCCGTTACTATTTTGATTTATTAGTTGAATCAAACTACGGAACTTGTTATTCATATACTAGATATAATTCAACCGATAATTTGTATTATGACTATATAAATCTCAACTTTACATACGAAAGTGATGGAACTGAAATTAACTTTAATGGATCGCTTATGAGCGTCAATGATGATTATGATCCTACAGTAGACTATGATAGAGAAATGATAGATACTCAACTGGGAGTCTACTCGCTGGCGTCCGTTGATTTTTCAGATGATATTGAAGTATATACCAATGCAGATGGATATTACAAAATAGAAATTAATGATGATGAATATGTGAAAGATATCATTATTGATGACAGCGGACACACTTTAGAAATGAGCGTTGTTGCTGGCGATGTGACAGAAACCGATAAAATAAATTACCAGGTAGAATTTGATGAGGTTTTGCCCGATGATTATGAAGAAAAAACTTTCAAAGAACAATTTCAATTCTTGTTTTCCGTTATTCAATTTTATTCATTGTCCTTTGGTGAGATATCTCTTGGCATCTAACAATCTAAATTAAAGTAATATGTAAAAGAACACAGATAGCTTGTGTTCTTTTTTATTTGCCATATATTCGGAGATAAATATAGTAAAATAAAAAAATTATGTAACATGATTAGAAATTGTTATCATTTAGGTGTGAAAATAACAATCTAGACCTTAACAAAGGTCTAGATAGATACATCTAAAAAGGCGCTATTCTTCAATTATTTGGTGAAATAATATAGAAATTTGTCTATTATCTAAACAAGCAAAATAGAGTCTTGATTGAATGTATTATGAGAGAAAACCAATTTCTACTGGATTGAATATATGCTTTTTTTAATGGAGTTAGAATTAGATGAAAACGCAGCAAGAAAATCAAAAAAACACATAAGTTAACGATACTAACTACAGACCTTTGTTAAGGTATATTTTAATGATTTTACACAATAAAAATATCACTTTGTTTATTTAAGACAAAATGCCTGTTTAAAAATATGTTGATCAGTTAATAGATGAAAAAATTGTCTGCGAAAAAAAGTCGAGAAAATAATGAGTTGAAATGGCGATATGAAACTTTTTTTGTGGTAACATATATGTATTGTTAATAGGAGAATTTAGATATAAGGCAGTAAGATATCACATCGAGAAATTAAAGGTCATTGAAAACATTAATAACTCGATCTATTTATCTTTTGAAGAATTTCTATTAGTGGACTTTCAAGTTTTCTATTAGCTAACGAAAAATTATATTTATTTCAAACATTATTAAGGAGAGAAAAATGAATTACAGATTTATCAGAGCTCAATTTATAGAAGATATTAATTCTGAAGTTAAAATTTATGAGCACATTAAAACTGGAGCTAGGGTAGCTTGCATTAAAAACGAAGATAAAAATAAAGTTTTTACCATAGGCTTCCGAACACCAGTAGAAAATTCGACAGGCGTTCCTCACATTATTGAACATTCAGTATTGTGCGGATCTAAGAAGTATCCGGTTAAAGATCCTTTTGCTGAAATGACGAAAAGATCACTAAATACATTCTTGAACGCTATGACATATCCAGACAAAACAATATACCCTTGTGCATCTCAAAATCTTTCTGATTTTAAGAATTTAATGTCAGTATATTTGGATGCAGTTTTGTTTCCAAACATTTATACCGACAAGAATATTTTTCTTCAAGAAGGATGGCACTATGAAATATTAGACAAAGACGATCCAATAAAATATAACGGTGTCGTATACAACGAGATGAAAGGTGCTTTTTCGAATCCTCAACAAGTACTATATAGAACTTTGTTTAATGCTATTTCTCCCGATACATCATATGCATTTGAATCTGGTGGAGATCCTGAAATAATTCCCACACTCAGTTATGAGGAATTTAAAAATTTCCACAAAAGATATTATCATCCATCTAACAGTTATATCTTCCTCTATGGTGACTTAGATATGGAAGAAAGAATGGATTGGATTGATAGAGAATATTTGTCGAAGTTTGACAAGATTGATATTGACTCCAAAGTTAAGTCTCAGCCTGCTTTTTCAAAAATGAGAAATGTTACTTTGGAATATCCAATCGGTCCAAACGAAGATGCGGGGCAGCGCGCTCAGTTTGCTTATGCGTTGAGTCTTAAAGACACCAAGGATGTAAAGCTACAATTAGCTTTGAATATACTTGCTTCGACTTTAGTAAACTCGACAGGAGCTGAAATTAAACAAGCTATATTTGATGCGAAAATCGCTGAAGATTTCCAAGCGGACTTAGAGGTGGATATTAAGCAACCAATCTTTGCATTTATCGCTACAAACGCTAAGCCAGATAAAAAGCAAGAAATGTTAGATATCATAAAATCTAAATTAACTGAAGCATTAACTAATTTAAATCACGAACAAGTTTTATCTAATATTAATTTTTATGAGTTCAAAGCAAGAGAAGGAGAATTTTCTTACACTCCTCGCGGACTTGGATATATTACAACAATGCTTGGCGAATGGCTTTATGATGAAGATCCTTGCTTAGGCTTAGAAAAAATTAAGTATTATGAAGAATTGAAAGAAGATTTGAAAAAAGGATATTTTGAAAAAGTTATTGAGAATTATTTGCTTAGAAATAATCACGCCGCGTTCGTGGAACTTTTACCTTCAAAGACAATATTGGCAGAGAGAGAAAAGAAGACAGAAGAAAAACTTGCTAAATTTAAATCGTCTTTGAGCGATAAAGAACTCGATGAACTAATCGAAATGAATGTTCAATTGAAAAAATATCAAACTGAGAAGAATACAAAAGAAGAGATAGATACATTGCCTACTCTAACGGAGGAAGACATAAAAGAGAAGCCCGCTGAATTTAAGTGCGAGAAGGTTCAAAATAAAGATTTCGATCTTTATATTGAAGAGGGATTTACCAATGATATTCTCTACGGAACATTTGCATTCAACCTTGGAAAGAACAGCGTACAAGATACGAAGTATATAAATTTATTAACTGATTTGTACACTAAGCTCCCCACAAAGAATTACAGCGTAGTTGAATTAAATAGCTTGTTGAAGAGATACTTGGGTAAGCTAAATATTTCTTTCTCGCGCATTAGAAAAGTTGACGATACTTTTTATAATGTAGTTATGATTAAGTTCTCCACGCTTAAAGAGAATTTGGAAAAAGCAAAGGAATTGATCGAAGAAATTATTAAAAATTCTAAATTTGATTCATATAAAGAAATGCTTCAAAGCCTTGTTACAGCAAAGGCGAATTTCCAATCATACGCCACAAGTGTAGGACACCGCGCTTCATTTATTAGAGCTGGTTCATTTATCAATGAGGATTATTTCTTCAATGATAATGTAAGTGGATTTGGATACTATGACTTTATTAGTGAAAAAATTAAAGAGTTTGAATCGACAAAGGAAAAGATCTCTGAGAAATTAAATAATATTGCGGAAATTATTTTTGCAAAGAAAAGATACTTTGCGAGTTGCACATGCTCTAAAGAGGATTTTGAAGTCTTCGCTGATTGTGCGAAGAGAGTCTATGACAATTTGAATGGTAAAGGTGATTTCCAGGAGGCAGAAGAGTTTATACCTCAAAAGATTTCCGAGGGTATAAAAACACAATCCAATGTCAATTATGTTTCGAGAGTGGGTGATTCTAAAAAAGTTAAGAGTGATTTTGGTGGAGAGCTAAATGTTATTAACTCGTTAGTAGGAAGAACTTATTTTTGGAACGAAATTAGAGTTAAAGGAGGGGCTTATGGTTGCTTCTTTAAAGGCAGCGAAGAAGGAGATGTTCTCATGAGCACCTATAGAGATCCTCACATAATTGAATCTGATAATGTATTTAAAGGTACTCCGAAATATCTCATGGAATTAGATATTGATGATGAATTGTTGTTCAATACAAAAGTTGGAAGTTTGAGCGGATTCAATCCTCCAATTCACATTTCCAATCGCGGAGAAATTGCCCTTGTTAGAACTTTGAAAGGTAAGACTTATGAAGATTTATGTAAGTCGCAAGAAGAGTTGATCAATACAAGCGAAGAATCAATTCGAGAATTCGGAAAAGTTTTAAAAGATTTACTTGAGAACTCAGCACTTTGTGTGGTAGGTAATTCGAAGCAAATTGAAGATAATAAAGATTACTTTGACAAAATTAGAGAATTATAAAAAGTTATAATTAGAGAATAAAAAAAGCTGAAAATTGATATGCTCCATATTGAGTAAACAAAGATACCATTTAAAGATAAGTAACCATCTTGGGTTATAAATATTTAAACTAATGCTTGTAACTTAATAGGAACACTTCAAATTCAGCTTTTTTAATTAGTTAGACTTTTTACTAGTGATTGTGCATTGTGTGTTCGTGACATATGGATCCAGTGGATTCTAAATCACCGGCAATGTATTTTTCGACCGCAACATCTGAATCACCAGAGATACCCAGTATAACCTCAATCTTGTTTTCATTGAAGAGATCAACTGCGCTTCCACCCATTCCACCAGCGATAATAACTTCAACACCTTTGTTGTTTAAAAACGCAGGAAGGAATCCAGGTTTGTGTCCGGGATTGGCTATATCCTCTTTACTGACGATCTTCCCTTCGGATATATTGTAAACTCTAAATAATTCACAAAATCCGAAATGTTGAGAAACTTTGTTCTCGCTAATTGCAACTGCTACTTTCATTCTTTTTCTCCTTTTCCTTATTAGCTTTTATTATATTTAGTAATGCGTATACTATTTCATCCATCTTCTTGAAGAAGAAAGATTCTTTGTCGTAGAGATCTAAATTGTTTTTGGCAATAACATTTTTATCATATGGAAGATTTCCTAAATGTACTATTCCATTTTCTTCTAAATACTTTTGTATTGATTTAGATAATTCTATATTTAGATCTGCTTTATTTATTATAACCAGCGGCGTAGTTTTTAATAGCGTCGCAGTTTCGATTATCCTTTTTAAATCAGATAATCCAGACTGTGAAGGCTCTGTCACAATCAAGGCGTAATTTGTATTAGTCATTGATGCTATTACTGGACAGCCTATGCCAGGAGGACCATCGATGACTTTGAATTTGCTGTATCGATGTTCCGACTGAATTTGATTTCTCATTTCCGTTACTAGTTTTCCAGAGTTGCCGGAACCGATATTTGTTTGAGCTGTTCCGAATAATTTACTTTTTCCTTTGTATATATAAGTGTGACCATCTACTTGTTTTACTTCTTCAATTGCTTTGGCTGGACATTTTACATAGCAAAGTGAGCAGCCTTCACACCGATAAGTATCTATCGAGTAAATATTGTCAATTTTTTGTATTGCACCGTAAGCACATAAAGAATAGCACAAACCACATCCTATGCATTTATTTAAATCAATTTTGTATTTAGATAATCCGACATATCCCATTTCGATTGGATGAGTGCTCATATTTTGAACTAAGTGAAGATTAGGTGCATCAACATCACAATCGAGGAAAACTTTTGACTCTAGTTTATCGATGAGGATGTTGCTTACAGTTGTTTTTCCCGTTCCACCCTTTCCAGAGAGAACAACTATTGTAGTCATGTTTTTTTGTTTATTCATTTTGTTCACCTAAATGTAATTGATGCAATATTTTCTTGTACATAATTTTAAATCTAGACGCATATAAAGGATTATTTGAGATAAGATTTCCTGCGGAAGTTTTCTCGGCAATATCTCTATCAAAGGGGAAAATATCCAATATTTTTACATTATATTTAGCGGCAAAATCTTTGATCAAAGAATTTTCACCATCGTATTTGTTGATAACAATGCCGATAGGCTTATTCAGCTTTTTGCAAATGTTGTAAACCATTTTAAAGTTGTGAAAACCAAATAAAGTCGATTCAACAACTAATACACAATAGTCGACATCGTGTATAGCTTCGAGGACTAAGCATGAGCTACCGGGAGGACAATCAATGGCAATTAAATCCTTTGTTGACGTTTCTTTCGCACATTTTATAACTGGAGTACCACTCATCTCTCCGACTTTCATTTTGCCAGAAATTATCTCGTGGCCTCGACAAAGTGACTTTTCGACTTCTCCAACTTTCTTGTCTACAAGTTTAATTGCTCCATAGTTGCAAACGTGATAGCATCCCTCACAAGAGTGACAAACCTCAGGCACTAAAAATGGACGCTTAATAAAGATTAGAGCGTTGTATTTACAAAAATCCACACAAGCTCGACATCCGGTACATTTTTCTCGGTCAAACTGCGGTATTTTTACTGAGACATTCTCAGTAGTTTTATTTTCTGTTGGAAAGAATATACTGCCATTTGGTTCTTCTACATCAGTATCGATATATGATGCATTCGGAACAGAATTTGCAAAGTTGGTCGAGATAAATGTTTTACCTGTACCGCCTTTGCCAGAAAGAAAAGCAATCGAAAGTTTATCCATGATGATGCAAACCTTTTGAAATACAATCTAATTTATTCAACTGGTTTGATTCGCAAAGATGGAAAATATTCTCTAAAGTATCTTCCGGTGTTTGGAGTATTTCTATATTGGCCAATTGCAATACTCTATATGAATTTTCACCCAAACGAACAACAATCAATTTATCGATATTTTGATCGACGATAAATTGAGCCGCTTTTACTCCTGCCCCACCTTGAGCAAGTCGAGCTTTGTTCTCAATGAATTTCATATTCTTTGTCTCCGTGTCGTAAATGCCAAAATAATGTGCTCTGGCAAAGACGGGAGATATGGTTGAGTGAATGTCTTTGTCATTAGTAGCAAGAATGTATTTCATAATGTCCTCCAATTAGTAAGTTACCTTACTAATATATTATAGACACCGCTTTTCAATATTGCAATTAAATTTATTAATACTTTCCAGAATGAAAGTTTGGACAGTTATCCATCAGAGTTTTCTTGTGCCAAGGTTTTTCATTATAATACCAACCTTGTTTTTTCCAATAGCGAGTGTCAGATTCATTCATGTCTATATGTTTTATCAATTTTCTAATGATAAAGAATTTAAAGCGTGCCTTAAATGACGGCGTTACTTTGTTGTATCTCTTTTTTATTTTTTTAGCAATTTTTGTTGTAGAAGCATATATGGATTTTAGAATTTTAGGATTGGCCTTTTCAATTCTTGCCGCTTTTAAAGAAACACCGAGAGTATAAATTCTAGGGACACCCCAATATTCAAGTGAGTCTGTAACATCTTTTATAGCTTCCTTTTGTCCTTTTCCCGCTGATGTGGATATGACGACAGCTTGTTTTAAAAACATTGAAGGAAGTGGTTTGTGCAAAAGCCACAGTGAACAAAAGTGATCTAAAAAATTCATTAGAGAACTTGGAGCATGATAAACATATGTTGGTACGACAAAAATCAAGATGTCAGCATTATCCATTTTTTCTTCCAACGGTTTTGTAAAAGTGCGATGAGGACATAAGTCAATATTCTCTTTGAAACATGCGCCGCAACCAGCACAAAAAGATGGCAAATCCCGCGGTAGAGAAATTTCATCAACCTTTGTAGTTTCGTTAGAAATCTTATTAACAAGTTGTTTTGCAATGTAATAAGTGTTCTTTTTATAATTTGTTCCATTAATTATTAATATATTCATAGTACTATCAATCCAATCTAAATGTTATTATTAATGTATATCAATTAATTTTTTAATACAACGAAATAAAAAAGGAATAAATTTTGTGAACTTTGAAAAGTAGATAATTAATAAAGCAAAAAAAAAGATTCCTATAATGAGTCATTTGGAAAGGAGAAAAAATGAAAATCTTGACCATTGGAAGTTCAAACATTGATCAAACCTATTATGTCGATAAGTTTCCTGAAAAAGGGGAAACGATTAGAGCTTTGACATCTTATGTTTCTCCTGGAGGAAAAGGACTTAATCAAGCAGTTGCTATAGCTAGAAGCGGAGGAGAAGTTACTTTTCTATCCGCTGTTGGAAATGATCGAAAGGGTGAATATTTAAAAGAGGTTTTGCAAGGAGAGAACATGGAAGTTCACCTTAAGAGTTTGGATGATGAAAACACAGGGACAGCAAATATTATCGTTGATTCGGCAGGAGAAAACGAAATTATCATAGTCGAGGGAGCGAATGGAAAAATCAATAGAGAATTTATCGACGATAATTCTCGCCTGATTTTTGAAAACGATATTATTGTTTTGCAAAATGAAATTGAAAAATCGACAAGTGAATATATTTTAGAATTAGCCGGAAAACGGAATAAAATTATTCTACTTAATCCGGCACCTAAAGGAATTATCAACCCTAAATATTTTAAATATATAACTTATTTTACTCCAAATGAAAACGAATTGGACTATTACGTGGGCAACCCAAAAGCATGTATTCAAGTTAAGTGCGCTGAGCTGATTGAAAAGGGAATACAAAATGTAATTGTCACCTTAGGAGCAAAGGGTGTTTATTATCAAAATAAGAAACACAGCGGGTTGATTCCAGCTGAGAAAGTGAAAGTTGTCGACAGCGTTTGCGCTGGCGATACCTTCAATGGATATTTTATAAATTCTATCTCTGCTGGAAAGACAATTAAAGAAGCGATACACGTAGGTGTTTATGCTGCATCAATTGCTATCCAAAGAAAAGGCGCAATGACATCAATTCCTTTTGTCAAAGAATTGATACAGTAAATTAATCTGATTAAAAATTAAAGTTGTCGGGATCAGCTCCTGACCTTGTATTGGTATTTAATTCGTTTATTGTTTTCATCTCTTCTGGAGATAATTCAAAATCAAAACTATTGATATTGTTTATTATATATTCTTTGTGAACTGATTTTGGAAGGACAACTAGGCCTCTTTGCAAGCACCATCTAATTATTATATTTGCGACGCTTTTGTTGTGCTTTGATGCAATTTTCATTAGAGTAGGATTACTAAAAATTCTGGAGCCAGTTCCTCCCAGCGGAGAATAAGCTTCCACGACAATCCCATTCGATTGGCAATAGTCGATTAATTCCTGGTTATTCATTCTTGGATTAGATTCAATTTGATTTACCATCGGTAAAATATTCATTGTGCTTTCTAGTTCTTGGAAGTGATGAACGTGAAAATTGGAAACACCAATAGAACGAATTTTACCCTCATTGTATAATTTTTCCAATTCAGTCCAAGCCTCTTGGAATCCTTTGGCCGGCCAGTGTATTAAGCATAAGTCGACATAATTTAAGTCGAGTCGCTTTAGACTTTCAAAATAAGCTTCTCTAACTCTATGATTGCGAATATCATCATTCCATATTTTTGTAGTGACAAAGATTTCTTTACGATCAATTCCGCTTGCTTTTATAGCTTTACCTACAGAAGTTTCATTTCCGTATATCATCGCAGTATCAATATGACGATAACCTGTTTCAAGTGCCCATTTTACTGCATTGAAGGTTTCCTCACCTTCCTTAGAACGAAATACCCCTAATCCTATGGATGGAATTTTTGCTCCATTCATCAATTTTATCTTATCCATAAAAGCACCTCCTTTTTTCTATATATAAAAATCATACCATTAAAAAGCGAAAACTGCTTTTTGATTTTTTTATATTTTAAATCTAAGTAATCTCATTGAATTAAGCAAACACAAAATTGCAACTCCTGTATCAGCAAACACTGCTGCCCATAGATTGGTTAATCCAGCGAAAGCTAATCCCAAGATGACAGCTTTAAAAGCTAAGGCAAAAACTATATTGCCTTTAGCGATAGATTGGGTTCGTTTGCTGAGAGAGAGAGCAGAAGTAAGCGAAGATAAATTTGAATTCATGAATACAACATCAGAAGCTTCGATGGCCGCGTCTGTTCCGCTTCCCATAGCTATTCCACAATCAGCGTTAGCTATAACAGGAGCGTCATTTATTCCATCACCAATAAATAGAACAGGACCTTTTTTTCTCAAGTCTTGCATAATTTTTAATTTGTCATCAGGAAGTAAATCGCTGAAAATCTGATTCACTCCTGTTTCTTTTTGGACAGCAAGAGCTGAGAATTTTGTATCCCCAGTCAACATGACTGTTTCCAAATTTAAGCGACTTAATCGTTCAATTGTTTCTTTCGCATCTGGTTTGATAGTGTCGGAAATAGTAGCGGAACCTATTACTTTTGAACCGTTGGATAAATAAATTGTTGTTCCAAAGATAGCAGTTGATTTAGGTATATTATTTATGCCATTTTCTTTCATGAACGTTCCATTTCCTAAATAATAGGTTTTTCCCTCAATTTTCCCGACGATTCCCTTACCAGATACTTCTTGAATATTGGTTGCTTTGAAGGTGGTAACTTTGCTTTGTTTTATTTCCTTCAATATACTTTTAGCAATTGGATGATTTGAGTTATTCTCGAGGCTTCCCATGATGGATATAACATCAGTGGATGAGAAATTCTTGTCGAATGTATTTATCTTTTGTACGGAAAAATCACCTTTAGTGATTGTTCCAGTTTTATCTAAAACCACAATTTTGACCTTTGTTAAGGTCTCTAATGAGATTCCCCCTTTAAATAAAATTCCACTTTTTGAAGCTCGCCCGACTCCCGAAAAGTAGGCAAGGGGAACGGAAAGAACAAGAGCGCAGGGACAACTGATAACTAAAAGAGTCAAGGAAGAGGTGATCCATTTTACCCATTCTCCATCAAACAATGGAGGAACGATAGCTACTAGTAAGGCCATTCCGACTACGATTGGTGTATAAAACTTAGCGAAGCGAGAAATAAATCTATCCATTTTTGGCTTTTTCTCGGTTGCATCCTCGACCGATTTTAGTATTCTAGTAACCATAGAATTAGATAGTTCTTTTTTAATTTCCATTTCGATGACTCCGCTTGTATTCATACAACCGGAATAAATCAAATCGTTTTTCCTGACGTGAACAGGAAGAGATTCTCCTGTTATTGGAGAGGTATCTAAGAACGTTTCTCCCTTAACGACAAGTCCGTCTAGTGGAACACGTTCTCCAACTTTTATGATAATTCGTTGGCCGATTTGAGCATCTTTGGCAGGAATTCTTTTTTGATTTCCAAAATCATCAATGAGCATAACTGATTCTTCTCTCATATCTATTGCGCTCATAATTGAATTTCTACTTTTTGAAACTGCGTAATGTTCGAATGCTTCTCCGATTTTGTAGAATAGCATTACTCCAATTGCTTCTGGATATTGTTGAATTGCAAAAGCACCAATTGTTGCTATGGCCATCAAGAAGTTCTCATCTAAAAAACCGCCATGAGCAATATTTTTAACAGCCTCAATTAGGACTTCATATCCGAGGATAATATAGGAAATTATGTATAAGGAAAGACCCAAATAAAAATTTAAATCAATCGTAAAATATGCCGCAATCGCAAGCAGCAACCCAATTGAGGAAGTGATGATATCTTTGATTGGTAAGACTCTTTGAACAATCTTATCCTTTTTTTGATAATTATCAGCTATATTGCAGTGCTCACATTCGGTCATATGGGATACGAGCGAAATGTTTGAATCTACTGAATGGACAATTTTTTCGATGAAATCCTTGCTCAAAGTAGATTGAGAACTGATTTTTAATTTATTATCAGGAAAGGAAATTTTTGATTTTACTCCATCGATTTTGTTAATTGCTTTTACAACTTTGTTGGCTTTATTTGTACAGCAAAGATTGTTTAGTGTGAATGTATATTGATTTTTCATGATAACTATTCTCCGTAATTAAAAGTGGTAGCGAGCAATTTTTTTACAAGTTGCCCTTGTTCGTTGTCGGCAATTGAATAATGAACTCTCTGACCAATTCGTCTACTCTTCAAGACTCTCATTTGTTTTAGAGTTTTCAAGTGATGGGATATTGCCGGAGAACTCATCTTTATTACTTTAGATATGTTTAATACACAAAGTTCACGATCTTTTATTAAATACAATATTCTCAATCTAGTGCTGTCGCTTAGAAGAGAATAAATATTTGCAGCTTCGATAGAAAACTCCTCATCTGGAATTATTTTTTGTAATTCTTCAACGTTATCTCCACGACCGTGAAGTTCTTTGTTTTCTCTTTTTTCCATAGTACAATCTCCAATTCAACATTTAAATATTAAGCAATCGTTTAATATTTATATTAATACCCTAACACCGCTTATGCTGAATATCAAATAAATAGTTCAAAAATTTTATATATATAAATAAAAATCAGTTCAACGAATTAATCTTCATATCTAATTTAGAAAGCTTATGGATCAATTTAGAGTAAATCCATTGTTTCATCCATATTTCATTTACTTTTTTATCTAACTCATTTAATGGGATCCACATTACAGCACTATTTTCATCCGCCTTTATGGTTAGAGGGTCTCTTTCATCTGCTTCAAATAAATAAGTGAGATTAAAATGAAGGTGAGAAGGAACGTATTTTCCGTTTTTCATGTGACCATCAACTGTCAAAGATTCCAAGGAAAAAATTCCATCATATATCAACTTTAAATCTTGTATTCCAGTCTCTTCTCTAGCCTCTTTTTTTGCTACTTCCAAAAAATCCTCTTCTCCGTCATTGTGACCTCCTGTCCAGGAAAAGGATTTATAAATATTGTGAAATACCATTAGAACTTTTGTGTGATCTTTATTTACTATCCAACTGGATGCGGAAAAGTGACCGGTTAAATTTTTCCGGCTAAGAGCATCGGGATTTCTTCTAATGAATGAAAGCATTTCCTCCTTATCTCGTTGTTCCTGTTCTATATCAGTTTGATAATTCATTATTGTTTCGTATATCTTATTTATCATATGTGCTTTCTCCATTTTTTAATATATCTTGAAGGTAGATATAAATGTATTAAATAAAAATATACTGATCTATTTTTAAATATATTTTTTTCTAATTATAGACTATCGACTAATCAATTTATAAAAGTATATCTAATTATATAACTGGATATTGATTTGGAAAAGTGAAAAAAATAATCACAGTGAAATATATATAACTTCCTGATATGTAAAAAGAAGTAAAAGTTAGTTGGATAAAAAAGAAAGAATAAAACATTGCTAGTATAATATTTAATCTATTCTTCTTTATTTACGTTATTTCAAAGTTAACGAAACAACTGTCTCAACATGGCTTGAGCGGAAGTTATAGCTGTCAAATACTAGTAACCAAAATATTTTTATCAGAAATTCTCTTTGTGCGAACATATCCACTGTGGGCTTTCGTGTGT